>JBOHLR010000035.1:0-18366 GCA_050729555.1 Allostellaceae bacterium
TAAGATCGAGGAATTGAAGGCCGCCGACACCACCATGGCCGAGGACATCGAGCTGCTCCGCCGCATGCTCGAAAACTGAGCCGCTGGCGGCGCCGCAGCTTCTCTATAAATCACTGATCTATAAGGCGGAAATTTCGACTCGGTGGGGCGATTTCACGGTCCGCCGCGGTATACGGTCGACACCCCCTGTGCTATAGTTTTTTCCCGTTCGGCGGCCAGTTTCGGCGCGTGTGTTGCAGCGTGTGCCAGGTCTCGGGCGCGGCGGGGTGTCGGGCCGGAAAGACGGTCCGGCGCGAGGAAAAGCCGCTATAACGGACGAACGCCACCACCCATGAAACTGACGATCGAACGCGCCGCTCTGCTCAAGGCATTGGGCCACGTGCAGAGCGTGGTCGAACGGCGCAACACCATTCCCATCCTGTCGAACGTGTTGCTGCGCGGGGCCGACGGCAAGTTGGCGCTGTCGGCAACCGACATGGACATCGAGATGATCTCGTCGGTGCCGGCGCAAGGCGTCAAAGCCGGCGGCACCACCGTGCCGGCGCACACGCTCTACGACATCACGCGCAAGTTGTCCGAAGGCGCGCAGGTGGCGCTCGAAATCGGCGCCGACAAAGGCCAGATGACGCTCCGGTCCGGCCGCTCGACCTTCACCCTCGCCTGCCTGCCGGCCGAGGATTATCCGGTGATGTCGGGCAGCGACCTGGCGCACAATTTCACGATCTCCGCCGCCGATCTGAAGCGGCTGATCGATCGCACGCGGTTCGCGATCTCGACCGAGGAAACGCGCTACTACCTGAACGGCATCTACCTCCACGCCGCCAAAAGCAACGACGTCAACATGCTGCGCGCGGTGGCGACCGATGGCCATCGCCTGGCGCGGATGGAACTGCCGCTGCCCGACGGCGCTGCCGGCATGCCCGGCGTGATCGTGCCGCGCAAAGCGGTCAATGAGTTGCGCAAGCTGCTCGACGAGTTCGACCAAGACGTCGCCGTGTCGCTGTCCGACACCAAGATCCGTTTCGGCTTCGGCGAGAACACGGTGCTGACCTCGAAGCTGATCGACGGCACCTTCCCCGATTACGACCGCGTCATTCCGACGGGCAACGACAAGGTGCTTGAGGTCGAATGCAAGTCGTTCGCCGCCGCCGTCGACCGCGTGGCGACGATCTCGAGCGAGAAGAGCCGGGCGGTGAAGCTGGCGATCGACCGCAACAGCCTGACGCTCTCGGCCACCAGCGCCGAAAACGGCACCGCATCCGAGGAAATCGAGGTGCGTTACAGCGCCTCGCCGATCGAGATCGGGTTCAACTCGCGCTATCTCCTCGACATCACCGAGCAGATCGAGGGCGAAGGCGCCAAATTCGTCATGGCCGACGCCGCCTCACCGACCGTGGTGCGCGACGCCACCGACGCCAGCGCGCTTTACGTCCTCATGCCGATGCGCGTTTAGGCGCGAGGCATGGCGCCCGATCGGGTGGTTCCCTTCGCGAAACCGGTAACACGGGCCGCAGTCGTCGCGCCGGCAATCTCAGTCGTGCGGTTGATGCTGACCGACTTCCGCGGCTACACGCGCGCACGGCTGACGGTCGAGGCCGGCATGGTCGTGCTGGTGGGACCGAACGGCGCTGGCAAGACCAACCTGCTCGAGGCGCTTTCGTTCCTGGCGCCGGGCAAGGGCCTGCGCCGGGCCAAGCTCAGTGAAATCGACCGCCGCGGTGGCGGCGCCTGGGCGCTAGCGGCGACCGTGACCGGGTCCGCCGGCGAATTCGACATCGGCACCGGCCGCGACGCCGACAGCGAAAGCGGCGAGCGCCGCCACCTCCGCATCGACGGCGTGCCGGTCAAAAGCCAGCAGGAATTGTCCGAGCGCCTTGCGGTCGCCTGGCTGACGCCCCAGATGGATCGGTTGTTTGCCGATGCCGCTTCCGGCCGCCGTCGCTTTCTCGACCGGCTGGTGACCGGGTTCGATCCCGGTCATTGGTCGCGGCTTCTGGCTTACGAGCGCGCGGTGCGCGAACGCGCGCGGCTGCTGCGCGAGGGCGCGGCGGATCCGTCCTGGCTCAAGGCGCTCGAAGAGATCATGGCCGAAAACGGCGTCGCGCTCGCGGCGGCGCGGCTCGAAGCGGTTGTGCGCTTGGCCGCTGCTTGTGCGGAAGCGCCGGGACCGTTCCCGCGCGTCGGTCTGACGATCGAAGGCGCCGTCGAACACTGGCTCGGCAGCATGCCGGCGCTGGCCGCCGAAGAGGCTTTCCGCAAGGCGCTCCACGAGTCGCGCGGGCTCGACCGCGACAGCGGCGTGACGCAAACCGGGCCGCACCGCTCGGACCTGCTGGCGCGCCATCTCGGCACCGGCGAGGCTGCCGCTTTGTGTTCGACCGGCGAGCAGAAGGCGCTGTTGATCGCTATCGTACTCGCCTATGCGCGGCTCTTGGCGTTACGGCGCGGCCGCGCGCCGGTGTTATTGCTCGACGAAGTCACCGCGCATCTCGACGCCGCCCGGCGCAGCGCGCTCTTCCAGGCGCTGCGTGCGCTTGGCGCGCAATGCTGGCTCGCCGGCACCGACGCGGCGCTCTTTGCCGAAATCAAAGGCCAGGCCCAGTTCTTTGCGGTCGCGGATGCCGCCCTGTCACCCGCATGACGATAATGTCGTTCTCGTAACTTGGTGGATAGACCATGAGTGAGCCGGTTTCCGAAGGCGCGGAAGAAGAATACAGCGCCAAATCGATCAAGGTGCTGCGCGGACTCGATGCCGTGCGCAAGCGTCCGGGCATGTATATCGGCGATACGGATGACGGTTCGGGCCTGCATCACATGGTCTACGAGGTCGTCGACAACTCGATCGATGAGGCGCTGGCCGGCTTCTGCGACACCGTGACGGTGACGCTCAATCCCGACGGGTCGTGCACCGTGACCGACAACGGCCGCGGCATCCCGGTCGACATCCACAAGGAGGAAAAAGTCTCCGCGGCACAGGTCATCATGACTCAGCTGCACGCCGGCGGAAAATTCGACCAAAACTCCTACAAAGTTTCGGGCGGTCTGCACGGCGTCGGCGTTTCGGTGGTGAATGCGCTGTCATCGCGTCTCGACCTGCGCATCTGGCGCGGTGGCAGCGAGCATTTCATGCGTTTCAAGGACGGCGATCCCGAGGTGCCGCTCAAGGTCGTCGGCAAGGCACCGCCGGTCGAACGTAACGGCAAAACTGGGCCCAAGACTGGCACCGAGGTGACATTCTGGCCGAGCACCCGGACCTTCACCAAGACCGAATTCGACTTCGCGACGCTCGAGCACCGGCTGCGCGAGTTGGCCTTCCTCAACTCGGGCGTGACGCTCGAATTGACCGATGCGCGCGGCGTCGAGCCTAAGACCGTCAGCCTGCATTACGAGGGTGGCCTCGAGGCCTTCGCCAAGTACCTCGACCGCGCGAAGCAGACGCTCCATCCGACCGTCACGATGGCGGCGGCCAAGGACGGCATCACCGTCGAAGTCGCGATGGAATGGACCGACAGCTATCACGAGACGATGCTGTGCTTTACCAACAACATTCCGCAGCGCGACGGCGGCACGCATTTGGCCGGCTACCGCGCGGCGCTGACGCGCACGATCAACAATTATGCGGATGAAACCGGCCTGACCAAGGGCAAGGACAAGATTCCGCTCACCGGCGAGGATATGCGCGAAGGCCTGACCTGCATCCTTTCGATCAAGGTGCCTGACCCCAAATTCTCATCCCAGACCAAGGATAAACTGGTCTCGAGCGAGGTCCGGCCGGTAGTCGATGCCGTGGTCGCGGACAAGCTTCAGGAGTGGTTCGAAAAGCACCCGTCCGAAGCCAAGCGCGTCGTCGGCAAGGTGGTCGAGGCCGCGGCGGCGCGCGAGGCGGCGCGCAAGGCCCGCGAGCTGACGCGGCGCAAGGGCGCGCTCGATATCGCCAATCTGCCCGGCAAGCTCGCCGACTGCCAGGAGCGCGACCCGGCGCAAAGCGAGCTCTTCATCGTCGAGGGCGACAGCGCCGGCGGCTCGGCCAAGCAGGGCCGCGACCGCCGCTTCCAGGCGATTCTGCCGTTGAAGGGCAAGATTCTGAACGTCGAACGCGCGCGCTTCGACAAGATGCTGTCGTCGGTCGAAATCGGCACGCTGATCGCGGCGCTCGGCACCGGCATCGGCCCCGAAGAATTCGACGCGACGAAGGCGCGCTATCACCGCATCGTCATCATGACCGACGCCGATGTCGACGGCAGCCATATCCGCACGCTGTTGCTGACGTTCTTCTTCCGCCAGATGCGCGACCTGATCGAAAAAGGCTATCTCTATATCGCGCAGCCGCCGCTCTATCAGGTGAAGCGCGGCCAGGGCAAATCGGTCTATCTCAAGGACAATCCGGCGCTCGAGGAATACCGCATCACCGCCGGCATCAAGGACGCCAAGTTCCGGCAGCACGACGGCGTCGAACGCGCCGGCAACGACCTGAAGGATTTGGTCGAGCGTGCGCGACTGGTGCGTACCTTGCTGCTGCCGCTGTGGCGCAAGGTCGGCAGCCTCGAAGTGGTCGAACAGGCGGCGATCGCCGGCGTGCTCGATCCGACGTTGCTCGACAAGCCGAAGGATGGCGCCGAAGCGGCCAAGTACCTGGCGTCGCGCCTCGATCTGCTGGCGACGGCCGATGCGCGCGGCTGGAAGGGCGAACTTGTGCCGGGCGAAAGCCTGGTGCTGACGCGCAAACGCCACGGCGTCACCGAACGCCGCGTTTTCGACGCCGCGCTGTTGAAGAGCGCCGAAGCGCGCCGGCTCGACGAGCGCACAGCGGACCTGCAGAAGATTTACGGCAAGCCCGGCAAGCTCATCGCCAAGGACAAGGAAGCCATCGTCAACGGCCCGACCGCTCTGGTCGAAGCCGTGCTCGCGCTCGGTCCCAAGCAGGGCGACATCCAACGCTACAAAGGTCTCGGCGAGATGAATCCCGAGCAGCTGTGGGAAACGACGCTCGATCCGTCGGAGCGCTCGTTGCTCCAGGTCAAGGTCACGCACGAGGATTCGGCACTCGAGATCTTCTCGACGTTGATGGGCGACATCGTCGAACCGCGGCGCGAGTTCATCCAGCACCACGCGCTCGAAGTCGCCAATCTGGACGTTTAGCACTAAGATGGCCCGATCCTGGCCGGCATGACTCCGGAGGGGAGGGTCGGATGGCAGAGGCACGCGGCGGCAAGCGGCACCCGGTCATCACCGCCATGTGGCTGCTGGCGGCGGCGGCCGTCGCTACCGGCTTCGCCATGCGCATCGTGGCGCATTTCTGGATCGGCCTTGGGCTGCGGCTGCTCGGCATTTCGTTCATCGCCGCCGGCCTCGCCATCGCCGCGATCGCCTGGTTGGCCGAGCGCGCCATCGGTATGCAGCCGCCGCGCTGAGGCATTTCCGTTACGCCGGAACCGGCCGACGGCGCCACCGTTAGGCCATTAAGCAACGGTTAAGTACGTTTCAATCGTGGGTTAACCGAATTCGGTTACGCCTAGCGGTGAAATTTGATTGGCCGGCAGAACGCCGGCCGCTGACCGGAGCCGATCGTGCCCAACGAATTGTGGAATGCCGTAGGTGCCCTGCTCATCGTCACCGCGATGCTGGCGAGCCATCCGGTCAAGCCGGCGGTCGCGCAGCGCATCGAGACTCAGATCGCGATGAACTGGGCGCAAACGGCGCAAGAAGTCTGCACCGGCAAAACCCCCTGCTTGGTTCCGTTCCCGATTCAGTAGCCGCGCCGGTCAGCGCGCTTCGTTGCCGCGCTGCTCGCGGAAGAAGCCGAGTTTCTCCTGACAGACGCGATCGGAGAAGCCGAATAGCACCGCGTTTTCCGATGCCGCATGTTCCTGGAAGTGCCAACTCGGCGCGACAAAGATGTCGTGCGGCTGCCAGTCGAATTGCTGGCCGCTGATGACGCTCGTGCCGCTGCCTTCGACCACGGTGAACACGGTGCTGTCGGTCGAGCGATAGGGCTGGGTCTTGAAGCCTTTAGGCACGAGCTGCATCCAGGTCGAGATCGTCGGCATCGCCCAGCCGCCGGTTACCGGATTGACGAACTTCATCTTGAACCCGGTATAGGGATCGGGCTTGCGGAAGCGGCGCAGTTTTTCCAGGCCTTCGCGCGTCCGCGCATAGGGATAGTTGAAGATCGGCGAAGTCTGGCCGCCGAATTCTTGATCGACCGGCAGCATGTTGTAGCCGTATTCGACTTCGGCGGCGCCTTCCGGCCGGGTCACGGGATGACTTGCGTCGGGATAACCGTCGCGGAAACTCGCATCCATCAGGTTGACGATCGGCACGTCGAGGCCGTCGAGCCACACCATCGGTCCGTTGCCCTCGTTGCCGTGATCGTGCCAGGTCATCGACGGCGTGATCACGAAATCGCCGGGCAGCATCGAGGTCTTCTCGCCGGCGACGGCGGTGTAGGCGTCCTTGCCTTCGATGATGAAGCGCAGCGCCGATGCCACGTGACGATGGGCAGGCGCGACTTCACCGGGCAGGATGATCTGCAAGCCGGCGAACAGGCTGTGGGTGATGCGCGATTGGCCGGGCAATCCCGGATTTTCGAGCATCATCACGCGGCGTTCGGCTTCGGCGGCGGTGATCAACTTGCACGCCTCCATCAGGTAGGGGCGCACCTCGCTGTATTTCCAAATCGTCGCCTTGACCGGGGACACCGGCTCGTCGGTAACGAGCGCGCCAAGCACGCGCCACAGCGGCGCCAGATTCTGGCCGCCGGCGCGCTGGTAGAAGCCCTCGCGGCCGCGCTCGTTCGCCGGATTGACCGTGTGCGCCAACGCGCTCGTGCTGTCCATCTCCTGCGTCCTCTGCTGTCGGCCCGCGCCGCGACGAGGGCCATATTGGACCGCCGCATCAGGCTGTCAAGCAACCGTCGGTCATAGCTAACCGCTTGGAAACAAGGCGTTTGTTGGTCCGCGCCGCCGCCGCGTTGGGATGCCTGACGGGGGCCGCGGCGCGTTGACAGTCCGCGGGACTTGCCCAACACTGCCGGCAACAGGCCGCGTCTGCGGCCGATCAAAATGCGGCCATGCGAGCCGCGATCGGGGGAGGAATCATGCGCAAGACCACGCGGCGTTCGGTCCTGAAATATTCCGCGGCAACGGTCGCGATGGCGGCCGCCGGGCCACTCGCGGGCGGTCGCGCCCGGGCCCAGGCTGCGTCGTCGCCGATCCGCATCGGCGTGCTCTACGATCTCACCGGGCCGTTCACCGGCGCCGGTTCGGTGCCGGGTTCGATCGGGACCCAAATCGCCATTGATCTGGTCAACGAACATGGCGGTGTGCTCGGCAAGCACAAGATCGAGCCGGTGAAAGGCGACGCGCAAAGCAAGGTCGAAGTGGCGCTCAATGAGGCCGAGCGCCTGATCAGCCAGGAGCACGTCGACACCATCCTCGGCATCTACGCCAGCCCCGAGGCGGTCCCCTTGGCCGAGAAAATGGAACAGGCGAAGAAGATCCTGTGGATCACCATCGCCGTCGCCAGCAAGGTGCTGAAGGGCAAGAACCTGACCTACACCTTCCGCCCCGGCGTCAGCGCCGACGCCTATGGCGCGGCCGCGATTGCCTTCCTGAAGGAACATTCGAAGGCGCAACTCAAGGTCGATCCGACCAAGCTCAAATGCGCCATCATCCACGAGGACGGGCCTTACGGCTCTGACACCGGCGCGGCGGACGAGATTCACGCCAATGCGGACGGCATGCCGATCGTCCTCAACGAGGCGTATTCGGCGACGACGTCGGATTTGTCGTCGCTGGTGACCAAGCTCAAACGCGCCGATGCCGATGTCGTCCTGCACACCGGCTATAACCCCGACATCACGCTCTTCCTGCGCCAGGCGCGCGAAGCCGGCCTTAAGTTCAAGATGCTGATCGGCCACGGTGCCGGCTATGGTCAGCGCGACAAGCTCAAACAGGCCTTCGGCTCCGACCTCGACTATTTCCTCAACGTCGATCCGGTCTCGGCGCAGAACCTCAAGCCGGGCTCGCTCAAGCCGGAGCTCGAGCAATTGGTCACGGTCATGGTCGAACGCTACAAGAAGACGACCGGCAACGAAGCCGTGCCGCCGCATGTCTCGATGGGCTTCAACCAGACCTGGATCTTCCTGCAAAACGTGCTGCCGGCGGCGATCACGAAATATGGCGGCACCAACCCGGATGCGATCCGCAAGGCGGCACTCGACGTCGACATTCCGGAAGGCGGCACGATTCAGGGTTACGGCGTCAAGTTCGCGCCGCCGGGCAACGAGTTCGCCGGCCAGAATTTGCGCGTTTCGGCTTGTGTGACGCAGGCCTACGGCAACGTCGAAGCGATCGTCTGGCCCGACAAGATCAAAACCGCCGACGACGTGATGCCGTTGCCGAAGTCGAACCCTTACGCCGCCTGACGCCGGCTTCTGTCCCATCGCGGCCGCACGTGGCGGTCGCGGCACGGTGTTCCAGCCACGGGTGTCGATGTGCTTTCGGTTAAGGGTGTCAGCAAAAGCTTCGACGGGTTCCTGGCGGTCAACCGGGTGTCGTTCAACGTCGCCGCCGGCGAAATTCTCGGCCTGATCGGCCCGAACGGTTCGGGTAAAAGCACCACCTTCAACCTGATCGCCGGCACACTGCGCCCGAGCGCCGGGTCCATCGTCTTTGAAAACCAGGAGATTGCGCGCCTTCCGGCGCATCGCATCTGCCGCAAGGGCCTGGCGCGCACCTTCCAGATTCCGCGACCGTTCCGCCGCCTCAGTCTTCGCGAGAACGTCACTCTGGCTGCGTTCTACGGCGGCCGCGGCATCGCCTCGCGCGCCGAAGCCGAGGCGCATGCGGTCGCCGCGCTCGACCTGGTCGGTCTACCGACCGACGCCGACGCGATGATCGACGGCCTCGGCGCGGCGCAGCTCAAAAAGCTCGAGCTGGCGCGCGCGCTGGCGACGCGGCCCAAGCTTCTGCTGGCGGACGAAAGCCTCGGCGGCCTCGACCACGCCGAAATGGAGCGGGCGGCCGACATGCTCGGCCGCATCCGACGCGATCTCGGCATCACCATCGTCTGGGTGGAGCACATCATGGGCGTGCTGATGCGCGTCGTTGACCGCGTCATCGTCCTCGACCACGGCGAGCTGATTTTCGAGGGACTTCCGCGCGACGCCGCCAAGGACGCGCGCGTCGCCGAAGTCTATCTCGGCCGGGCGCACTGATGCCCGCGCTTTTGCGTCTCGATGGCGTCAATGCGGGCTACGGTTCGTTCGCGGCGTTGTTCGACGTCTCGCTCGACGTCGAGCACGGCGAGGCGGTCGGCGTGGTCGGGCCCAACGGCGCCGGCAAGACCACGCTGATGCGCGTGATCTCCGGCTTGCTGCCGCCGCGTTCCGGCCGCATCGTTTTCGAAGGCGAATCGCTCGCCAGCGCACCGGCCTACCGCGTCGTCGCCGTGGGCATCGCGCACGTGCCGGAAAACCGCCGGCTGTTTCCGCGCCTGACCGTCGAAGAGAATTTGCGCATGGGCGCCTATCTGCCTGCGGCCCGCCGCGTGTTCATCGAGCGGCTTGCTTGGGTCTACGAGCTTTTCCCGCGCCTCAAAGAACGCCGCAACCAACTCGCCGGCACGCTGTCGGGCGGCGAGCAGCAGATGGTGGCGATCGGCCGGGCCCTGATGTCGAAGCCGAAGCTGCTGCTGATGGACGAGCCGTCGGCCGGCCTGGCGCCGCTGGTGGTCGAGCAGGTTTTCGAATTGGTCAAGCGCATCCGCGCCGAGGGGTTCACGGTGCTGATCGTCGAGCAGAACGTGCGCCAAGTTCTGACGGTCGTCGACCGCGCCTATCTGCTGGAAACCGGCCGCATCAAACTCACCGGAACGTCGGCGGCGCTCCAGAAAAACCCCGTCATCCAGCAATCCTATCTCGGGCTCTGAGCCGCGATGGACATCTATCTGCTCGAAGCGATCATCAATGGCTTGCTCCTCGGCGGCGTGCTGGCGCTGCTGTCGCTCGGCCTCAACTTGATTTTCGGCGTCATCGACGTGGTGTGGATCTGCTACGCCGAGGTGGTGATGGCCGCGATGTACGCTGTGTTCTGGCTCTATGCCGAATGGCACTGGCCGCTGCTGGTTGCCTGCGTCTGCGCGATCGGTTTTGCCACTGTGCTCGGCTTGCTGGTGCACGTCATCGTCATCGAGCCGATTCTGGGCTCGGCGCCGATCAATCAGCTGCTGGCGACCGGCGGGCTGCTATTCTTCCTGCAAAGTTTGGCGACGCTGCTGTTCGGCACGGATTTCCGCAATTTGGGCATTCGCCTGCCGGTGCTCGAATTCGGCGGCATCTTCATCAGTTTCTCGCGCCTCATTGCTTTCGGCGTTGCGCTCATCGGCGCGGTCGGCCTCTATCTGTTTCTGGCGCGCACCTATCTCGGCACCGCCATCCGCGCCATTGCCCAGGACCGCGAGATCATGGGCCTGATGGGCGCCAACGAGCGCGGGATCTATATCCTCACCTCGGCGATCGGCGGCGGCCTTGCTGGCCTCGCCGCCTGCCTGCTGGTGCTGCAATACGACGTCCACCCGTTCATCGGCCTCACGTTCGGGCCGATCACTTTCATAGTTTGCGTTCTCGGCGGCCTCGGCAACATGATCGGCGGCTTCATCGCCGCGTTCGTCATCAGCCAGATCATCGCGGTCGGCGGCTACTATTTCCCGATCGAAGCCGCCGAAGTCCTCGCCTTCGTCTTCTTCATCGTCATGATCCTGATCCGGCCGCAGGGGTTCCTCGGCAAATGAGCGGCTCGCGCGACCTGCGGCTCGCCCTTTATTTGCCGTTGGTGGCGGTGGTCGTGGCGCCGTTCTTCATGTCCGACTATTTCCTCCATCTGGCGGTGCAGATCGCGATCTGGAGCCTGGTTTATACCGCCTGGGCGTTGATGGGTCGCTTCCGGCTGACCTCGCTCGGTCACGGCGCTTTTCTCGGCGTTGGTGCCTATGTGCCGACGCTGCTGTGGAACAATTACGGCGTGACGCCGTGGCTCGGCATTCCTGTCGCGATGGCGTTGTCGGTCGCGCTGGCGCTGATCGTCGGCTATCCGTCGTCGCGCCAGAAAGTGGTCGGCCATTATTTCGCCCTGATCACGCTCGCGCTCGGCCAGGTGGTGTTGCTGGTGATCGTCGCCGCGCGCGACGTCACCGGCGGCTCGCTCGGCATGACGCCGCACACCGTCGGGCGCTCGTGGTATGCGCTGCAACTGCCGAACAAGGCAGAATTTTATGTCGTGGCGCTGGTGGCATGGCTGATCGGCCTCGTGGCGTGGCATTTGGTCGAGCGCGGCATGATCCGCCTTGCCCTCGAAGCGGTCGCCGAGGACGAGGATGCGGCCGAAGCGGCCGGCGTCGATGTGTTGCGCGAGAAGCTCAAGGTCACGGCGCTGTCGACCGGCCTGACCGCTCTTGGCGGTGCGCTCTATGCCCAATATCTGATGTATCTCAGTCCCGACGCGATGTCGGGCGTCGGCATTTCGCTCGAAATCGTTTTCGCTGCGATCGTCGGCGGCATGTACGACATGCTCGGGCCCACGGTCGGCGCCGCCTTCACCATCCTGCTGACCGAAGGACTGCGCGTGTTGTTTGGCACGCATTTCGTCGGCGCCGCCAATACGATCTACGGCGCGCTGTTGGTGATGTTCATCGTCTTCATGCCGCGCGGCATCGTCGGCACTGCCGCGCGGCTGTGGACGCGGCCGCGCGTGCCGCCCGCGTCGCCGGCGCCGCAACCTGCCGAATGAGCTGCTATCGCGGCGCTTTCTTCGCTTCAGCCAGGCGGTAGAACAGCACGCTGCAATTGTCGGCCTGATCCCAGCCGGCGCGCGCCGCAGCCTGGTAGGACGCGCGCACGCGTTCGAGCGCCGGCAACTCGACGCCGAGATGCCGGGCCCAATCCATCATGATGTTCATGTCCTTGATGACGCCGTCGACGGTGAAGCCGACCGGCGGCCGTTCGCCGGTTTCGAGCGCCTTGACGACGGCCGGTCCGCGCACCTTGAGCCCGTTGATGCCGCCCGAGCTCTCGCCGAAGATTTCCATCATCTTGGCCGGTGCAATCTTGAAGTCGCGCGTCAGCGCGATCGCTTCGCCGAGGGCCTCCCAATAGATGCATAGCGGCAGGTTGATCGCGAGCTTCATTGCCGCGCCGGCGCCGTTCGGTCCCAGATGATCGACCTTGCGGCAGAGCAGCTCGAGCACAGGCTTGGCGCGGGCGAAATCCGCGTCTTCGCCGCCGACCATGCCGATCAAGCGGCCTTCGCGCGCCGGTCCCACCGTGCCGCCGACCGGACATTCGAGAAAGCCGCCGCCTTTGGCGCGTGCGCGTTGCGCCAGCTCCTGCGGCACGCTCGGCGCCACCGTGCTCATATCGACGAGAATTTTGCCCTTGATGTCGCCCGACAGCAGCCCGTCCTTGCCGTCGTAAACCGCGCGCACCGCCGGTTCATCGAGTAGAATCGACAGCACGATGTCGGACTGCGCCGCCACGGCGGTCGGCGTCGGCGCGGCGCGCGCGCCCTTGGTCACCAGCGGCTGAACCTTGTCGGGATTGCGGTTCCAGACGACAGGTTTTTGGCCTTGATCGAGCAGGCGCGAAACCATGGCCGCGCCCATGCGTCCCAGGCCACAAAATCCGATCTGCATGGCGATGTCTCCCGTCGATTGCGCGCCCTGCCTAATGGCATCGCGCGCGACGGTCAAGCACAGGCGGGAGAAACGATAGCCGCGCTCAGGCGGCGGAAACCTGGCGCGACATCCGCAAGTTACGGGCGAGCTGCACGCCCTCGGGGTCCTTGAACATGGCCTCGATCGCGCGTAGCAGCGCATAGAACCGCTGCTGCGCGGCCGGGCTGGGCGCTGTCTGCATTTCGGCGGCGACCGCATTCGCCTTGGTCTCGATCGCGGTTCCCAGGCGGGCGCGGCATTCGCGCGCTTCGTTGGCGAAACCGTAACGCGATCCGTTCTCGATGATCACGCCGAGGAACTCCGCGGCCGCAAGCGCCGTCTCGCCGCCGGCTTCGTCGTCGGCGCGCAAAACCAGGTCCGCCACCCGTCCGTCGAACGCACGGTCGAAGGCCGCCGCAAGAATGATAGGTGCTTCACCGGGCGCGTTCCACGTCGCGTCGTCGGGGCTGGCGAGCGCCGGGCCGAACGCGCCGATCAATCCGTCGATGCCGTCGAAATAGCCGGCGGTCAAATTCTTGATCGTCAGCATCTGGCCAGCGATGTCGTCCTTGCGGGTGAGCGCGGCGATGTCGCCGGCGGTGCGCTTCAGTTCGAGAATGAGGCGCTGGGCCAGCGTGTCGAATTCCGGATAACGCGAGCGCTGGTCGCGCGGCCGCCAGGCGAGCGTCCGCGCCACCAGCATGATCTGCCACGGCCGCAGCATCTGGTTCGTCAGCGCGAGCGCGAAGTAAATTGCGTCGGCACCGATGACTTCGGCGAACGTCTGATACTGCTGACGCAGCATGGCGACCGTATCCTTCGACAGATCGAAGATGCGGCGGCCTTCCATCTGGCCGTCTTCAGCCATGAGCGAGTAGGTGAGCGCGAGCTGCGAACGCAGCGGCGCGGTGATCGCCAGGATGCGGGAAACTTCGCGAATGTCCTCGATCAAGAGCTTGTTGGCGGCGATAGTGGCGATCGCCGGAAACGTCGATTGCTGCTGCACGGCTGTCAGCACGCGGATGTTCCAGCCGATCGCGGCGCGCTGCAATTCGACGGAGAGCTGATCCGCCTCCTCGAATTCGCCTGTGCCGATGATGGTCCGGAGCCGCTGTTCGTAGCGGCCGAGTTCGTCGGCGCACACCGCGGTGATCGCGTCCCACCATGGCGCAATCATGCTGCGCGGAATCAATCCCGGCAGGCGGGGGGTGTCGGCGCGGTTGGCGAGAAACGGCTCGAAGGCCTGACAGACCAACCGGCACAGGGTCGGAACGCGCGGGCCGCTCGGGCGCGCCGGCGCCGGCGCGGGCGCCGCGTTCGCGGAATCAGACAGGGTGTCGTTGGCGGGCACGGCGCTCCCCGGTTGGGCGTCAGATCGCCTAGCAACTGGCGCCGGTGATCCTGGCTGAAAATGGTAAATGGCGGGTTTACTGGTGTGGCCAAAGCCTGAAGCTTTCGTTAACCCGCCTTGCTGGCCCGCGGGTCGCGGGCAATAATCGGCCTATGCGCGAGCCGATTCGCGGCCATCACGACATGGGCGGGCTGTCGGCGGGGCCGGTCGCAAAGACCGAGCACGACTATGCCTTTTGGGAAAAGCGCGTCGACGCGCTCAACGTGCTGCTGGCGGGCAAAGGCCAGCTGCGGGTCGACGAGATGCGCAAGAACATCGAAGCCCTGCCGCCCGACGCTTATGACCGCATGACCTATTACGAGCGCTGGATTTCGGCCATTGCCAACAGCTTGCTGCAACGGGGCGTGATCACCGCCGACGAGCTCGGCCGCAAGATGGAAGAGATCGCACGGCGCGCGGGCGTCGCGCTATGACCGGCCGCGCCGCCGCCAACGCGTCAGTGCCGGCGCGCTTCAAGCCGGGCGACACGGTAAGCGTGCGCCGCGCCTATCCGCCCGGCCATATCCGCACGCCGTGGTACATCCGCGGCCATCGCGGCACGGTGGTGCACGCGCTGGGCGCCTTCGCCAATCCCGAGGAACTGGCCTACAGCCGGCCGGGCCTGCCGGCGCAGCCGCTTTACCGCGTGCGCTTCCGGCAGCGCGACGTGTGGCCCGATTACGCTGGCAATCCGGCTGACACGCTCGACATCGAGATTTATCAACACTGGCTCGAACCCGCCGGACGCGAGCGATGAGCGAGCCGCACGATCACGCCCACGACCATCACGATCAGGCGCATCCGCACCGCCATCCGCTGCGGCCGGATACCGACGACACGCTCGGCCATTTTCAGATCATGGAAATCGCCGTGCGCGAGCTGCTCATCGCCAAGGGCATCGTCTCGCCGGCCGAGATCCAGGGCACGATCGAGGCGATGGATGCGCGCGGCGAGGCATTGGGCGCCAAGGTCGTCGCCCGCGCCTGGACCGATCCGGCCTTCAAGGCGCGGCTCCTGGCCGACGGCACCGAAGCGGTGCGCGATTTCGGCATCGACATGGGCACGACGCGCCTGTTCGTGGTTGAGAACACGCCGGCAGTGCACAACGTCGTCGTCTGCACCTTGTGCTCGTGCTATCCGCGCATGGTGCTGGGCATGCCGCCCGACTGGTACAAAAGCCGCAATTACCGCAGCCGCACGGTGCACGAGCCGCGGGCGGTGCTGAAGGAATTCGGCACCGTCGTGCCCGCGGCCAAGGAAGTCCGCGTCCACGATTCGACGGCGGATATGCGGTATCTGGTGCTGCCCGAACGGCCGGCCGGCACCGATGGCTGGAGCGCGGAGCGGCTGGCGCCGCTCGTCAGCCGCGACGCCATGATCGGCGTCGCCTTCGCGCGGACGCCCGCCTAACCGCGGTTCAGCCGGTTGTTGACGAGGTCGGTGACGACCGAGGGATCGGCCAGGGTCGACACGTCGCCGAGCTGCTCGTGCTCGTTGGCGGCAATCTTGCGCAGGATGCGCCGCATGATCTTGCCCGATCGCGTCTTGGGCAACGCCGGTGCCCACTGGATCAGATCCGGTGCGGCGATCGCGCCGATCTGCTTGCGCACCCACTGGCCCAGCTCCTTGCGCAGCTCCTCGTTGGGATCGTTGCCGGCCTTCAAGGTGACGTAGGCGTAGATCGCCTGCCCTTTGATGTCGTGCGGATAGCCGACACAAGCGGCTTCGGCGACCTTCTGATGCGCCACCAGCGCGCTTTCGACCTCGGCGGTGCCGATGCGGTGGCCGGCGACGTTGATGACGTCGTCGACCCGGCCGGTGATCCAGTAATAGCCGTCGGCGTCGCGGCGCGCGCCGTCGCCGGTGAAGTACTTGCCCTTGAAGGTCGAGAAATAGGTTTCGATGAAGCGCTTGTGGTCGCCGAACACGGTGCGCATCTGGCCCGGCCAGGAGTCAAGCATGCATAGATTGCCTTCGGCGACGCCGTCGAGGACCTTGCCTTCGCCGTCGACAATCGCCGGCTTGACGCCGAAAAACGGCCGCGTCGCGGAGCCCGGCTTGGTCGGCGTCGCGCCCGGCAGCGGCGTGATCAGGATGCCGCCGGTCTCGGTCTGCCACCAGGTATCGACGATTGGCACTTTGCCGTCGCCGACGACGCGGTGGTACCACAGCCAGGCTTCGGGATTGATCGGCTCGCCGACGGTGCCGAGCAGCTTCAATGATTTCCGCGAGGTTTTGCTGACGAAACCGTCGCCTTCGCGCATCAACGCGCGGATCGCGGTCGGCGCGGTGTAGAAGATGTTGACCTTGTGCTTGTCGATGACCTGCCAGAAGCGCGACGCATCGGGAAAGTTGGGCACGCCCTCGAACATCAGCGTCGTAGCCCCATTGGCCAAGGGCCCATAGACGATGTAGCTGTGGCCGGTGACCCAGCCGACATCGGCGGTGCACCAATAGATTTCGCCGTCGTGATAATCGAAGACGTATTGGTGCGTCATCGCGACGAACACCATGTACCCGCCGGTGGTGTGCAGCACGCCCTTGGGTTTTCCGGTCGAACCCGACGTATAGAGTATGAACAGCGGGTCCTCGGCGCTCATCTCGACCGGCGGGCAGTCCTTCGACGCCTTCGCCATTTCCTCGTGGTACCAGCGGTCGCGTTTCGCATCCCAGGCGATCTTGCCGCCGGTGCGCCGCACCACCAGCACCTTGTCGACTTCGGGGCACTGCTTCACCGCTTCGTCGGCGTTGACCTTGAGCGGAATCTTGCGGCTGCCGCGCAAGCCTTCGTCGGCGGTGATGATGACGGTCGAGCGGCAATCCTTGATCCGACCGACCAGGCTCTCGGGCGAGAAGCCGCCGAACACGACCGAATGCACCGCGCCGATGCGCGCGCAGGCCAGCATGGCGAACGCCGCTTCGGGAATCATCGGCATGTAAATGGTGACGCGGTCGCCTTTCTTGACGCCGAGATTCTTCAGCACGTTGCCGAGCCGGCATACGCTCTCGTGCAGCTCGCTGAAGCTGACATGGCGGCTTTCCTTGGGGTCGTCGCCTTCCCACAGGATCGCGGACTGGTCGGCGCGCAGCTTGAGGTGGCGGTCGATGCAGTTGTAGGCGGCGTTGAGCGTGCCGTCTTCGTACCATTTGATTCTGACGTTGCCGTCGAAGCTGGTGTTCTTGACCTTGGTGTAGGGCTTGATCCAGTCGAGACGCTTGCCGTGCTCGCCCCAGAACCGCTCCGGGTTCTTGATCGAGTCCTCGTACATGTCGAAGTATTTTTTTTCGCTGACCCAGGCGCTTTGCGCAACCTGACGCGGCACGGGGAACATGTTAGCGGCGGTGTCCGGCATGGCGCCCTCCCGAAAGGCTTGTTTCCGGCGAGTTTAGGAACCCCGGCGGGTGGGAACAAGCGGCTCGGATGGCGCTGAGAACCACCGATTGATCACATCGCGGCCACGCCGCGGACAATGTCTGCTCCCATCTTTCAGGTGCGCAGTCTGATAAGGAGATGCGAATGCGTTACGTCTTGCTGCTGCCGGTCCTCATTTTCGGGTTGGCTGGCTGCTACGCCAGTCACACGGTCGAAAGGCCGGTCTATGTCCAGCCTTCGCCGCAAGCTCCTGGTTCGCTGGTCGTGCCATATGGCGGCGCGACGGTCGTGTGTCCGAACGGCACAAATGTATTGGCGGGTCAGGCTTGCTGAGATCCAGCGCCGGACGGGCGCGCTGGATGTCCGATCAGTGCCGGAAATGCCGCATACCGGTGAACACCATGGCGATGCCGGCTTTGTCGGCGGCGGCGATCACCTCGGCGTCGCGCACCGAGCCGCCGGGCTGGATCGCGGCGGTGGCGCCGGCCGCGACCGCGGCTTCGAACCCGTCGGCAAACGGAAAGAACGCATCGCTGGCGATGACCGATCCTTCGATCGCCGTGCCGCCCTTCTGCGCCGCGACGCGCACCGAATCGACACGGCTCATCTGTCCGGCGCCGACGCCGACGGTGGCGCCGCCTTTGGCGAAAACGATGGCGTTCGATTTGACATGCTTGCAGACCCGGAAAGCGAAGACGAGATCAGCGATTTCCTGGCGGTTCGGCGCGCGCTTCGTCACAGTCTTGAGCTGGTTCTCGGAGACACGTTCGCCGTCGCGCGTTTGCAATAGATAACCGCCGGCCACCGATTTGAGCGTGACGCCGGCCCCGGCCGGATCGGGCATGCCGCCCGTCGCCAAGACGCGCAGTGCGTTTTTCTTCTTGAGCGTGGCGAG
>JBOHLR010000036.1:0-17154 GCA_050729555.1 Allostellaceae bacterium
CCCGCGCGCTCATCGTCTCCGATGCTTTGTACGACAAACTCTCGCCGGCGTTGGCAAACCAACCGGCGCTCGAGCATGTCATCATCGCCGGCGCGGCGCCGGCCGGCCGCTTGTCCTTCACGACGCTGCTTGCCGAGGCGCCGGCCAAAGCGCCGGCGGCGGCAACCACCTGCGACGATATCTGCTTCTGGCTCTATTCGTCGGGTTCGACCGGCGCCCCCAAGGGCGCAATGCACCTGCACGCGCATTTGACGCTGACCGCCGAGCTTTATGCCAAGCCGGTGCTCGGCATCCGCGACAGCGACATTGTCTATTCCGCGGCGAAGCTGTTCTTCGCCTACGGTCTGGGCAACGCGCTGACCTTTCCCATGGCGGTCGGCGCGACGTCGATCCTGCTGGCCGAACGGCCGACACCCGCGTCCGTCATTCGCGTGTTGCGCGAGAAGAAGCCTACCATCTTCTACAGCGTGCCGACGCTCTATGCCGCACTGCTCTCGAGCAGCGACCTGCCGCACCGCGGCGAGCTGGCGTTGCGGCGCTGCGTTTCGGCCGGCGAGGCGCTGCCCGAGGATATCGGCAAGCGCTGGACCGAACGGCTCGGCGTCGAGATCCTGGACGGTATCGGCTCGACCGAGATGCTGCACATTTTTCTCTCCAACCGTCCGGGCGAAGTCCGTTATGGCACGACGGGTGTGCCGGTGCCCGGCTACGAGATTCGGCTGGTCAACGAAGATGGCACGCCGACCAAGGACGGCGAGATCGGCGAGCTTCAGGTCGCCGGTCCGACCGGCGCCGCCGGCTACTGGAACAACCGCAGCAAAAGCCGCGACACCTTTCTCGGCGCCTGGACGCGCAGCGGCGACAAATACACGCGCGACGCCCAGGGTTACTATACCTATGGCGGCCGCGCCGACGACATGCTGAAGGTCAGCGGCATGTACGTCTCGCCCTTTGAGGTTGAGGCTGCGCTGATGGCGCACGCCGACGTGCTTGAAGCGGCGGTGATCGGCCGCACGGACGATCAGAAGCTGGTCAAGCCCAAGGCCTTCGTCGTGCTCAAGCGCGGCAAGAACGGGTCGCCGGCGCTCGCCGAGGCGTTACAGGCGCATATCAAATCGCGCCTCGCGCCGTATAAATATCCGCGCTGGGTCGAGTTCGTCGGCGAGTTGCCCAAAACCGCCACCGGCAAGATTCAGCGCTTCAAGCTGCGCGAGCGCGAGCGCACGTGACGAAGCCGGGATTGTTGTCGCACCATTTCGGAACCTGACGTGCCGTTCGTCGAGATCAATCGCCATCGCATCGAATATGCCGAAATCGCCGCGCGCCGCGACGGCACGCCGACGCTGGTGCTGCTGCACGAAGGTCTCGGCTCGGTCGCCTTGTGGCGCGATTTCCCCGCCAAGCTGGCCGCTGCCACGGGTTGCCGAACCGTCACCTACTCGCGTTGGGGCTACGGCAAATCCGACCGGTTTAGCGATCCGCGCGACCCGCGCTACATGCACGTCGAAGCGCTCGACGAGTTGCCGGCGTTGCGGGCGGCCTTGGCGCTCGACAATCCGGTCCTGATCGGCCACAGCGACGGCGCTTCGATCGCGCTGATCCATGCGGGCAGCGGCCGGTGGCCGGTGCGCGGCCTCGTCCTTGAGGCGCCGCACGTCTTCGTCGAGGAGGTCTCGATCATCGGCATCGAAGAAGCGAAATATGCCTACGAGGATTCCGACCTGAAACGCCGCCTAGCGCCGTATCACGCCGACGTCGAAAGCGTGTTCCGCGGCTGGAACGACATCTGGCTGTCGCCGCAATTCCGAACCTGGAACATCGAGGACTGCCTGCCGGGCGTGACCTGTCCGGTGCTGGCGATCCAAGGCATCGACGACCAGTACGGCACCGTGGCGCAGATCAACGCCGTCGCGCGCGGCGTCAAAGGCCCGTTCGAGAAATTATTGCTCGAGGACTGCATGCATGCGCCGCACCGCGACCAGGAAGCCGACACGCTCGCGGCGATGGTCGGCTTCATCGCGGCGTTGTAGGTTGCAGTCGGGAGAGAAACGCATGCTTGAAACCACCACCGCCGGCAGCCTGCCGAAACCCGTCTGGCTTGCCCAACCCAAGATGCTATGGGCGCCGTGGGCAGCCGAAGGCGACGCGCTCGAACAGGCCAAGCGCGACGCGACGGTGCTCGCGATCAAGGAACAGGAAGACGCCGGCATCGACATCGTCACCGACGGCGAGATGGCGCGGCAGCATTTCGTCCACGGCTTCCTCGCCAACATCGCCGGCATCGATTTCGGCAAGCGCGTGAAGATGGGCATCCGCGACAACCGCTATGTCGCGGAAGTGCCGACGGTGACCAGCGAACTGAAACGCAAAGGCAGCGTGCACCGGATGGAGGCGACGCTGGCCCGCGCCCATACGCGGCACAAGCTCAAATTCACGCTGCCGGGACCGATGACCATCGTCGACACCGTCGCCGATCAGTTCTACGGCGACCGCACCAGGATGGCGATGCGGTTCGCCGAACTGCTCAACGAGGAGGCGCGCGAGCTCGACGCTATCGGCGTCGACGTCATCCAATTCGACGAGCCCGCCTTCAACGTCTATATGCGCGAGGTGCAGGCGTGGGGCGTGACGGCGCTCGAACGCGCGGCGCAAGGGCTCAAAGCCAAGACTTGCGTCCATATCTGCTACGGCTACGGCATCAAGGCCAACATCGACTGGAAGGCGAGTCTTGGCGACGAATGGCGCCAATACGAAGCGATCTTCCCGGCGCTCGTTAAGAGCAAGATCGGTCAGGTCTCGCTCGAATGCATCCACTCGAAAGTGCCGGTGAGCCTTCTGGGTCTGCTCAAGGGCAAGCAAATCCTGCTCGGCGCGATCGACGTCGCGACCGACCGCATCGAGACGCCGGACGAGATCGTGGCGGTCTTGAAAACCGCCCTGCCCTATGTCGCGCCGGAGAATCTTCAGCCGTGCACGAATTGCGGCATGGCGCCGCTCGACCGCACGGTCGCTTACGCCAAGCTCGCAGCGCTGGCGAAAGGCGCCCAGAAATTGAAGGCGGAACTCGGCGGGTAACGTCTACGGCGTGGAATCGGTGCGGACGTGGATCACCGCCGTGTCGTCGGCGTAAACGCGCTTCCAGCCTGCCAGGTGATCCATCAGCGTCACCGCCGGAGTCTTCGCCCCGAATATCGTCCAGGCGATGTGGTTTTGGTCGAGAAGGCCCGGGAGTTCCTCGGACATGCCGCCGGTTGCCTCGGCATACCGTTTGATGAAGGCATCGCCGTATAGCTCGGCGCGGCCGTCGATGAACGGCGCGATGCCCGAGAAGATGAGGTAGCCGCCGAAGCCGTAATCGTTCATCACCGGTCCCGTCAAATGATGGGTCTTGGCAAAATCGACCGCCGCGATCGGCGTATAGGCGTCCTGCTTGCGCGCAAGCGGATGTTGCACGAACAGTAACGCGATCGCGGCTGCGACCAGCCCCACCACGGCGACACCGCGCAGGCTCGCGCCGCCGGCAAGATCGGCGAAGACGCCGTCGAGCGCCGCGGCATGGCGCTGGCCGAAACGGGCGCAAATCAGTTCTCTCACGGTCGGCGCCAGAAGCAGCGGCGCGGCAAACCCCAGGATGTCGCCATTGCGCTGGTGTGTGAGGCTCATGTGCAGCAGCAGGAGCACCATGGCGAGCCGCGTCGGCGGCAACCGGACGCCGAAACCGAGCGCCAGAGCGAGCGCGAGCATGAGCCAAATCTCGAGCGGCTGGAGATGCTGAAAGTTCGGCGCCTGCCATTCGACGATCGTCGACAAGGCGAACTTCATCTGCATCAGGTGGAACGGCATCCACAGCCCGGCGAGGCCGTTGGGCGTGAGCAGCGCGGCAGCCAGCGCGACGACGCCGAACCGGCCCCACTGCTTGAGCGCGGCGACGCGCGCGGCCGCGGTCGGCGCCAAGAGCAGCGCCTCGCCCGCGAAAAGCGCGGCGAAGACGAGGCCGAGCATATAGCCGCCATGGAGGTTGGCCCAAAGGGTCATCAGCGCCGCAAGCCATAGTGGCGGCGCCCGGTCGCGCTCGCGCGCGTCAACCAGCGCCGCGAACCATAGCACCATGATCGGCAGCGCCAGGATGTGGGGCCGCGCCAGCAAGTGCGGCAGCATGACGCCCCATGCGGCCCCGGTCGCCGCAAGCGCGTGGATCGGCTCGAGATAGCGCAACAGCGCGCGGGTCAGGACCGCCAGCGCGGCGGCGAAGGACACAGCCGCGGCCAGCGCCAGCCCGTTCCAGCCCCAGCCATCGAAGAGCGGCGCGAAGATCACCTCGGTCAACCATTCGTGGGCGACCCACGGTCCGGCGGGCATGGACCCGGAAAAAATTCCGACGTGCGGCACCGCGTGATGCGCGAGAATCCAGCGGCCGACGACGATGTGCCAGTAGATATCGGGATCGTTCATCAAGCCGATGCCCGCAGCCAGCACGGCGACAAAGACGACAAGCGCCACCAGCAGCGGTAGCGAGATGCCAAACCGGCTCTTCGCCGCCGGAAGCGATGCGATGACCGACATCGCGGCCATTAAGCGGAAAGATGGTTAATGAAGGCTTGCCGCGCCTTGCCTTCGCGGTCCGGATTCTTACACTGACCCCATGCCCGATAACCCGCGAATCGGCCGCCAAGACCTGTTTCCGCCGATCGAGCCCTACCAGAGCGGCCTGCTGCCGCTGGATGGGTTCCACGCCATGTACTGGGAGCAATCGGGCAATCCGGCCGGGCTGCCGGCGGTGTTTCTGCACGGCGGTCCGGGCGCCGGCGCGACGCCGACGCATCGCCGGTTCTTCGATCCGGCGGTCTATCGCATTGTCGTGTTCGACCAGCGCGGCGCCGGCCGGTCGACGCCGCTGGGCGAGACCCAGGACAATACGTTGCGCCATCTGATCGCCGACATCGAGCGGCTGCGCATCCATCTCGGCATCGAGCGCTGGGTGGTTTTCGGCGGCTCATGGGGCTCGACCCTGGCGCTGGCCTACGCCGAGGCGCATCCCGACCGTTGCAGCGGTCTGGTTCTGCGCGGCATTTTCCTGTGCCGCCAAAGCGAGATCGACTGGTTTCTGTACGGCATGCGCAGGGTCTTTCCCGAAGCGTGGCGCAATTTTTCCGGATTTATTCCCGAGGCCGAGCGCACCGATCTGCTCGCCGCCTATATGCGGCGGTTGATGGACCCGACACCGTCGGTGCACATGCCGGCGGCGCGTGCCTGGAGCACCTATGAGGGCGTGTGCTCGACCCTGTTGCCGAGCCCGGACACCGTCGCGGCGTTCGGCGAAGACCGCATGGCCTTGGGCTTGGCGCGAATCGAAGCGCACTACTTCTGCCATCACGTGATCAAGCCGCCGAACGATTTGGTCGCCCACGTCGACCGTATCCGGAACGTGCCGGCGATCATCGTCCAGGGCCGTTACGACATGGTGTGCCCGGCGATCAGCGCCGACGAGCTGCATCGCGCCTGGCCCGACGCGCAATACGTCGTCGTGCCCGACGCCGGCCATTCCGCGATGGAACCCGGCATCCGCGCCGAGCTCGTGGCGGCGACCGAGCGGATGAAACGACGGCTGTGAGACGCGCCGCTAGGCGGCCTTGCCCTTTGCCGCCAAGGCTTTAAGATGCCGCCGTCGCGCCGGTTGGGGGAGAAATCGCGCATGACGGGACGATGGGTTGCTGCGCTCGGCGCGCTGCTGCTGGCGACGTGCCTCGGAGCGACAGGTGCGTGCGCGGACTGGCTTTCCGACCTCACCGGCCCCAAGGAGCCGGGCCTGCTGTCGCTCGGCGGCGGCATGTACGATTTCCTGCACAACAATAAGGCTGTCGAGGGTCGCGCCGAGTACGATTTCGGGCGCGGCTTCTATTTCATCAAGCCGATGATCGGCGTCTTCGGCACCAACAAGAAATCCGCTTTTGGCTATGGCGGGTTTTATTTCGATTTGCATTTCGGCCGGCACTTCGTGTTGGTGCCCAACGCCGCCGTCGGCTACTACCACCGCGGCAACGGCAAGAATCTCGGCGAAGCGTTCGAATTCAAAACCGGCGCGCGCTTCGACTACCGCTTCGCGGACGCGTCGCGCATCGGCATCGCCTTCGACCACATCTCCAATGCCGGCTTTAGCAAGACGAACCCCGGCGAAGAGAATATTTTGCTGATGTTCTCGTTGCCGCTCGGCAACTGGTAGAACTATTCGCGCGCGTGGCGCGAACCCAACCCCTTCGGCAAGCGTAACGCCAACAGCAGCGCCAGAAGCGAGAATGCGCCGGTGGCCCAGAACACGCCGTGTAGGCCGGCAGCCAGCGCGCTGTCGAGCCGCGCGAGCTCGGCCGCTGGCAGCGCGTCGCGCAGCGCCGGCGTCATCAGCCGGTCGACCATCGTCTCGCCGGCGCCGATGCGCGCCGCCAGCACCGAATTGAGGATGCCGCCGAAGACCGCGACGGCCACCGACTGCCCGACCATGCGGAGGAAGACATTGACCGAGGTGGCCGTCCCGCGCCGCCGGAATTCGACGCTGTCCTGCGCCGCGACGATGTACGTCGTATTGCACAGACCCATGCCGATGCCGATGACCAAAGCGCCGCTTGCCGCCCACAGTGCGCCATGCGCTGGATTTAGCAGAATCAGAATCGCACTGCCCGCGACCAGCGCGCCGCCGCCCCAACCCGCCAAGGCGCGATAAGAGGCGCGCGCCGCGACCGGCAGGTGTCCCATCAGGATGGTGGTCAGTGACCAGCTCAGCGACATCGCGGTCAGGGCAAATCCGGCGACCACCGCGTTGCGGCCCATCACGCCCTGGACGTAAGTCGGCACGAAGGCGTTGACGCCGATGAGCGAACCGCCGATGGCAAAAGCGGCGATGTTCGAGGCCGCCACCGCCGGTATCCGCCACAGGTCCGGCGGCATCATCGGTTCGGCGCTGCGCCGCTCGCTGAAGCCGAAAGCGACGAGAGCAAGTACGGCCACGCTGGGCAAGCCGACGCGCAACGCAACCGGCAGATGCGCCCACTGGATCAACGCCAGCATCAGCGCACCGCTGCCGATCATCAGGAGCGTCGCGCCGAGATAGTCGATGCTGCGCTGCCGATGGCGCCGGCTTTCGCGCAGCGCGACGCCGAAGAGCGCGAGACAGACCGCGCCGATCGGCAAATTGACCCAGAACACCGCCGCCCAGGTGACGTGCTCGACCAGGAACGCGCCCAACAGTGGGCCGCTAACCGCGGCGAAGCCCCAGACGCCCGATAGGTAGCCTTGCGCGCGCGTGCGTGCCGCGCCGGGATAGATGTCGCCGACGACTGTCGTCGCGATCGGCACGATCGCGCCGGCGCCGAGCCCCTGCAGCGCACGGAAGGCGATCAGCATCACCATGTTGCGGGCGAAGCCGCACAGGCCGGAGCCGACAAGGAACAGCAGCGTGCCGGCGGCAAAGACCCGCTTGCGCCCGTGCAGGTCGGCCAACCGGCCATAGATCGGAATCGTCACCGCCTGGGCGAGCAGGTAGACCGCGAACACCCAGCTGAACAGGTGAAAGCCGCCCAGATCGGCGACAATGCTCGGCAACGCCGTGGCGACGATGGTGCTTTCGACCGCCGCCATGAACATGCCGGCCATCGCCGCACCGAGCACGGTGCGGCGGCGGGCGGCGCTCATCGCCGGCGCAGTTGGACGATCTACGCGAACGGCATCCATCGGCGGGCGAGGCTTTAACAGATTGCCGCATCCACCGGCACCCGGCATTTGCGGCAGGGTCCCATGCCGGCCGCGCCGTCCGGCTCAGCGCGGCGTGGCTTCGCCGCCTTCGACCATGATGGTTTCAACCTCGCCCGCGCCTTTGCGGCGGAAGGCGGCGGCCTCGTCGTATTCCTTCGACGTGAAGCAGGCGACACCCTGCTCGAAGGTGGGAAACTCGATGACCACGAAGCGGTGGAATTTCTGCGGGCCTTCCATGATCTGGTGGCGCCCGCCGCGCGCCAGTACCTTGCCGCCATACTTGGCGAGAATTGCCGGGACCCGGTCCGTGTATTTCTTGTACTCGACCGGATCGACGATCCGCGAACGCGCCACCCAATAAGCCGGCATACCGCTTGCTCCTCGTGGTTTATTTCTGCAAACCCTAATTTCCGGTAAGTATAGTCATCTGCTGGCGGCAGTCAAAACAGAAGAAAACCTTGAGGCATATGGATAATTATAAGTAACACTAAGTGTTATTAGGGACTATATTTGATGTATAGTTAATTAATACTTGATTTTTATTCGATATTACTTGTGGTTTTCTAGAAATGCGGCATTTCTGCTCTGCTGCATCAAAAAGCGGCCAAACAAAAGGAGCCTTAAATGTCCGTCCGCCTGTCACATATCGTTCGTTTCGCTGTCATGACTGCTGGCGTCGCTCTCGTCTCCGCCCCCGCGTTCGCGTGGTACGGCGGCGGTGGCTGCATGAGCGGTTGCGGTGGCACTCCGGTTCCGGAGCCGTCGACCCTCGCCCTTCTCGGCGTCGCCATTCCGGGCGCCGCGGCGTGGATCAAGCACAAGCTGTTCTAATCGAACCGTTCCGGTTCGCTTAGTCCGGGTCTCTTTTTTTCGGGTTCTTCGACTGGACGGCTCCCTCTTGGAGCCGTCCTTTTATTTTGCCGCAGCCGCCGCGCGCCAGGCGGCCAGCACGCGATCGACGACCGCCTTGGCCTCACCCAGATAACGCGTTGGATCGGTCCGCCGCGCGATCGCCTTGGCATCGAGATGCGCGGTCACGGCCGGATCCTTAGTCAGGATTTCAGCAAGCGGACGGCCGCGCGTGAGCGCCGTCCGGCTGGCGCGCTGCACCAGCGCGTGCGCGGTGTCGCGGCCAGCGCCCTCGGCCAACGCCATCATCACCGCCTCGGCGACGATTACGCCATGTGTCGCGTCGAGATTACGCCGCATCGCCGCCGCGTCGACGCGCAGGCCTTTGGCGACGTCCTTGGCATGCGTCAGCGCGCCCGAGGTCAGCAGGAAAATCTGCGGCAACGCCAGCGCCTCGCTCTGCCACGCGCCAGTCGAGCGTTCGTGGTCGCCGGCCAGCGCCTGGAACATCAGCGGCACCAGCGCATGCACGCCGCGCGCGCAGGCGACGATATAGGCGCTTGCCACCGGATTGCGCTTCTGCGGCAAAGTGCTCGAGCCGCCGCGACCCTCCTCGGCCGGCTCGCCGGCCTCGGCCACTTCGGTCTGACTCAACAGGATGAGGTCGGTCGCGAATTTCGCCAGGCTGCCGCAAATCAGGCCGAGCACGGCAGCGGTTTCGGCCAAGGCCTCGCGATTGGCGTGCCATGGCGACACCGGCGCGGCGAGATCTAGTTCGCGCGCCAAGCCCTCGGTCACCGCGCGGCCCTTCGCGCCCAACGAGGCCAAGGTGCCGACGGCGCCGCCGAACTGGACGACCAACAGCCGCCGTTTCAGTTCCGCGAGGCGTCGGCGGTGCGCAGCCAGGGGCGCCAGCCAGACGGCGCATTTGTACCCGAAGGTGATCGGCAACGCCTGTTGGAGATAGGTCCGGCCGGCCATGGCCGTGCCGCGATGCTTGCGCGCCTGCGCCGCCAGCGCGTCGCCGACCGATTTCAGGTCGCGCTCGACGAGTTCGAGCGCGTCGCGTAATTGCAGGATCAACGCGGTATCGACGATGTCCTGGCTGGTCGCGCCCCAATGCACGTAACGCGGCGCGTCGCCGCCGGCGGCGCGACCGAGCGCCTTGGCCACTGCCGCCGCCGGCACGCCGATCTGCGCCGTGCCCTTGGCGATGTCGGCGAGCGAAAGATTGCCGGCCTTGGCCGCCTTGGCAATCGCGGCGGCGGCGCTTTTGGGAATGACGCCGAGGCGCGCTTCGACCCGCGCCAGCGCCGCTTCGACGTCGAGCATCGTCTGCACGCGATTGGCGTCGGAAAACACCGCCCGCATCGCATCGCTGCCGAAGAGGGTACCGTAGATCGCCGAGTCCGCCGGATTGACCGCCATGCCTCCCCCGCCGCGCAGCTGCGTCAGAAATCGAAGAAGACCGTCTCGCCCTTGCCTTGCAACGCGACGTCGAACCGCCACACCGTGCCGCCGGCGGCCTTGCCGTTGGCCGTGGCGATCAATGTTTTTTGCCGCGCCGTATCCTCGACCGAGGCCAACACCGGATCGCTCGCGTTGAGGCTTTCGCCGGCGAAATAGACCCGCGTGAACAGGTGGTGGAGGAGACCGCGCGCCGCGATCGACATGGCGATGTGCGGCGCCTGCAACGCGTTGCCGCGGCCCGGCACGGCGCCCGGCTTCACCGTGGTGAAGCGATAGATGCCGTCCCTGTCGGTGAAGGCGCGCCCAAAGCCGCGGAAATGCGGATCGAGCGGCTTGTCCTGCGTGTCGTCGGGATGTTCGTACTTGCCGGCCGCATTGACGTGCCAGATCTCGATGATCGCATCGGGAAGCGGCACGCTATCGCCGTCGATAACGCGGCCTTCGAGCACGATCTTGTTCCCTTTGGCCTTGCCGCCGCCGGTGAGGTCGGCCCATTCCGGCCGCAACAGCCCGAAATGGAAAAACGGACCGGCGGTCTGCGTCGCAGTCGGGATGAGTTTGGCGTCCATCGCGATGCGCCCGCTTACATCCCGGCCGGCGTTGCGTGCCGGCCGCGCAGGACGATGTCGAAGCGATAGCCGAGCGCCCATTCGGCTTCGCTCAAATTCGGGTCGTAGCGCGCGATCATCCGCTTGCGCGCGGCTTCGTCCGGCACGGCGTTGTAGATCGGATCGAATTCGAGCAGCGGATCGCCCGGGAAATACATTTGGGTGACGATGCGCGTCGCGAAGGCCGGCCCGAAGACCGAGAAATGGACGTGTTGCGCGCGCCAGGCGTTGTAGGTGTTGCGCCACGGATAGGCGCCCGGAACGATCGACAGGAAGCGGTATTCGCCCTTGGCGTTGGTGACCAGGTGGCCGCGGCCGGTGAAGTTCGCATCGAGCGGCGCCGGATGCGTGTCGTTGGCATGCGCATAACGGCCGGCGGCGTTTGCCTGCCAGATTTCGACCAACGTGTTCGGCACCGGCTTTCCATTCTCGTCGAGCACGCGGCCGGCCAGGATCATGCGTTCGCCGATCGGCTCGCCTTTGTGCTGTTTGGTGAGATCGACGAGCTCGGGTCCGGTCCAGCCATTGGTGAAGGTCGGGCCGGTGATTTCGGTCAGCGTCTGCTTGAGCGCGACCGGCTTCTGCGTCGGATGACGCTTGATCGTGCTGGTGTAAGCCGGACAGTCGTTCAACGGCTGGCCGCCGGCGCGCTCGGGATTGTATTCGCGAATGTCCGCCATGCGCGTGCGTCCTCCGTCCCTATCCTGCAACGATCCCGCGCACGCCCGATAGGCAGTTTTGCCGCATCTGCATTGATCCGTACTCTAGGCTGCGGCCGCCGTCGACGCGAAGAATTCGCTCAGCACCGCGGTCAGTTCGGCCGGCCGTTCGACGGCGGACAAGTGGGCGCAATCGGGAATTTCGACGAGTTTGGCGCCTTTGGCTGCGGCGGCGATGGCGCGGGCGGCCGCCGGCGGCGTCGCCTGATCGTCCGCGCCGGCGACAACGAGAGTCGGACAGGCGATACGCCGCGCATCGGCGGTCAGGTCCATGGTCGATAGCGCCAGACAGCAGCCGACATAGCCGGCGACGGAAGTATGCATCAGCATCGTCCGCATGCCGCGCGCGATGTCCGGATTTGCCGCCAGGAATTTGGGCGTGAACCAGCGTTCCAGCACGGCGTCGCCGATGGCGCCGAGACCGTTCTTGCGCACGGTGTCGGCGCGGTCGCGATAGGCCTGTGGCACGGCGACGCTCATCGCCGTATTGCACAGTGCCAGCGACCGCACGCGATCCGGCGCGCGCGCATACAGGCGTTGACCGACCATGCCGCCGATCGACAGGCCGCAATAATGGAAGCGCTCGATCTTGAGCGCGTCGGCCAGCGCCAGCACATCGCCGGCGAGATCGTCGATCGTGTAGGCGTCGACGCCGGCGGGCGGCTCGGTCAGGCCGTGGCCGCGCATGTCGTAACGCGCCACACGGAAACGCGCCGCGAACGCCGGAACCTGCGCATCCCACAGATGCATGTCGGTGCCGAGCGAGTTGGCGACGACCAGCACCGGCGCCTCGCGTTGGCCCGCGAAATCGTAATGCGTGACGAAATGGCCGGTGCGAACGAACGCCATGGTGCCTCCCGTTTGCGATGGGCGGCCGCCCATGCGCGCCGCTCATAGGTGCCGCTCATAGGTGCCGCTTCTTGACGGACGGAACATCGCCCGCGACACTGCGCGCAACTGTAGAGACCGGCCCGCCAAAACCAAAGGCCCTTGCACGCGGCCTGCGGCAAAAATCGAGGAGGAACCATGGCCGCGTGTACCACACCGCCGTTTCGCGCCGATCACGTTGGCAGCCTGCTGCGCCCCAAGAAGCTGCTCGACGCGCGCGACAAGCGGAAGCAGAACGCCATCACCCAGGGTCAGCTCAAGACGGTCGAGGACGAATCGATCCGCGAGGTGGTGCAGCTCCAGGAAGGGCTCGGCCTCAAGGCCGCGACCGACGGCGAATTCCGCCGCGCCTATTGGCATCTCGATTTTCTCGAGCGGTTTTCCAACGTCACCATCGTGCCGCCGTCGGTCGGCGTGAAGTTCCACACGCACAAGGGCGACATCGAATTCAAGCCGCCGGGCATCCGGGTTTCGGGCAAGCTCAGCCGGCCGAAGCCGATCTTCGTCGATCATTTCAAGTTCCTGAAATCGGTCGCCAAGGTGACCCCGAAGATCACCATACCGTCGCCATCGACCATGCATTTCCGCGGCGGCCGCAAGGCGATCGATGAAAAAGCCTATCCCGACATGGCGCAGTTCTACGCCGATCTGGCGCGCGTCTATAACGAGGAGATCAAGGACATGGCGGCGGCGGGCTGCCGCTATCTCCAGATCGACGAGGTCAACTTCGCCTATCTCTGCGATCCCAAGCTGCGCGAGCAGGTGAAGGGCATCGGCGAGGATCCGAACGAGCTGCCGCACACCTACGCCAAGCTGATCAACAACGCGACCGCCGGCGCGCCGAAGGACATGACTTTCTGCATGCATATCTGCCGCGGCAATTTCAAGAGCGCCTGGGTCGCCGAGGGCGGCTACGAGCCGGTGGCCGACGCGCTGTTCAACGAGCTCAACATCACCGGCTATTTCATGGAATGGGACGACGAGCGCTCGGGCGGCTTCGAGCCGTTGCGCTTCGTGCCCAAGGGCAAGATCGTCGTGCTCGGCCTGGTCACGACCAAGCTGCCGGAGCTCGAAAGCAAGGACGAGCTGAAGCGACGCATCGACGAGGCGGCGAAATTCGTGCCGTTGGAGCAATTGGCGCTCGGACCGCAATGCGGCTTCTCGTCGACGGTCGAAGGCAACGAAGTCACCATCGACGACGAGAAGCGCAAGCTGGCGCTCATCGTCGAGACCGCGCGTGAGGTCTGGGGCGGCGTCTGAGTCCGCGCTACGCGGCCAAACAAAAAGGGCGGCGCCGCGGCGCCGCCCTTTGCCTAGCGAATTCGGCGGAGTTACTTCTTCAACGGCTCGCCGCCCGACTTCGAGATCCACACCCACTCTTTCGCCTTGGCGTCATAGGTCGTGACGATCGAGCTTTCGGGGCCGAGACCGCGTTGTGGATATTTCTTGAATTCGTAGATGCCGTCGACGCCGGCGAAGTCGGTCAGATTGTCGATGAAGTCCTTGAGCTGCGCTGCCGTCGCCTTGGGGCCGAGCTTGCGCAGGCCCGCGACCACGATCAGGCCCGCATCCCACGACGTCGCCACCATGTTGTCGGCCTTGAGATGGTGTTCGGCGAGGATCGCGTACATCGCGTGCTGCGCCTTATCCATCCGCGGATCGAGCTTCACCGAGGACGGGTGCGGCGGAAACATCGCCGACGCCATGATCAGCTGCTTGGGCAGGAACGATTCCCATTGCGCCATCGCCGCGAAGGTCTGATTGCCGCTGGTCGGCGCGACGGGAATGTCGAGGCCGGCCTGGACCATGCCCTTGAACACCGTCGCGGCCGGCGCGCCGGTCACCCAGGCGATCATCGCCTGCGCGCTCGATTCCTTGATGCGGGCGATCTGCGCTGCGACCGAAACGTCGGTCGGGTTGAAATGCTCGCCGATCGCCTTGGTCATCACGCCCTTGAATTCGGGCCGGCTCAGAATCTCGTCGACCGACCGGTCGCCGTCCTGGCCGCTGGCGTCGGTGGTCATCAGCGTCGCGATCTTGGTCCAGCCCTTGAGCCGGTAATAGCGCATCACGGCCGCGATCTGATCGACCGAAGACGCGCTGGTCGAGAAGGTCCAACTGCCGGGCTTGGGATGGATCGCCGGCGACAGGCAGTACTGCACAGGGCCATTCGCCATCAGCGGCGCCATGGCAAGGCATTCGCCCACCAGGCTCGAACCCAGAATCACCGCCGGCTTGGCGGTCAGCAACTGCGTGGTGAGCTGCACCGCGACTTGCGGGCTGGTCTGTTCATCGTGGAAAACGAAATGCAGCTTGGCGCCGCGGATGCCACCGGTCTTGTTGACCTCTTCCTCGAGCGCCGACAGCGCGTCCTTCTGGCCTTGGCCGACGAACGCCGCGCCGCCGGTGAGCGGCATGACGACGTTGATCTCGTAGGTGTCGGCGGCGTGGGACGACGGCGCGAACCCGATCGTCGCGACGGCGGCCAGCGCGAGCCCGCCGGCGGCCGCGCGGCCGGCTTTTATGATTTCTTGCAATGCTTTCATTGTGTCCTCCCCGAAGCGCAGAATCACCGCTGCACCAAGCCCTGTCAACGTTCAGGAAAATCATGAGCGCCCGTCAAACACCGCCCTTCCGCGCCGATCACGTCGGCAGCCTGCTGCGACCGCCGGCCCTGCTCGAAGCCCGCGCGCAACGCAAGCGCAACGCCATTGGCGCGGCGCAACTCACGGCGGCCGAGGACATCGCGATCCGCGACGTGGTGTCGATGCAGGAGGAGATCGGCCTCAAGGCGGTGACCGACGGCGAGTTCCGCCGCACGTTGTGGCATGTCGATTTCCTCACCTCGTTCGCCAACGTCAAATCGGTGCCGGGCAAGGTCACCGCCAAGTTTCACACTCACGCGGGCGAGATCGAGCGCACGCCGTCGGCGCTGGCTGTCACCGGCAAGCTGGCGCGGCCACGGCCGATCTTCGTCGACCATTTCAAGTTTTTGCGGTCGGTCGCCAAAGTCGCGCCCAAACTCACCATTCCGTCGCCCAGCATCCTGCACTTCCGCGGCGGCCGCGACGCCATCGACCGCGGCGCCTATCCCGACCTCGGCGCGTTCTATGCCGATCTCGCGCGCGTCTACAGCGAGGAGGTGCGCGACCTGGCGGCGGCGAGTTGCCGGTATCTCCAGATCGACGAAGTCAACTTCGCCTATCTTTGCGATCCCAAATTGCGCGAGCAGGTGCGCGCGTTGGGCGAAGATCCCGACGCGCTGCCGCACACCTACGCCAAGCTAATCAACGGCGCGATCGCCGGGCGACCCAAGGACATGGCGGTGTGCATGCATCTCTGCCGGGGCAATTTCGAAGGCGCCTGGATCGCGGAAGGCGGCTACGAGCCGGTGGCCGAGGCGCTGTTCAACGAGATCGATGTCGACGGCTATTTCCTCGAATACGACACCGAGCGCGCCGGCGGCTTCGAGCCGCTGCGCTTTCTACCGAAAGAGAAGATTGCCGTTCTGGGCCTGGTCACGACCAAGCTGCCGCAACTCGAACGCAAGGACGATTTGAAACGTCGCATCGACGAAGCGGGCAAGATCGTGCCGCTCGACCAGCTCGCCCTCAGTCCGCAATGCGGCTTTGCCAGCGGCGAGCGCGGCAACAAGCTTTCCGTCGCCGACGAGATCGCCAAGCTCCGGCTGGTGGTCGAAGCCGCGCGCGAGGTCTGGGGCGGCGTCTGAGCGCCGGCGCGTCAGTCGTGCTTGGCGGTCACGTTCCGGCTGCAACTCGAGCCCGTTGTCTGATAGAGCGAGTTGAAGCTACCGGTGAAATCGCTGCCGGAAATCTTTCCGGTCATTTTACCGGAGGCACCGTGCTCAGGATAATTGTACGCCACGGTGACGGAGCCATCGGGCGTCACCGTGCCGTGGAACGGCACCTGCGCGCCGCCGATGCTGAAGCGGCCGACGATCGCCGTATCGGTGATTTTCATGGCGACCGCTCCTTGCGGACACCGTCCGCCCGACGGTTCGACGGTGCCGTGCCAGACGCCGTCGAAGGGACCGGCGGCAAACGCGACGCCAGCCGCGCCCAACAATCCCAAACCCGCCGCCATGAATGACCGCATCGCACACCCCCTTAGGTTTTGCGTTGTGTGGACAACCCTAGGTGCGAAAAATCGGTTTGTTAAACCGCCCCGACATCCCGGATCGACGTCGGGTTGCACATGCTCTTGTACAACCTTCCAGTCGCATACTGAACCTGGTTTAGCCGATTGCGCAAGCGCGGCCGACTGGGGATTTCCCACAACCGGCCGCGCCCCGCCGAGCGACCCGTAACGGGTCTGTGTTAGTCCTTGTCCGTGCCGTCGTTCTTTTGATAGGTCGGCATCGTGTCCGGCGCTTCGTAGCTCGCGTCCGGTGGATTTGCCATCTGCCCTTGCATCGGCTGGGCCTGCGCCAAGACGATGCCGCCGCCGGTCAGGGAACTGGTGTTCGATTGCGCCATCGCCAGCGGCGAGAACGCCATCAGAGCGGCCACGAGAAGGCCAAGCTTTGTCATGGTGAATACCCTTTGTTGTGTTAGTCGGCGTTTCGAACGCCTTATCAACCGCGAGGGTATTGCAAGATTTTAACGTGAGAGAATCACGGTTCGGTGAGGGGTACCGCGGCGCCCCGTAGCCAAAGTTAACCGATACAACCGATTTACTTCTTCCGCAGCTCCTTCACGTTAGGTGCGGGCCAGATCGGCCACGCCGCTTCAACATTTGCCCCAATAGTCGAGATGGAGCGTCTCGGTCGCGCCTTCGGGCGGCAGCGTGATGCTCGCGGCGGCGAAGCTCGGCGGACGGAAGAAGCTGACATGCGCATTGTTCGAGAAGGCGAACCC
>JBOHLR010000037.1:0-17043 GCA_050729555.1 Allostellaceae bacterium
GAAACCCGCTGCGCAGGAAACGCCGGATCGGGCACGGCGGCGAAATAGGCGGTCACGAGTCCGGGTACGTTGATCAGCATCGACGCCGGAGCGACCTTGCCCGCCAGCGGACTTATCTTGGCGGTCATCGTGTCACTGCTTTCAGCCCAGAATGACTTGCACGCGATGGCTGGCGCCGTCGTCAACCAGGCGGATCAAAGGCGGTTTTCCTGATACCATCTCACCGTCGAGCTTGATCGCCAGAACGCCGCGGCAGACACCCGTCGGGTTGTCGACGCTGATGTCGTAGCGCGCGTCGCCGTGGCGGAACGAGATTCCAAAGCCGGGCCACGCCCTTGGAATACAGGGGTCGAGCAGCAGGTTGTTACCCTGCAACCGGAAGCCGAGGATGGCTTCGAGCGCTACGCGATAGGTCCATCCGGCAGATCCGGTGTACCAAGTCCAGCCACCGCGTCCGACATGCGGCGGCATAGAATAGATGTCGGCACTGACGACATAGGGCTCCACCTTATAACGATGAACGTCAGCATGGGTGTTGGCGTGATGAATCGGATTGAGCAACGACCACAGCTCGAACGCCCTGTCGCCGTCGCCGAGCTGGGCGAATGCCAACGCCGACCAGGCCGCGGCATGGGTATATTGTCCGCCATTTTCGCGAATGCCGGCGGGGTAGCCCTTGATATAGCCCGGGTCGGGCCCCGTGTGGTCGAACGGCGGCGTGAAGAGCAGTGCCAGACGATCGTCGCGCCATACAAGATATTTGTCGACCGCAGCCATGGCTCGCTCGGCGTGCGCGGGCTCGGCGCCGCCCGAGATCACGCTCCACGATTGTGCGATCGAATCAATTCGACATTCGCTGTTCGAAGCCGATCCGAGCGGGGTGCCATCGTCGAAATAGGCGCGGCGATACCAGTCGCCGTCCCAGCCGTGCTGTTCCAGTGCGTTCTTCAAGCCGGCGGCGTGTTCCAACCAATCATGCGCGCGGCCATCGCGTCGTCGCTCCGCAAGTCGCGCGAACGTCACGAGCGTCGCGTGGAGGAACCAGCCAAGCCACACACTCTCGCCCTTTCCGTCCTCGCCGACGCGATCCATACCGTCGTTCCAATCGCCGGTTCCCATCAACGGCAAGCCATGCGCGCCGATGGCGAGGCTAGTGTCGAGCGCCAGCGCGCAATGCTCAAACACGCTTGCCTGATTTTCGGAAACCGCCGGCTGAAAGAACGCGTCGCGCTCGCCGTCGCGCAGGATCGGCCCGTCGAGGAATGGAACCATCTCATCGAGCAACGCGAGATCGCCGGTGACTCCGACATAGTGCGCGGCGACATACGCGAGCCATATCCGGTCATCGGTAACCCGCGTGCGAACCCCACGGCCAGTGTCCGGCAACCACCAATGCTGCACGTCGCCTTCGGCAAATTGTCGCGCCGCCGCGCGCAACAGATGGGCGCGTGTCAGATCCGGTCGCGACACGCACAACGCCATCACGTCCTGCAACTGATCGCGAAAGCCATAGGCGCCGCTCGCCTGATAGAACCCTGTCCGCGCCCACACCCGGCAGGCCAGCGTTTGATAGGGCAGCCAGCAATTCATGAGGATGTCCAGCGTCCGATCCGGCGTCTTCACCTGGATCGCGCCCGTGACTTCGTTCCATTGCTTGGTGACGGCGGCGAAGACCGCGTCGAGGTCGGCATGGCGGTATTTGGCGACTAGGGATTGCGCGTCCGTCCGGCTCGCCGCCTGACCCAGGAAGAAAATAACCTCGACCGAACCCAGCGCGCTGAGCCTCACACCGGTTTGTAACGCGCCGCACGGATCGAGACCGGCACCGACGCGAAGGGAGAGCCGCACACCTTGCGTCAATCCAACGGGGCGATCGAGCGTGCCGTCGCGCCCGAGGAACTCGGTGCGGTCGCCGGTCCAGGTCGTCTGCCGACCAGCCAGATCGGCGAACGCGACCCGTTCGCCGAATTCGTTGCTCCATGGGTTCTGGGCAAACATCGCGCCGGTCTTTGGGTCGATTTCCGTCACGACGAAAGGCGCTGTCGCCGTGCGCGAAGCGCCGAGCACCCACTCCACATAGGCCGTGACCGAAAGACGGTGAATGTGCGCGGAATGATTGGTGATCTTCAACCGCGAGATCTTGATCGTATCGTCGACCGGGACATATTGCAGCAGTTCGAGCACGACACCGTGCGCGCTATGCTCGAAGCGGCTGTAGCCCTGGCCGTGAATCGCGATATAGGGTGATCCATTCTCGCGGATCGGCAACGCGGTCGCGCTCCAAACTTCGCCTGTCTCGTCGTCGCGCACATAGAGCACCTCGCCCGCGGCATCGCAGACCGGATCGTTCGACCAGGGCGTAAGCTGGTTCTGCTGGCTGTTGAGCGCCCAGGTGTAACCGCTGCCTTCGGTAGAAACCTGAAAACCGAATGATGGGTTGGCGATAACGTTGATCCACGGGGCGGGCGTGCAGTCCTTTCCTTCGAGGATCGTTACATATTCGTGTCCCTGGGCGCCGAAGCCCCCGAACCCGTTGAAGTATTCGAGTGCCGGTCGCGGCGACTGAGGGTCCGGTACCGCGCTCGCCGTCGTGACGCGCCGGGTCGGTGGCGAGGTTGACGGCTTGAATTCGCGCGCCCGATTAATCTGCTCGACGAGGGTGCCGTGGCCGCCGCGAAGCACCGCCCGTGCCGCCGTTTGCACCAGCTCGCAAACCTCGCTTGAGGCCAGATCGGCGCGGAGGACGAATACGCCGCCGCGCGCGTCGTCGCCGGGCGCCTTGGGCATGGAGCGGTTCATACGCACAAGCGCATCCAGCGAGTTCTGCAAATCCTGTACATAGGACGGCGCGTGGTCGTTCAGGATCACGAGGTCGACGGCGAGCTGCTTCAGTCGCCAGTATTCATGGGCGCGCAGCATTTGGCGGACGAGTTCGAGGTCGTCGGCCTCCGCGACCCGGACGAGCACGATGGGAAGATCGCCCGATATCCCATGTGCCCAGAGCGTGGACGACTTTCGTGCGCCGCGCTTGAGGGCGTCCTGCGTGGGCCGCAGAGCGGGATCGGAATAGAGCACGTGATTGGCGAGCCGCTGGAACAAATGCGCATCGTCCGAAGAAATCCCTAGATGATGGAGCTGCATCTGTGCCTGGGTCCAAGCGAGCGTGACTGCACGCTCGTAAGCCATCGCGTCGTGGTGCTTGTCCGCGAGATCGAGCACCGCTTCGCGCGTCGGCGCAGCCATCGTCCAAAACGCCAGCCGTGCTGTAGCGCCCCGCGGGATTCGCACGCGTCGGCGTAGGCTGAACACTGGATCGAGAACCGGTCCCACCGTGTTTGAGAGCGGCCAGCCATCGTGCACGGCGGTAGGCGCTCGATTGGTCTGCCCGCGTCCGAGAAAGCGCGCCCGATCGGTTTCAAATTGCACGTCACTCGCGATCTCACCTTCGACAACGACAAGATGCGCCGCCCAAATCTGCGGATCGCCATCCGAACGCCTTCGCCGCCTGGCAAGAATCGCCCCGAGACCCGGCACGAATTCCGTTTCTACGAACAATTTAGAAAAGGCGAGATGGGCGACATCATCGGATTGCCGTGCCAACGCAATTTCAGCGTAGGACGTCACGTCGATCTCACGCGCGCGTGCACCGTGATTAGTGATTGAAACGCGCCGCACCTCTGCGTCATCCTCGGGTGAGATCGCGATCTCCAGCATGGTGTCGATCGAACCGTCGCGCCGAACGATCTGGGCGCGGTCTTCGAAGAAAGCCGCCTCGTAGGCGTCTGGTTCCGTGCCGCATGGCTGATAGCCGGCCGACCACACATCTCCGCTGCGCACGTCGTGCAGAAAGATGTAGGAGCCCCAGCTGTCACAGGTCGTATCCTCACGCCAACGCGTGACGGCGAAATCGCGCCAGCGGCTGTAGCCTGAACCCGCGGCCGTCACCATCACCGAATAACGTCCATTCGAAAGAAGTTGGGTGCGCGGCACGCGCGAATGGGCGTTCGTGTAGCGCCGCTGAATTTCGGGAACGAGGCCGGCGGTTTCGACCGCTTCGGTCGTGTGTTCTGGCGGCGGCCGCGCAAGCGCTACATCGCGGGGCATGCGTTCCTGGAGCAGAAGCTCAGCCGATTGGACGATCGCCTCGGCATGGAAGCGCGCACGCATCGCACCATCCTGAAGCGCATTGGCCACAGCGACCAGGGTCATCGCCTGGTGATGCGCCATATAGGCACGCACGACGACGAACTTCGCGCCCTCGGGCACTCGCGAATGCGTATAGTCGACGGCCTCGTACCAGCCATATTGGCCGCGTGCGCCGAGCCGCGCGAAACACTCGAAGTTTCGTACCGCGGCGGCGGGATCGACCATGGCAGCAAGCGCCGTCGCATAGGGCGCGACGACAGTATTTTCGCTGAGGGCGCGTTTGTAGCCGAGGTCCGGAACGCCGAAACTCGAATACTGATATGTCTGCTCGATATCGCGCGCATTATATTCGGATTCTGACATGCCCCAGGGAATGCCTAGCTTGTCGCCATATTCGATCTGCCGGCGCACGATCAGGCGATTGGTCTGTTCGAGTAGACTGCCCGCTGGTGCGCGCATGACGAGCGACGGCATCAGATATTCGAACATCGAGCCTGACCATGAGATCAGACCCGATCCGCCGTCGATTGGGGTCAACGTGCGTCCGAGATGAAACCAATGCCGCGCCGGAACGTCGCCCTTGGCGATCGCGATAAAGCTCGCCAACCGCGCCTCGGAGGCGAGCAGGTCGTAACAATTGGAATCGAGGCTGCCATCGGTGCCGCGGTAGCCGATTGATAGAAGCTGCCGATCAGGATTGAACAAAAAGCCGAATTCCATGGCAGTCGCCATCGTCATAGACGTTTCGGCGAGCGTCGCCAGGCGATGGAGGAGCAATCGTGCCGCCTGCTCGGATTTTCCCAGTGCGACGATCAGTGCGGCTGTATCAGAATCATTGCCTAACGCGTCCGCGTTTTGTTCCTTGAGACTGCGTCGCGCCGTGTCGCAAAGCGACGGCAGGCGTTCAAGCGTGGGCATTGCGGCAAGGTCCCGCAGCTCGGGAGCGCCCACCCCCGGCGCCACGTTGCGCGCGACAATCCCAGCCCATGGCATAAGCGTTTCGAAGTCGTGCCGATGCGCATGAACCGAGACGCGCAGCGCATCTGCCCAAATCGGAACCTCCAAGGTTCGACCATCGGTGGAACCTTTGGTGATCTCCACGATCGCATCCGCGCAGTGGACCAACTTATCCACTAGCCGCGCCAGAACCACCGCATCGCGGGGCGAGTGCGCGAGAAGGGCAACGAATTCGTCAATCGCCGCCACCAGCTTTGACGGCGACGGCTCTCGCGGATCGGCAACCAGGGATTCGGCGAGAAGGCCGATCGCGTCCTTCAGCCCATCACTCCAGCGCGGGTTGAAAGCCGGGCCTACGGCCATCTCGCGGCAGGCATTGCCGAGCGCGATCAGATGGCCGGCAAGATTACCGCTGTCGACGGAGGAAATATATTTCGGCTCCAGAGCGTGCAGATCTTGCGTGTCGTACCAGTTGTAGAAATGGCCACGAAAGCGTTCGAGCCTGCCCATTGTGGCAATCGTCGCTTCCAGCCTGTCCAGCGTATCGAAGATGCTCAGCCAGCCGAAATCGCGTGCGCCGACGGTCGATAGCAGATACAGGCCCATATTCGTCGGTGAGGTGCGATGCGCCACCACTGGATGCGGCACTTCCTGAAAATTGTCGGGCGGAAGCATGTTGTCTTCCGCCGTGACAAAGGTCTCGAAGAAGTGCCACGTCCGCCGCGCGATTAGGCGCAGCGCGTGAGCGTCGGCGGCGGTCACCGACAGATGTCCGGTCACAGGCGGCGGCAGGCTCGCGAGCCTGGCCACTACGGGCGAAAAGACCCAGAGCGCCACAAATGGCGCGGCGAGCGGCCAGGTGTGATCACCAACAAACACGATAACGACGCCGATGACGGCAGCGAACGTGACACTCGCCACGATCTGGACGCCAAGCGAGCGGGAATCGAATTGTGCGTCTTCGACCGACTGTGCGGCGGTCGTCCATTCGAGCAATCGGCGGCGCGCTATGAACAGACGGTACAGAGTCCTCATCACTGCATCGACCATCAGCCAGGCCTGATGCGCGAGGAAGGTAATGAGAAACGCGCTCTGCAAAATGCCGAGCGCCAGATCTTTGCGGATGTCGTTTAGATGGTTACGCAGTGAAACACCCACCCGCCTGGGAATGACGTGAGCGATTGCCGGGAGTAGCGGAGGGAATGCGAGGGTGAAGAGTATGAACACGGTCCATGCCAGCGCCGCGTCAAATGGATGGAGCCAGCCCACGATGAAGGCAAGAAGCGCCGACGGCGCGGAAAGCGATCGACGCAGATTATCCAGCAACTTCCACCGACCGGCCGCCGGAAGGGTGCCTCGTTCGGGATTGTCGTGCCCAACGGAACCGCGACCGAAAAGCCAGGGCAGCAATTGCCAATCGCCACGGGCCCAGCGATGCTGCCGTGCGCTCGCGACGTCGTAGCGCGATGGGAATTCTTCGACGAATTCGACATCGGAAGTGAGTCCTGCGCGGGTGAATATTCCTTCCAATAGATCGTGGCTCAATACTGTGCTGTCGGGGATTTTCGCGTGCATCGCGCGTTCGACGACATCGACATCGTAGATTCCCTTGCCAACGTAAGAACCTTCCTCGATCAAATCCTGATAGACGTCGGAGACGGCAAAGGCGTAGGGATCGAGACCATTGGGCCCCGAGAAGGCGCGCTGGAACAGCGATCCTTCTCGTCCAATGGGCAGCGATGGGGTCACCCGCGGCTGAAGAATTCCGTGGCCTTCTACGACACGGCCTAGGCGCTGATCGAAACGCGAACGGTTGAGAGGATGGGCCATCTTCCCAATCAGTCGCTTCGCCGTGCCCATCGGCATGCGTGTATCCGCGTCGAGCGTAATGACGTAGCGGACGATGGGGAGTACGGCTGGTTTGCCGCCGATATTCAGGAAGGTGGTGTCGGTGGCGCCGCGCAGGAGTCGGTTCAGTTCGTGCAGCTTGCCGCGCTTGCGCTCCCAGCCGATCCACTTACCTTCTCCTTCGTTCCAAACCCGCCGACGATGCAACAGGAAGAAACGTGCGCCCGCGTTAGCCGGCCCATATTGCCGATTGAGACGAGCAATTCCTTCCGCGGCGGCGCCGACCAGTCCTTCGTCACTCGCAGAATTCTCGACGGGTGAATCCGCCCAATCCGAAAGCATTGCGAAATGGAGATTGTCGTCGGCGTTCGATAGATAGTGAATTTCCAGGCGCTCGATCTGTCCGTCGATCGAATCTTGATTTGTCAGCATCGTGGGCATGACGACGATGGTCCTAAGATCCGCTGGCACGCCGTCGCGAAGCTCGAGCCCAGGTAGCGGCACCGCGCCCACATTTTGCGTAATGATGCGATTGACTAAGGCAACGGCGACATCCGATGCGGGAACCGCGCCCAGAATCGCGAGTAAGGCGATCGCCCAACCACTAAGTCCGCCATACGCCGTGCCGACCAGCCCAATACCGAGAGCAATGGCACCGACAAGCGCAATCATCCCGGCATAGCCGTATATGCCGCCCGCGGCGATCACATGAAAAAGCCGCCGCCCCAGTGGAACGCGACTGTTCAGGCGCTGTTCGAAGCCTTGGCGGCCCTTCGAGATTAGGTAATAGCCAGGATCGCATTCGCGGTCCAAAGGCACGTTCGTTCGCGTCGCCACGTCACCAGCCTGTCTTGCTGTCGTAATCGCCAATTGAGCAATCTCGATCTCGTCGTGCCCGGAATTGCGCGCCACCTCCTCGATCGCGCGGCGGTAGAGATCACGGGTTGTAAAATCCATAGCGGCGAAATCGCTTGCCGCGCGCAATGCCGCATCGACAAGGCTTATACTCTCGAACCATTCCGCCCAATTAATCGTCGAGACCAGGCGCATGCTCGTGATTACGTTGTGCACGGTGACGTTCATCGCGCTTTGGCGCTGGACTTCGTCGCGGACGATCCGGTCAGTGGTTGTTCCTTCTGCCGTGAGTCTTTTATTCAGCCATTGCAGCGCGGGCGTGACATTAGGATCGCGATCGCGCAGGCGCTGGGCCAGCTGCACGGCAAAGGCGGTGGACCACGGGATTTGATCGAGACTGTGTATGACCGTGGCCGCGGTCTCGCCGCTGCTAGTTTTCGTTCCCAGAATCCTATCCATCAGCGCATCGGCCTGCCGGCTTGCGTCGAGCCGCACGACAATGGCCTCCGCCAGACGGCGCAAATTCTCGACCAGCGTGATACGCAAGGTGATCGCGATCGCCCATAGCTCGCCGATGGTAAGCGGTTGGACCCGCTGATATGCCGCGACGAACCGAGTGAGTTTCAGAACGTCGAAGGCGCTATCGGTGTGCGCGACTAGTGCCCAGGAGACACCGAACACGCGCGGGTATCCGGCCAGCGGTCCATCGGCTAGCTTCGGCAGCGTGCGATAGAAGCCAGGCGGCAGATCATCCTTGATCTCGCGGATCTGCTCATCCACGACATGGAAATTGTCGAGCAGCCATTCGGCTGCCAAAGTAATCGGCTCATGCGCACGCGTCGCGTCGACGATCGTCCGATAGGCGGCGATCAGGACTTTCGTGTTGGCGTAAAGCCGTGGTGCATGTCCGCTGGTCCGACTACCTTTCTGGGAGACCCGCTGCGCCGCCGCGAGGCTTTCAGCGTGCTGTTCCAGCCGTTCGACGCTGAACAGTTCGGCGCGGATAGGTTCTTCCAATGGCGCAAACGCAGCGGCAGGATTTGAAGAATCAGTATGTTTTGCATAGCTCAAAGCTTTCGGCCTTGTTTGAAATTAATGTTCATCATAGAGCGGCCATTGGCACGGTAGCACAAGCACACGAACTTAGACGGAGCTACTTGCATCTGAGCCGGAAGCAATCGGGAACAATTGCTCGACCTGTGCCGACTATTTGGGAACCTCTTTAAGCCTAAACTCTCGTGTCGTCAGATTCGTGTTCGCCAGACCCACGGTCGTTCCCGAGAAGGCCCCACACGCCGATATGCTTCTTGGCGTCCCTCGTATGCCTGTTGCCAGTGCCGTCGAGATTCGCCACGATTATGTCAGCCTGACGCGCCGACCATTGGTCGAAGCTACGATTGAGTCGCTTCATGGCCATCCAAACGTTCATCGAGGTCTCTCCTAATGCTCGGAGATTGAATGGCTGCGCGGCAGCGGCGCGTTAGTCCGGAAATCTGAAAAGCGGCGCCGCTTCAGGATCGGCGTATAGACTGTCCGATGGCTCTGCTGCGAACGGCCCCAGCAGCGGATCGAAGCGAAACAAGGTCGCGCAGTAAGGGCAAAGGATCGTGTCCTGATCGCCCATGTTGATGTAGACGTGCGGATGATCCTGCGGCGGCGATACACCGATGCAGTGAAATTCCCTCCGTCCGATCCGTATCTCCGCAACTCCGCGATCGTTCCGGAACTTCGGAAGGTGGCTTGGCACACCTCACCCGGTCATGCGTACGCGCGATAGAGCGCGCATGCGATGACCAAGATACCAAACAAAATGGGAATGACGATCGGCGGGACAAACCACGAGGACATGGCACACTCCCCTGCAGTTAGGCGGGAGCCCTGGTCTCTCTCAGTCGCCGACGCCCATCAGCGCTGCCGGCGATAGCGTTGATGTGGTTATGTGCCGCTCAACATACAACAACCGAGTGGATAGGCCGATTTGAGGTGACGGTCAGTTTGAACTTTCTCGGCACCCCCTTGGCCTGTCCACGGGGCATGCAATATTGGCTACATGGCGATCTTTGACCTTAATGGTTCTCTCTCATCGGCCGAATTTGAATCCCTTCGGGAATTGTCCAAGGGACTTAGATGGCAGATCATCCCGGCGCAGCACACAGCGAAGCTGCTCAGTCTCGGTTACGCCAAAGAGGCTGTCGGGGGCCTTTTGGTTACCGACATCGGGCAATTGCGGGTGGCACGGGGAAGCTAACGGCCCCGAAGCCTCTCATTGGCTTAGACGCATGGTCAGCCGGATAGCTGCTTCTTCGAATGTTTGATGTTTATAGGGCTTAAACCCACTAGCCACGCTGAGGGTCTAGTGTCGGGTTCGCAAATGATTCGAACGGATCCACAACTCAATTGATCTGGGCCGTCCGATCGAACTGGTTTGTCGAGGCGGCACCGCGGCGCAAATTTCCGCAGTATCTCGACCCTCGATGTAAATGACTGGAACGAGCCACGCGACACGTTATCCGATCGGCGCGCTGCCGAACCGCCACCGCTGCATTGATGAGGGAGTACTCGGAGTAGACTTGGACCTGTGATCAGCCTGAAGATGCGATATGGCAAGGAAGGCGGCGACGGTGAGGACAACGCAAATCAGCCCTATCGCAACTCTCGACTTCGCCTTTTTATCCGCGCGTCGTTCGCCCTGAGGTGGCGCGGCGGCACGAGCACTACGCCCTGGCAATCGAGCCACCAGGCGAGCGGCGATCACCAATAAGTCCGACGCGTTCCAATCCCCGGCGGCGAGCGTCGCCATTGTTGTGGCCAGCGCCTGAACGGCCGCAGCTGTTGGTAAATCCGACAGTCGGGCTGCCTCCCGCCATGGATCGACGCCGAGCCGAGTCAACGCGGAAAGCACCGTTAGCGGACCGTGTTCTTCCTCGCCAACGGGCGCGAAGAGAAAATCATTGAATTCCGAATGAATGAGTGAGAATTGCGGATGCAGGCCCATTTCGCGCTTTCGATGAGATGTGCAGCTTATGGTCGCTCCCAAGCGCCGCCGCTGGCGGCAAACAAACCGGCCACTAGCACGCCAGCGATCAGAGCCGTCATTTTCAGTTCCGTTGCGTTGAGAGCCAACCAGCGTTTCCAGCCGGCCATCATGACTTCCCGTGGGCCGCCTGTTCTTTGCCGAGGCACGGTAGTTCTGCGGTCAGCGAGCGGCGACGTTATATCCCGTACCCGGGCATCGCTTACCAAAACTGCGGCCAGCTCCGCCGGGGCTATGTCGACGATCCGAGCCCGTTCTGTGCTATCGGATCGTCCGGGCAGGCGAATTAAGGTTGAAAGCCGCCGGTAGGCTGTACGCGACAACGTCTGCAGCAACTCCTCATCGGTTTCGACGACATAGCGCCCGGCGGGCTGCACGTCATCCACCCCGCTTAGCTTGAACGGATACAGGAATGTAACGATCTTGCTCTTTGTTCGCATGGTCATGAGCGTTCTCGATCCTTCAATGCGCATCCTTCTGGGACATGGCTATTGCCGGTATCAGTTGGAACCGCTCACGTCGCCCTTGCTGGGCCGCGGTCTTGAGCGCACTTCCCTGACTTCGAGAGGCCCTGACCGGCAAACACCAGCGCCGAGGCAGAGTTCATGCTTTCGAACATTTAGGTCGGTATGAAGACGATGATTCCGCCCTTTCGTTACCGTGGCGGACCGCTTGTTGCGCAGATAGCGCCTTGGTTGCCCGGCTTTTGCGGGTCACGGAAACCGAAACTCTTGCTCCGGGCGCTTGCTAAAGCTGGGGTGCGCCAGCACGGATAATAAGACGTCACCGCAAAATTAATTTCGAAGTATTCGGTAGGTGCGTCGGCGATCCGGCCGACGCCACGGCGGTAAAGCAAGGCGCGGACCCGGAGCGACGAGCCGCTAGATGCGAATTACGCGAAAAAGCCGGATGCGTGCCGACGAAAGCCGTCTAGTTTCCAAGGGACTCCGCCGAAGCGTGTCCCCAAGCGTGTCCCCAGCTTAGTATTCCACTTTAAGAACGTCGTATAACTCATGGTGAGCCCGCCGGGATTCGAACCCGGGACCCCATGATTAAAAGTCATGTGCTCTACCGGCTGAGCTACGGGCTCGCGCAATTGCGCCGGACAATAGGCGCGGCCGCGGAAGCGGTCAACCGAGGGCGCGGCGGGGCTCGAGGCCGCGTTCCTCGATGCGGATACGCCATGCGAGGAGCGCGACATTGAGGACCGAGAAAATCAGCGCAATTCCCCAGGCGCCGAAGGCCAGCGGCAGCACGGCAATCTCGCCGGCGACGATCAGGTAATTGGGATGGGCAACGAACCGGTATGGACCGCGCCGCACCACTGGCGCGCCGGGTACGGTGTAGACGCGCGTCGTCCAAAAGCGGCCGAGACTGGCGACGGTCCAAACCCGCATGATCTGCAACGCGAGAAACAGGCCAAGCCAAATCCAGTTCACCGCCGTGTTCCAGGGTACGAACGCGAGAAGCGCGAGCAGCCATGCGACGTGCAGCGCGACGATCAAAGGGTAATGGCCGGCGCCGAGTTCGACCGCGCCCTGTTCCTTGAGCGCGCGCGCATTGCGTGCCGAGTAGGCGAGCTCGCCCAGCCGCATCGCCGCCACCAAGCCGACGACGAGCGGCAGCGGGCTCATGTTTCGAGCACCAGGAAGCCGGCCGTGAATCCGGGACCCAATGCCGACAGCAACATGCGGCCGCTGGCGCCGGCCTTGAGCGTGCGCTCGAGCACGAACAGCACCGTCGCGGCCGACATGTTGCCGCAATCGCGTAGGACCGCACGCGCGTGATCGAGCGCGCCGGCGGCGAGTGCAAACGCTTCCTCGATTGCGTTCAGGACTTTGACGCCACCGGGATGGCACACGACATGATCGATGCCGTCGAGGGTGAGACCGTGGCGGGCAAGGAACGTCTCCGCGGCCGCGCGCAACTCGGTGCGCACCAGCGCGGGAATGTTGCGCGAGAAGATCGCCTTCAGACCGTCCTCCATCACGTCCCATCCCATGACGCCGAGCGAGTCAGGCCAGGTATGCTCGCCCGCGGCACCAAGCACCGGTCCGTCGCCGTCGGTCGAAACGATGCCGGCGGCGGCGCCGTCGCCGAACAGCGCGGTCGCGACGACGTTGCTTTTCGAGTTGTCGCCGCGGCGGAAACAGAGCGCGCACAGCTCGACGACCAGAAACAAGACGTTGCTGCCGGGCCGCGCGCGGGCCAGATCGGCGGCGCGCGCCAAACCGGCGACGCCGCCGGCGCAACCCAAACCGAACACCGGCAGCCGCGTGACGTCGGCGCGCAGTCCGAGACGGTTCAGCAATCTGGCGTCGAGACTGGGCGTGGCGATGCCGGTGGTCGAGATCGTCACGACCGCATCGATCTGGCGCGCCACAAGGCCGGCCTGTCCGAGCGCGGCGCGCGCCGCGCGTTCCAGCAGCCGTACCGCGTGCTCGAGATAGAGCTCGTTGCGCTCGGCCCAGCCGTGCGGCCGGTCGTACCATTCGACGGGTACGCAGGAATACCGCGTGTCGATGCCTGCGTTGGCGAAGACCGGCATCAACCTGTCAAGGTCGAGCGCGGCGGCGCCGGCGAAATAGCCGCGGGCGCGCCGCTCGATATCGGCTTGCTGCAAAGTGTAAGGCGGCAGCGCCGTCGACAAGGCAAGCAGGCGGGGTGCGTTCATCACTGGCGGTAGGCTCCTTGCGTCGTTACAGTGTCGGCGTTTCCGGCTGGCGCACAGTAGGGCTACCGGCATCGATTTTCGATCACATGTTCGCGCGCATCATTCTCTAGCTTGAACGAGCAGGAACGAGACACGAAATGGCTCGCGAAAGCCACACGCCGCCGAATGGTGCCACCGACGGCCAAGGCGACGGGAAGACCAACAGCGTCGGCGAGCGCCTGCGCGCGTATTTCCTGGCCGGCATTCTGGTCACCGGGCCGATCGTCTTCACCCTGTGGATCACCTGGAGCATTATCGATTTCATCGACCGGGCGGTGTCCCACCTGGTGCCCACCGGTTACAACCCCAGCACGTACTTTCCGTTCAATATTCCAGGCTTCGGCCTGGTGGTGGCGGTCGTCGCGCTGACGTTGATCGGCTGGATGACCGCGGGTTATGCCGGTCGGCTGTTCTTGCGCCTGTCCGACCGAATCATGAAACGCATGCCGGTCGTGCGCGGCATCTATACTGCCTTCAAGCAGATTTTCGAAACGGTATTGGCCAAGCGATCGAACACGTTCCGCGAAGTCGTGCTCGTCGAATGGCCGCGACAGGGCATGTGGACCGTGGCCTTCGTCACTGCGCACGCCGAAGGCGAAATCAAGGCGAACGTCGCGCCAGAGACCATCGGCCTCTACGTGCCGACGACGCCCAATCCGACTTCGGGTTATCTGGTGTACGTTCCACGCGAAGAGATCGTGCCGCTGTCGATGTCGGTTGAGGACGGAATCAAGCTGGTGATCTCCGGCGGCATCATCACACCCGGGACCGCCGATACGCCGGTGGCCGGCAAGGTCCAGGAAATCGTCGCGCCGAAATAGGGGCGCGCGCTCAGCCAGCGCGGAGATAACGAACCGCGGCGTCACGCGCGAACAGATAAAGCAACGTGCGCCAGGCCGTGCCGCGCGGACCTTCGAACTCGGCGTCGCGTGACAGCGCCAAGCGCGCCTCCTCGCGTGCGATCGGAATGAGATCGGCATGCGCGGCGAGATCGGCAAGCCTGAATTGCTCGAATCCGCTCTGCCGCGTGCCGAGCACTTCGCCGGCGCCACGCAATCGCAAATCCTCTTCGGCGATACGAAAGCCGTCGTCGCTTTCACGCAAGATCGTCAGGCGTTGTTTGGCGGTGTCGCTCAATGGCGGCGCGTACAACAGCAGGCACGAGGCGGGCTGATCGCCGCGGCCGATGCGGCCGCGCAGCTGGTGAAGCTGCGCCAGGCCGAAGCGCTCGGCATGCTCGATCACCATGATGGTGGCGTCGGTGACGTCGACGCCGACCTCGATCACCGTCGTCGCCACCACCAGGTCGATGCCGCCGGATGTGAATGCGGCCATCGTACGATCGCGCTCCGATCCTTTCATCCGCCCGTGGATCAAACCGACACGATTACCGAAGATTTGGAATAGCTCGGAGAAGCGCGCTTCGGCGGCTTGCAGATCGCTGTCCTCGGACTCTTCGATCAGCGGACAGATCCAATAAATCTTCGCGCGCTTTGCGATCGCGCGGCGAATGGCGGCGATGACCTCGTCGAGCCGCTCGACCGGTATGGCGCTCGTTGTGGTCTTCGCGCGATTGGCGGGCTTCTCGTCGAGGCGGGATGAATCGAGATCGCCATAGGCGGTCATTTCGAGCGTGCGCGGGATCGGCGTCGCGGTCATCACCAGGATGTCGACCGCCGTGCCTTTGCCGGAGAGCTGGACACGCTGCTCGACGCCGAAGCGGTGCTGCTCGTCGATCACCGCCAACGCCAGATCCTTGAAGGCGACCTCATCCTGGAAGAGCGCGTGCGTGCCGACCGCAATCTGGATTTCTCCGGCGGCCAGACGTTCGAGGAATTCCGTCCGCGCCCGGCCTTTCTCACGGCCGGTCAGCAGCGCGACGGTGATGCCGGAGTCCTTGGTCAACGCAGTCAGGGTGGCGAAGTGCTGCCGCGCCAGGATTTCGGTGGGCGCCATCAGCGCCGCTTGGCCGCGGGCTTCGACGGCATCGCACATCGCCAGTAGCGCCACCACCGTCTTGCCGCTGCCAACGTCGCCTTGCAGCAGTCGGTTCATCCGCAACGGCTGCGCCATGTCGGCGGCGATCTCGCCGAGTGCGCGGCGCTGCGCACCCGTGAGCGCGAATGGCAGGGCGCGTTCGACGCGCTGGCGCAAATCACCTTTGGCGGCGATCGAACGGCCGGCGCGCTTACGGGAACGTGCCCGCAGTAGCGCGATGGTCAGCTGGTTCGCCAGCAATTCGTCATAGGCGAGCCGTTCGCGTGCCGGATGGTTCGGGAGCAGGTCTTCGGGCCGCGCCGGCGCATGCACGGTCGTAATCGCCGCGCGCCACGTCGGCCAGCCACGCCGCTTGACCAGCTCGGCGTCGCTCCATTCATCGAGCTGCGGCGCGCGCGCCAGCGCCGCTTCGATTGCTTTGTGCACGATGCGCAACGTTAAACCGGCGGTCAGCCGATACACCGGTTCGATCAGCTTCATGGTGTCGAGACCGGCCGGATCGAGGATGTAATCCGGATGCGTCATCTGCGTCTGGTTGTTGAATCGTTCAACCTTGCCGCTGACGATGCGGCTCGCACCGACCGGCAGCTGGCGTTCGAGCCAATCGCCCTTGACGTGAAAGAAGACCAGGAACAGCGCGCCGGTCGCGTCGCGGCAGCGCACGCGATACGGTTGGCGCGGATTATGCGGCTTCTGGTGCTGTTCGACGGTGACCGTCAGAGTCGCGATGCGGCCTTCCGGCGCGTCGGCCACCTTGGGACGGAAGCTGCGATCGACCAGATCGACCGGCAGATGCCACAGCAGGCCGACGACATGCGGTCCGCACAGCTTCTGGAGCAGCTTACCGAGGCGCGGTCCGACGCCCTTGAGATCGGTGACCTCGGCAAAGAGCGGATTGAGGATTGTGGGCCGCACCGCTCGCCGCCGGAAAGCGCCTCAGACCTTAAGCTTCAACAGCCGCCGCGCATTGCCGTTGAGCAGCTTTTCCTTGTCGGCGGCCGGCAGATTCAGCTCCTCGAGTGCCCACCTGGTTCCCGGCGGATTGAGCACGAAAGGATAGTCGATCGAGAACATGATGCGGTCGAGCCCGATCTCCTTGATGCAATAATCGAGCGCATTGCTGGAAAAAAATCCGCTGGTCGTGATCGTAAAGTTGCGCAGGAATTTCTCGCGGAAGCCTTCGGCGTGCTTGCCGTCGCGCGCCAGCGTCATGTTGACGCGCCAGAGGAAGAAGGGAAGGCCCTCGCCGAGATGCCCAAGGATCAGCTTCACCTTGGGATAGGCGTCAAGCACGCCCGACAATACGAGACGCACGCCGAGCGTTGCGGTCTCGATGGTAAAGCCCCAGGCGGCGTTGGCGAGTGCCGGGTGCTTGCCGAGATAGTCCTTAAGATAAGTGTCGATCAGCGCCTGGTGCGGCTTGGCGGGATGGAAATAGAGCGGCACGTCCAACGCTTGGGCGCGCTCGAAGATCGGCCAGAACCCTTTGTCG
>JBOHLR010000038.1:0-16741 GCA_050729555.1 Allostellaceae bacterium
CCCACACGTCGATCATATCGGCGAAGCCGCGTTTGTATTTGTCCCAGTGATAGGCGATGTCTGCGGCGAAATAAGTCCACGAGCCGTCGGCCTTCTTGATCGGCCGATCGACGTCGTCGCCGAACGCGGTCGAGCGGAACAGCGTCTGCGGCCGCTTCTCCCAATCCTCCGGCAGCATGCCCTTGGGCGGCTCGAGCGTGCCGACATAGATGAGGCCCTGCTTTTCGAGCTCGGCGATCGCCTGTTCGATGGCGCCGGCGGTCACCAGCTTGCGCTCGGAAGCGAACACGTCGAACTCGATACCAATCGACGCGAGATCGCCCCGGATCAGCGTCAGCATCGCATCGATCGCGAACGCGCGCACTGGCGCCAGCCACTCGCTTTCCGGCCGGCCGAGCCATTTCTTGCCGTCGCGCTGCACCAGCGTCGCGCCGGTCTCGACGAGATATTCGCCGAGATAGAGGCCGTCGGGAATTTCGCCGACCTTCTCGCCAAGCGCTTCGCGATAGCGAAGATGAACCGAGCGCGCCAGCGCATCGACTTGGGCGCCGGCGTCGTTGACGTAATATTCGCGCGTCACCGCATGACCGGTCTTGTGCAATAGCGCGGCGAGTGCGTCGCCAACGACCGCGCCACGGCCATGGCCGACATGCATCGGACCGGTCGGATTGGCCGACACATATTCGACGTTGACGGTGCGTCCCTGCCCCGCCGTGCTATCGCCATAAGCCGGGCCGCCACGCAGGATCTCGGCCAGTCGCGCGTACCAGAACGCGTTGTCGAGACGCAGATTGATGAAGCCGGGACCGGCGACCTCGGCGGCGGTGACGTGATCGAGCTTGGCAAGCCGCGGCCGGAGTTTTTCGGCAAAATCGCGCGGCTTCATGCCGGCGCCCTTGGCCAGCACCATGGCGGCATTGGCCGAAACGTCGCCGTGCGCCGGATCGCGCGGCGGCTCGACCGACATGCGGCTGGTGTCGAGCGCAAAGCCGAGCGCCGCGATCTCGGCCGCGATCTTGTCGTGGAAATACGCGAACAAATTCATCACGTCGTGGCGTCGTAATCGAACAGCCTGCGGTGCTCGTCGAGCGCGAACCGGTCGGTCATACCGGCGATGTAATCGGCGATCAGGCGCGCGCGACCCTTGGCGTCGTGCTTCATCGCCTCGTCGCGCCACTCGCTCGGCAGCAATTCGGGTTCGGCGTTGAAGATGCCGAACAGATCGCCGACAACGCGACGTGCCTTCGACGACATGCGGTTGACGCGATAATGGCGGTACATCCGCTCGAACAGGAACGCGCGCAGGCCCTTTTCGCGTTCGCACATCGCGTCGGAGAACGCCACCATCGGCGCATTGGACTTGCGCACTGCCTCGGCGGACGCAGCGCCGGATTGCATCACGCGCCGCTTGGTCTCGGCAACCACGTCGGTCACCATGCGATCGATCAGCCGACGCACCGCTTCGTGGATCGCGCGGCTGTCGTCGATCGCGCGGTTGGATTTGCGGACCTCGGCCAAGGCCTCGCCGATCAGCGGCACGTTGCGCAGATCGTCGAGCGTGAACAGACCGGCACGGAAGCCATCGTCAATGTCGTGATTGTCATACGCGATGTCATCGCTCAACGCGGCGATCTGCGCTTCGGTCGACGGCCATGTGTCGAGCTCCAGATCGTGCTGCGCATTATAGGCGCCAATGGTCTCGGACAGCGGCGCCTTCACCGGACCGTTGTGCTTGACCGTGCCTTCGAGCGTTTCCCACGTCAGGTTGAGGCCGTCGAAATCGGCGTAGCGGCGTTCGAGCGACGTGAGAATGCGCAGCGTCTGATCGTTGTGCGAGAAGCCGCCGTAATCCTTCATCGCCGCGTTGAGCGCTTCCTCGCCGGCATGGCCGAAGGGCGTGTGGCCGAGATCGTGCGCCAGCGCCAGCGCCTCGGCGAGATCCTCGTTCAAGCCGAGCGCGCGGGCGAGGCTGCGCGCGATCTGCGCCACTTCGAGGCTGTGGGTCAGCCGGGTGCGATAATGGTCGCCCTCGTGATAGACGAAGACCTGGGTCTTGTATTGCAGGCGGCGGAACGCAGCGGAATGGATGATGCGGTCGCGGTCGCGCTGGAACGGCGTGCGGCTCGGGCTTTCCGGTTCGCGATGCAACCGCCCGCGACTCCGCTCCGGCGCGGAGGCGTAAGGAGCAAGCGCAACGGTCATGGCGCGAAGCTATCCTTCGCATCGAGTCGATGCAATCTCTTGTGGCGCCCTTGCCGGGCTTTAATGCGCGTCCACGCAACAGCGATTGCCGCGTCGGGCGCCGGTTTGACAAACGCGCCATCATCCCCACATAAAGGCGACACGGAGCGTCCGGACATGGCCGATACCCTCGAAAAAGAACGCAGCGTTAACCTGACGGCGCGCGCCGCCGTGCGCGTGAAGGAATTGCGGGCGCAGGAGAACCTGCCACACGCGTTCTTGCGCCTGGCGGTGTCGGGCGGCGGCTGCTCGGGATTCCAGTACGGCTTCAGCTTCGACGAGAATCTCCAACCCGAAGACCGCACCTTCGAGCGCGACGGCGTCACGCTGGTGGTCGACGAGACCTCGCTCGATCTCGTCAAAGGCGCCGAGGTCGATTTCGTCGAGGACATGATGGGCGCGTCGTTCCAAGTGAAGAACCCGAACGCCGCGTCGTCGTGCGGCTGCGGCAATTCGTTTTCGGTCGGTTGACCCCTACTCGCTTGACCAAGCTCGCGTCCTGGAACGTCAACTCGGTCAAGGCGCGGCGCGGCCATCTGCTCGACTGGCTGAAGGCGGCACAACCCGACATCGTCTGCCTGCAAGAGCTCAAATGCACCGAGGCGGATTTTCCCCGCCTCGAGATCAAGAGTCTCGGCTACGGCGCGGTCGTCGTCGGCCAGAAGAGCTATAACGGCGTTGCCATCCTGTCGCGCGTGCCCGCAACCGACGTGCTGGCGGCGCTGCCGAGCGACAGCAAGGACGAACAGGCGCGCTACATCGAAGCGACGATCGGCGATCTGCGCGTCGCCTCGGTCTACCTGCCCAACGGCAATCCGGCGCCGGGCGACAAGTTCGATTACAAGCTGGCCTGGATGAAGCGCCTCAGGGCGCATGCGCAGAGCCTGCTCGATCGCGAGCTGCCGTTCGCGCTGGCCGGCGATTTCAACGTTGCGCCGACCGACGACGACGTCTACGACCCGGCGGGCTGGAAGGACGACGCGCTCTGCCGGCCGGAATCACGGACGCAGTTCCGTGCGCTGCTCAATCTCGGCATCGTCGATTCATTCCGCACGCTGCACGCGGAAGGCCAGCGTTACACCTATTGGGACTACATGCAGCGCCGCTTTGAAACCGATCACGGCCTGCGCATCGATCACATCCTGCTATCGCCGCAGGCAACCGACCGCCTGCGTCAGTGCGACATCGACAAGTCGCCGCGGTCGCGTGACAAGCCGTCGGATCATACGCCGATCTGGTGCGAAATCGCCGCGCCTTGACAGGCGCGGCGTTTCGAGAGGTCGAGAGTCGAGAAGGTTTGAAACTACGCGGCGATCGCCCCGGCGGAATTACGCCGGCGGCGAGCGACCAAGAAGCCGAGCAGGCCGAGCGCCGCCACCATCATCGTCCAGGTCGCCGGCTCGGGAGCCGCCAGGAACTGCACGCTCAGCGAATTGAGCGTCAGCGCCTGCGGGCCGTTGGCGCCGAAGCCGCCGTCGAGGATCAAAAAGACGTCGGTGACGATCTGCGAGCCGTCGGCACCAGCCTCAAACGACGTGAAGGTGTGCAGGCTGCCGCTGTTCTCGAAGCCGGTGTTGTTCGTCGCGTTGACGAAGTTGAAGTTGCTGTACGCCGTCGTGAACGCCGCCGGGTTGCTGTCGTTGAAGTTCGGAGGCGTGCCCAGATAGGTCGAGTAGAAATTGCCGTTCGCGAGCTGAACCACGAACCGCGGCGAGCCGACGTCGGCGCCGCCGGAGATGTCCGTGAAGTTGGCGCTCAAGCCGGTGATGTTGTTCAAGCTGAACGTCTGGTTCGGGATGAAATCGACGTAACTGAAGTTCGTCGGCCCGCTGGTGAGGCTGAACGGCCCATTCGGGAAGCCGGTCGCCTGGTTTTGAGGATCGGCGTCGTTGGAATAGGTCCCGGTTGCCGTGACGACGGTGGCAAAGGCGGGCAGCGCCGCGGCGAACGTCAACGCAGCGGCAAGCAGGGAAGCGCGCGCAGATGCGCGGATAATCCGGTTCATGTCAGTTCCTTCGGGTTCGGGTAAAAGCTTTTTATTGTTAGAGACACAATAATCGCGGCGAAAATTCGAGACAAATGGAATGTATTATTAACAAGCGAGAATCTATAGTTAATGAAATTGAGGACAGATTTCCCGCCGATTTTGCGCAGACGCGTGCATGCGATTAAGCATAAACACCGCCGGCGACGTGGCGGCATTAAGGATAACGGTGCGGGAAATCGATCGCGCGCGGCGCGGATTAGAATTTGACGCCGTAACCGAGGTGGAGATTTTCGCCGAACTCGCCGTGCAGCGTGCTGAAGTCCGGCGTGCGCGTGTGGTCGAACGACAGCATCACACTTTGATTGGTGCCGAGGTCGTAGCCGAGGCTCAGGGTTCCCCGGATCGCAGCCGGCGCGCCGCCCGCCAGCGCCTCATGCATCGGATCGGTGCCCGGGCTCAGGACGCTGCCGGACAGGCCAAAACCGCCATGAAAATGATCGCGGTCAAAGAAGTTCCACGACAGGCCGGCGACGTTGCGCGTCGTGTTGCTAGCCCGATCCAGCTCGAGCGCCGCTTCCGGCCGCGGCGAAAAAATGAAGCTGAACGGGCTTTTGCTGCCGGGCGGGGTCAGGGCAATCTCGAAATTGCCGTCGTCGCCGGGCGGCGGGGTCAGGTTCGGCAGATTGAGTTGGAAGTCCGGCAACGGCGCGCCGCCGCGAACCAGTGAATTCGACTCGAGCGCGAGCGCCGGCAAGGCAACCGCCAAGGCGGCGACCGTAACAACGGCACGCGCAAACCCTTTGGCAAAGCGAACCATGACGACCTGACCGTACGGGGCGCGAAGACTTCCAGTAATTCTATAACCGCACCCGCCATGGTTCAACTACCACGGTCCAGCAAGCACCCGACTCTACAGCGGTAAAACATTGTTTTTACGTCCTATTTCAGACTGCCAGGATTCCCTTTTAGGGTGTGGCGATGGGGTAACGGTGTCGCCGGCCAGCCGAATCTTCTATTAACCACGAGTCGTCGTCCAACGCCTGCGCATAACACGGCCCGACCGGCACCTTGCCGTGACCGCCCGGTAAATCGACGACATAGGTCGGCTGACACAGTCCCGAAACCCGGCCACGTAGCGTCCGCATCAAATCGCGACCGGTCGAAAGTGTCGTGCGGAAATGCGCCGTGCCGCGCGCCAAGTCGGCGTGATGCAAGTAATAGGGCTTCACCCGCATGGCGACGAGGCCACGGAACAACGCCTCGAGCGTCGCGGCATCGTCGTTAACCCCTTTGAGCAGGACGCTTTGGCCGAGCAACGGAATGCCCGCCTTGCCGAGCCGCGCGCAAGCGGTGCGCGTCGCCGCGGTCAATTCGCGCGGATGGTTGGCATGGATCGCGACATAAACCGCTTTTTCGGCGGCGAGCGCCGCGACCAGCGTCGGCGTCACGCGGCTGGGCTCGACGATCGGCACGCGTGTGTGGAAGCGGATCACCTGCACGTGGGGAATGGCGTCGAGCGCGCGCACGATCGCCTTCACCCGGCGCGCCGACAGCAAGAACGGATCGCCGCCGGTGACAATCACTTCCCAGATCGCCGGGTTGCCGCGGATATAATCGAGCGCGGCCGTAAGCTCGCGCGCGGTAAGCGCGCCGCCCTTCCCCACCGCTTCGCGCCGGAAGCAGAAGCGGCAGTAAACCGGACAAACCAGCAGCGGCTTCAACAGCACGCGATCGAGATAGCGATGAACGATGCCCTTGAGCGGCGCGAAACGATCGTCGCCGATCGGATCGGCGCGCTCCTCCGGCGCCACGCGCAACTCGGCCGCCGACGGCACGAACTGGCGTGCGATCGGCGCACCGCCGCTTTCGATCAACTCGACGACATGCGGCGTGAGCGCGACGGCGAAGCGGCGGGCGACACGCTCGACATCGCGGCGGCGGCGCGGCGGCACCAGGCCGGCGGCAACGAGCGCGTCGGCGCGGCGGAGAATTCGGGTTTTCATGAGCCCTAACTAGCCGCGCGCGGCAACGCGCGTCCAGCGGATTTCAATGTGTCAGCGGCGCGACGTTACCGAGCCCGGGCGGTCGTTCGGTCGCGGTCATGGGCATCGGCGCGCACGACCCCGGCCGCTGCGCAACGCAGACGTCATGCACGCACTGCACGGTGGTGAAACCCGAATTTTCCGGCAACGGCTGTTTTGTCAACACGGTGTTGAAGGCATCGCGATGGGCCATGAAACCCGCGGCATCGCCGATCCAATAAAGCGGCACATCGTGCTGCATTAGGCTGTAGCCGCCCGAGAGGAACCAATACAGGCCATAGATCTCGATGCCGCAGACGTTGGGCAACGCCGCGAGGGTGCGGTCCGCCCGCACGACGTCGGCCTCGCGCGTCCACATCTCACGGTATTGCGGCCCGAATGCCAGCGCCGCGGGCGTCAGAACGGCCACCAGCAGCACCGGCACCGCCGCGGCACGAAGCGCGGCCGCTGCCGACACGCCGCGCAGCACGAAACCGTCGGCGATCCAATCGACGATCTGCACCAGGCCGAACCCGGCGGAAATCACCGTCAGCAGCAGGGCCGGATAGATGAAGCGGAACTCCTTGTGGCCGATCGTCGAATGCACCAGCAAGACGATCAGCGCCAGAACCGCCAGCTGCGGCAGACGCAACGCACCGAGCCGTGCTAGCACCAGCATCACCGCCGTGATGGCACCCCAATGAACGACAACAGCGTCGATATAGTAGTACCAGGGTGAGACGCCAAACTGCTCGCTGACGCCGTACCACAAATTGAGGGCCACGTTGCGCCACAATGATTCGAATGGCCACCCCCACGTCGCCGCATCGACCGCGCCGAACAGCATTAAGGCGGCGACGACGCCGGCGAGTAGCGGCCAGACGCGCCGTGGCAACGGCGTCGCATCGCGCCAGGGCCATAACGCGACGAACGCGACGGCGGGCGCGATCTGGATGCGCAGCAGAACCGCGACGCCGAGCAGAAAGCCGGCGATCGCCAACCGGCTGCGCGCCTGCACGGCATAACCCGGCGCGAAGAGATAAAGCCCGATGACTAGCACATGCGCGGCCACCGCTTCGCTCAAGGTACGCGGACCGAAATAGACCGCGTCGACCCAGCACGCGGTCAGTGCACCGGCGATGATACCGCCCCACAGGCCATAGAGCCGGCGGCCCCACAGGAAGGCGCACACCACGCTGCCGGCGCCGAGCGCGGCGAACACCATGCCGATCGCCGGCATATAAACCGTTGGCCCGTCGCCGAAGAATTGGGCGGCGCGCATCACGCCGGCGATGAATCCCGGCAACACCCACGAGCGCGTTCCGTAGAGAAACTCCCACGGCACCAAGCCGGTGCCGTAAACCAGCCGATGCGCAGGCTCGATCGTCTGGAAAATCTCGTCGGGATAATTGATCGCCGGAAAGACGAAGACCGGCAGCAGACGCAGCGCGAAGGCGATGAGATAGATCGCCACGCCGGCAACCAGCGCCGGATTTACGGCAGCGGCCGGCCGGGTCTGGACGGGAATCCGGGGTGTCTCGGCGTCAGGCATGGGTCCCGTTCAGGATGCCGAGGAATGGTTAACGCCGGGCAAACCATTCGATCAGGGCAACCGAATCGTGGCCGCCATTCATGCCACGGCGCCGGTTACAGATCGGCGTAACAGTGGCTTTCGGCCCGCGCGCCGGGATGGGCGACCGCGCCCTTCTCGGCATCGCCGACCGTCTGCGCATAGCGCCAGATCGCGCCCGACTGGTACTCGGTCTTCTTCGGTTTCCACGCCTTGCGGCGGCGCGCGAGCTCGGCGGCGCTCAGCTTGACGTTGAGCGTGCCCTTGGCGGCGTCGATCTCGATGATGTCGCCGTCTTTGAGCAGGCCGATCGGGCCGCCAACGGCGGCTTCGGGACCGACATGACCGATGCAAAAGCCGCGCGTGCCGCCGGAGAAACGGCCGTCCGTGATCAGCGCCACGTCCTTGCCGGCTCCTTGACCGTAAAGCGCCGCCGTCGTCGACAGCATCTCGCGCATGCCGGGGCCGCCGCGCGGCCCTTCGTAGCGGATCACCAGCACGTCGCCCTTCTTGTATTTCTTCGCCTCGACGAAGGCGAAGCAATCCTCCTCGCGGTCGAAGCAGCGCGCCGGACCGCGGAACTTGAGATCGATGCCCTGCATGCCGGCCACCTTGCAGATGGAGCCTTGCGGCGCGAGATTGCCCTTGAGCACGATAAGGCCGCCGGTTTTGGCCAGCGGCTTTTTGGTCGAGCGGATGACGTCCTGATTCTTCGGTACGACTATGTCCTTCAAGTTCTCGGCCATGGTCTTGCCGGTCACGGTCAGGCAGTTGCCATGCAGATAGCCGCCGTCGAGCAGTGCCTTCAACAGCACCGGCACGCCGCCAACGCGATGCAGATCCTGCATGACGTATTTGCCGCCTGGCTTGAAGTCGCCGATGTAGGGAGTCTTTTTGAAGATCTTGCCGACGGCGTGGATGTCGAAATCGATGCCCGCCTCGTTGGCGATGGCCGGCAGGTGCAGCGCCGCGTTCGTCGAGCCACCCGATGCCGCGACGACCATTGCCGCGTTCTCGAGCGACTTGCGGGTGACGATGTCGCGCGGCCGGAGGCGCTTGCGGATGAGCTCCATCACCGTCTCGCCCGACGCCTCGGCATATTGATCGCGCGAATCATAAGGCGCGGGCGTATCGGCCGAGCCGGGCAATGCCAGGCCGAGTGCTTCGGAGACGCACGCCATCGTGTTGGCGGTGAACTGGCCGCCGCAAGAACCGGCCGACGGACAGGCATTGCATTCGAGCTCGTGCAGCTCCTCGTCCGTCATCTTGCCGGCGTTGTGCATGCCGACGCCTTCAAAAACGTCGACGATGGTGACGTCGCGGCCCTGGAAGCGTCCCGGCAGGATCGACCCGCCGTACATGAACACGGCGGGCACGTTGAGCCGCAGCATCGCCATCATCAGAGCGGGCAGCGTTTTGTCGCAACCGGCGAGGCCGACCAGCGCATCGTAGGAATGGCCGCGCATGGTGAGCTCGACGCTGTCGGCGATCACTTCGCGCGACACCAGCGACGCCTTCATGCCGGCATGACCCATGGCGATACCGTCGGTGACGGTGATGGTGGTGAACTCGCGCGGCGTGCCGCCGGCGGCGGCGACACCTTTCTTCGCCGCCTGCGCCTGACGCGCCAGTGCGATGTTGCACGGCGCTGCTTCGTTCCAGGTCGTGCACACGCCGACGATCGGCTGCGCCAGCTGCTCCTCGGTGACGCCCATGGCGTAGAACATCGAGCGGTGCGGCGCGCGCGCCGGCCCGACGGTGATGTGCCGGCTCGGCAGCTTCGACTTGTCGAATGGCTTCTTGCTCATTCCATCGGGCATAACGACTCTCCTGCGGACCGGACGCCGCACCTTACAGAGCGCCAGGCCCGTTTGCCTAGGGTTTCGCGGGATAAACGATGGCGACGACCTCGAGCGCCTCGACGCCGCGCGGGCCTTTGAGCTCGACGACGTCGCCGATCCGCGCCTTGAGGAGCGCACGCGCCACCGGCGCGATCCAGCTCACCTGACCGCGGTCGGCGTCGGCTTCGTCGATGCCGACGATGGTAACCGTGTGCTCCTTGTCGTCGGACGTGGCGTAGGTGACGGTCGCGCCGAAGAACACCTGCTCGCGGTTAGTCTGCGCCGCCGGATTGACGATCTCGGCAATCTCCAGCCGCTTGGTGAGGAAGCGGATGCGGCTGTCGATCTCGCGCAGGCGCTTCTTGCCATAAATGTAATCGCCGTTCTCGGAACGGTCGCCGTTGCCGGCAGCCCACGCCACCGTTTCGACCACCTTCGGCCGCTCGACCTTGATCAACGCCTTGATCTCGTCCTGCAAGCGGCGATGGCCCGTGGCAGTAATGTAGTTCTTGGCACCCGCCGGCAACGCCGGGCCGCTATCGGGCTCGACATTCTCGCCGGCGTCGTCGGTTTCCTTGGTAAAGGCCTTGCTCATGGCGCGATCTTGCCACCGCCACGCGCGCGGGCCAAGATCGCGCGTATGGAAGGACATCCAGCCCCATCCTTGTCGCAGCGCGCCGACGAGCTCGAGCATCGGCAGATTGCCGCGCTCGAACGGCTGGTCGACCGCTCGGTGCTATTCACGTCGGGCGACCGCGATCCGACCGAGCCGGTTCCGATGCGCTTCAAGATGCTCGAACCCAGCCCGCACGTTCTCATGGGCGACGATCCGCGGCTCAAGAAAATGCCGGCGAAGCCGACGCTGATGGATTTCTTCCGGCTGCGTTTTGCACCGGCGCATCACCTGCTGCAAAGCGCGACGCACGCGCGCAACGCCGGCATGAGCGAGAAGATCGTCACCGCCTGCTTGCTGCACGACATGGCCATCCTGGGATTTATCCGCGCCGATCACGGCTATTGGGGCGCGCAGTTGGTCGAGCCCTATGTCGACGAGGAAGTGTCGTGGGCGATCCGCGCGCACCAGGCGCTGCGCTTCTATGCCGACGAAAGCGTCGGCTACACCTACCCCGAGATGTACGTCCGGCTGTTCGGCGCCGACTATAAGCCGGAGCCTTACGTCGAAGAGGCCTATCGCCATGCGCAGAAGCACAAATGGTACATGACCGCGCGGATGATCACGGTCTACGACGTCTATTCGTTCGACGCCGCCGCCAAGGTGAGCTTCGACGACTTCGGCGACATCCTCGGCCGCAACTTCAAACAGCCGGACGAAGGCCTGGGCTTCGACAACAGCCCCGTCGCACACATGTGGCGCACCATCATCTGGCCGACGAAGTTTCTGTAACGCGCCGCCGATCGTTACCGGCTGGGCGGCCGATAAGTCACCGACTTTCCGAGCGAGGCGTCCATCTCCTCGACGGTGAGCAACGGCGTCACGCTGAGCTTCGCCAGACCGGCGGCGTTGACCGCCAGCGAAAATGCGGCCGCCGCGGTGTTGCTCGGCAGATCGACGATCGAGATCACGTCGTCGGCGCCGAAGGCGTAATAAAAGGCTTCGAGCTTGCCGCCGTCGGATTCGATGAGCTTGGCCACGGCCGCGCGGCGGCCCGAGGCCTTGTCCTTCATCAGGCCTATGACGCCGTCGGCGGTATAGGAAACCCGCACCAGGTATTTCGGCATGTTGTCCTCCCCTGCTGTCTTGCAGCGACGCGGATGATAGCATCGCCCAAGTGTCGCGGCGATTCGGCCGTGCCGCCACGGGAGGCCACGCATGATCCGTATAGACCCCAAAACGACGGCCTGCGTCACCATCGACATGCATCGCGGGCATCTCGATCCGGCGGTGGCGACCTTGCCATTGCCGGCGGAGCGCTGCGGCCCGGTGATCGCGCGTTCGGCCAAGCTGTTCGACGCGCTGCGCAAGCGCCGCGTGCCGATCGTGCATGTCGTCACCGAGTACCGCGATCCGGACGAGATCAAGGCCAATCCGTTCTGGCACGGCGAGCCGGGCGACAACCGGCCGAAGATGCGCCAGGGCGCCTTCACGCATAACCTCGTCGGCAGCCGCGGCACCGAGATCATTCCCGACCTGCTGCGCGACGGCGATCATGTCGTGCGCGGCAAGAAGCGCTATAGCCCTTATCTCGGCACCGATCTGCTATTCCTGCTGAAGAGCCGGCTGGACGTCGACACACTGATCCTCGCGGGCATCAACACGACGTCGTGCGTGCTGTGCTGCGCCTTCGAATCCACCAATCTCGACTTCAAGGTGGTGATCGCCTCCGACGCGGTCGACACCATGGACGGATCGGAGATGCATCGCTTCGCGCTCGACCTGATGGGACGCACGGTCGGCTGGCCGATGACCAACGACGAGATCGCGCAGGCGCTGGCCGCCTAACTAAATTTACGCGCCGCCGATGCGGGCGAGCGCCGCTTCGAAGCGCGACAGCGCGGCGCGCGCCTCGGCTTGGCGTTCGCGCTGTTCCTCGACGGCCTCCGCCTTCGCCTTCGCCAGAAACTGCTCGTTGCCGAGCTTGGCGGCGATTTTGTCGAGCTCCGCCCGCACGCCTTGCACTTCTTTCTGGAGCCGGGTGCGTTCCTTGCCGACGTCGATGGCGCCGGCGAAATCGAGCAGCAGCGAGGCGCCCTCGACCACCACCTGGATCGTGTTCTGCTTGGCCGGCGCCGCGGCATCAACCGAATGAATGCGCGACAGCCGCGCGAGACGCCGGATCAGCGCATCGTGGCGCGCGAGCCAATCTTTCTCATCGCCGCCGGCTTCGGTGACATAGGCCGCGATCTCCTGCGCCGGCGGCACGTTCATTTCGGCGCGCGCCGTGCGGATCTGGGCGATCAGCGCGACGACCCAGTCCATTTCGGCCGACGCCTCACGATCGACCAGTTCGGCATCGAGCTTTGGCCATTGGCCCTGGATCAGCAGCCCGCCTTTGCCATCCGTCAGATGCTTCCACAACTCCTCGGTGACGAAGGGCATAATCGGATGCAGCAGATGGACGAGCCGCGCCAGCACCCAGGAAGTCATGGCGCGGGTTTCCGCCTTGGCGGCGGCGTCTGTGCCGGTCAACAGCGGCTTGGCAAATTCGACGTACCAGTCGCAAAACGTGCCCCAGGTGAAGTGATAAAGCGTCTCGGCGACGGCGTTGAACTCGAAGGCTTCGAGCGCTTCGGTCGCGCGCAGTGCCGCTTGCGCCAGCGATCCGGCGATCCATTTGTTGAGCATCAGCTTCGTCTTCGCCGGATCGAATTTCGGATCGAGCTTGCACTCATTCATCTCGGCGAAGCGCGCCGCGTTCCACAATTTGGTGGCGAAGTTGCGGTAACCTTCGATGCGGCTTTCGGCGAGCTTGACGTCCCTTCCCTGCGCCGCAAGCGCGGTCAACGTGAAGCGCAACGCGTCGCAGCCGTATTTGCCGATGATGGCGAGCGGGTCGACGATGTTGCCTTTCGACTTCGACATCTTCTGGCCGCGCTCGTCGCGCACCAGCGCGTGGATGTAGACCGTCTTGAACGGCACCTCGCCCATGAACTTGCAGCCCATCATCATCATTCGCGCGACCCAGAAGAAGATGATGTCGAAGCCGGTGACCAGCACATCGGTCGGGTAATAGCGCCGAAGCGCGATCGTCTCCTCGGGCCAACCTAAGGTCGAGAACGGCCACAGCGCCGACGAGAACCAGGTGTCGAGTACGTCCCCATCCCGCTCAAGCGGGACATCTGTTTTATAGTGCGCGCGGGCAGCTTCTCGAGCTGCGGCTTCAGTCTCCTCGACGAACACGCGCCCGTCCGGCGCGTACCATGCGGGAATCTGGTGCCCCCACCAGATCTGTCGCGAGATGCACCACGGCTGGATGTTGCGCATCCATTCGAAGAAGGTGTTTTCCCATTGGCGCGGCACGAACACGGTGGCGCCGCGCTCGACCGCCTCGATCGCCGCCTTGGCGAGTTCCTTGGCGTTGACGTACCACTGATCGGTGAGCCACGGCTCGATGACGACGCCGGAGCGGTCGCCGTACGGTACCATCAGAGTATGCGGCTCGGTCTTGTCGAGAAGGCCGGCGGCCTCGAGATCGGCGAGCACCTGCTTGCGCGCGGCGAAACGATCCATGCCGCGATAAGGCGCGGGCACGCTGTCGTTCAGCTTCGCGTCCCGGTCGAAGATGTTGATCAGCGGCAGATCGTGGCGGCGGCCGACCTCGAAATCGTTGAAGTCGTGCGCCGGCGTGATCTTGACCGCGCCGCTGCCGGCGGTTGGATCGGCGTGCTCGTCGGCGACGACCGGAATGCGCCGATCGGTCAGCGGCAGCGCGACATGCTTGCCAATCAGGTGCTTGTACCGCGCGTCCTCGGGATTCACGGCGACACCGGTGTCGCCGAGCATGGTCTCGGGGCGTGTCGTGGCCACCGTGATGAATTCACCGTCGTGGCCGACGACCGGATATTTGATGTACCAGAGCGAGCCCTTGGTTTCGCGGCTTTCGACTTCGAGGTCAGACACCGCGGTGTGCAGCTTTGGATCCCAACTGACCAGCCGCTTGTCGCGATAGATCAAGCCTTCGCGATGGAGACTGACAAAGACCTTGCGTACCGCCGCGCTCAAGCCCTCGTCCATGGTAAAACGCTCCCGGCTCCAATCGGGCGAGGCGCCGAGCGAGCGCAGCTGGCGGGTAATGGTGCCGCCGCTTTCGGTTTTCCATTGCCAGACGCGTTCGATGAATTTCGCGCGGCCGAGCGCGCGGCGGTCGATCTTCTCCGCCGCCAGGTTGCGCTCCACCACCATCTGCGTCGCGATACCGGCGTGGTCGGTGCCCGGCTGCCACAGCACATCGCGGCCGCGCATGCGCTCGAACCGCGTCAGGATGTCCTGCAGCGTGTGATTGAGCGCGTGGCCCATGTGCAGGCTGCCAGTGACGTTGGGCGGCGGCATGGCGATGCAAAACGGGCGCTTGTCCGAGTGGGGATTGCAAGCGAACGCGCCGGACTTCTCCCAGGCGGTGTAAATGACCGGTTCGATCGCGCCGGGATTGAAGGTCTTTTCGAGCATCGCGCCGTTTTAGGCGGCCAAACCGATTACGGCAAGGCGCGCGTCGCGCTTATTTGGGCGGCAGCACGGCGATGGCATCGACCTCGAACAGCGGCCCGTCGCCAGCGAGCCGCACCACCTGAACCAGGGTCGAGGCCGGCGGGTTGTCGCCGCTGACGTAACGGTCGCGCACCTGACGGAACAACGCAAAGTGCCGCGGCATGTCGACAACGTAGTTGGTGAGCTTGACGACATGCTCCATGCCGCCGCCGACGGCAGCGAGCGCGCTTTTGAGGTTTTCGAATGCCTGGGTTGCCTGCGCCAGAAAATCGCCCGGCGCGCCGACAATGCGGCCGGCGCTGTCGAGGCCGAGTTGACCACTGACGAAAACCATACGACCCGGACCGGCGGATTCGACAACGTGCGTCAGACCGGGAATTTTGAACAGCCCCGGCGGATTGACGAAGTTCACCCTGGCCCCTCTGCCCGCCCTGGAAGGATCAGCCGCCGCCGGATTCGCGCGCCAGCCGCGCGATTTCCTCGCGCACGATGCGCTCGATGAGCGGCGGCAGGTTGGCGTCGAGCCACGCCTTGAGCAGCGGCTTCAGTAGCTCGCGCGTCGCCTCTTCGAGCGCGCGATCACCCAACATGGCTGAGCCGCGCGCCGTCTCGCGCGTCAACGCCGACAGCGCCGCGATCGACGCGGCCGCCGTGCCGGCCGAGATGACGCTGTCGGACGCCGGCTCTGCCGCTGGTTTGGCGACCGTGAGTTCCAGCTCCGGCGCCGCCTTCGGTGCGGGCTCATAAGGTGCGACTGCAATCGGCGGCGGCTCACGCGTCTCGGCGCGCGGCGCCATCCGCGTCGCAAGCGACACGACCGAACCGTCGGCTTCGACCCGGTCCGTCAGTTCGAGAATATCCTGTTCAGCGCCAGCGCTCGGCGTGCCGCCTTCCTTGGTGTCTTCGGCGATGATGCGCCGGATCGAGGCGAGGATTTCCTCCATCGAGGGCTCGTCCTGGCGCCGGATATCCGACATGGCAACCTCCACCAACCACACGCCGCCAACCGGGCGGCACCCACATATAGTAGGGAAAGACCCCAGTAATTGCTAGGTATGCGTTCCGGCCTGGGGATAACTCGCCGGAAGCGCCGTGTCTATTTGTCCGGGCCGAACCCCAGCCACTTCGACCGCACCGCCTCGTAATAGCGGTTCACGTCGTAAAGGTTCACCGCCAGCTTGAGATCGGCGGCGGTCACGCGGCCGATCTGATTGGCGAGATCGAATTCGGCGACGGCGAGATCGTGCTGCGCGCGCACCAGATTGGTGCGGTCGGCGAACAGCTCCTGCTCGGCGTTGAGCACGTCGATCAGCGTGCGCAGGCCCGACCGCTGTTGCGCCTGGAGTCCCTCGTAAGCGACGGTGTCGGCCTTGATCGCCGCCTGCTGCGAGACGACGGTGGCGCGCTGCGCCCGGATGGTCTCCCAGGCTGCGGTCGCGCCCTGGACCGCAAAGCGCCGCGCGTCGTCGGTCAGGCCTTCACTCTGCCCGACCTTCTGCTTGGCCTGGCGCGATTGCGAATAGATCAGCCCGGCCTCGTACAGCGGTACGCTAACCTGCGCCTGCACGGTGCCGAAGGTGGTTTCGTGGCCTTGGAGCTGCACCGGATCGTCGGTGCGGTTCGCCTCGCCGACGAGATTGACGCTCGGCAGCAGCTGCGCCTCGGTGGCGGCGACCTGATCGCGCGCCGCGTCCTCGCTGAACAGCGCCGAGATGACGTTCGGATTCTTGAGCGCCGCCATGCTGAGCGCCGCGTCGCGCGTCGCCGGAATTTGCGGCCGCAAGGTCGGCGGCACCAAATTCTCGGGCGCGTGGCCGACGAAGCGCGCGTAGTTGGCGCGGTCGGATTGCAGCGTGCCTTCGTCCTGCTGCCGCTGCGCGCGCGCCGCCTGAAGCCGCGCCTCGGCCTGGGCAACGT
>JBOHLR010000039.1:0-16138 GCA_050729555.1 Allostellaceae bacterium
CTTCGCACTCGTTACCAACACGCTCGCCAAGGACAAGGAGATCGAAGACCGCTGGCGCGGCTTCAAGCGGCCGATCTCGTCGCGCAATCTCGCCAACTATGTCGAGGACGACGTCGTCGACGCGCTGGTCGCGGCAGTGCGCGGTGCCTATCCGACGCTGGCCCATCGTTACTATCGGCTCAAGGCGAAATGGTTCGGCGTTAAAGTTCTGCCTTATTGGGACCGCAACGCGCCCCTGCCGGATCAAGACAACAAGCTGGTGCCATGGCCCGAGGCGCGGCGCATCGTGCTCGACGCCTACGGCGCCTTCTCGCCGGCGATGGCCGACGTCGGCAGACGCTTCTTCGACAATCGCTGGATCGATGCGCTGGCGCGTCCGGGCAAGGCGCCGGGCGCTTTCGCGCATCCGACGGTGCCGAACGCGCATCCCTATCTCCTGCTCAACTATCTCGGCCGCACGCGCGACGTGATGACGCTGGCGCACGAGCTCGGCCACGGCGTGCATCAGGTTCTGGCCGGTCCGCGCGGCGCACTGATGTCGGATACGCCGCTGACCTTGGCCGAAACCGCATCGGTGTTCGGCGAAATGCTGACGTTCCAGTCGCTGCTCGCCGGCGAGAAGAACGCGAAGCGGCGCAAGTCGATGCTGGCCGCCAAGGTCGAGGACATGCTCAACACCGTCGTGCGGCAAATCGCGTTCGTCGAGTTCGAGCGCCACGTGCACGACGAACGCCGCCAAGGCGAATTGACCGCCGAACGCATCGGCGCGATCTGGCTCGACGTGCAGAAAGAAAGCCTCGGTCCGGCCATCCGCTTCGAAGACGAGTACAAATGGTACTGGGCCTACATCCCGCACTTCATCCACACGCCGTTCTACGTCTATGCCTATGCGTTCGGCGATTGCCTGGTGAATTCGCTCTATGCGATCTATCAGGGTGCGGCGCAGGGCTTTGCCGAGAAATATCTCGACATGCTCAAGGCCGGCGGAACCAAGCGGCACAAGGAATTGCTGGCGCCGTTCGGCCTCGACGCCTCGAACCCGAAATTCTGGCAGAAGGGGCTCGGCGTGATCGCCGGCTTCATCGACCAGCTCGAGGCGATGGGTTAGCGCTTATCCCTTCCGACACTGGGGCGCGTTTGGACTAGAAGCCGCTGGTTCCCGGAGCGCCGCCGGCGTAACGGTTGGTGAGCGCCACGCTCAGGCTGATGATCAGAACGCTCGCGGCAAAGGCCAACAAGCCAATGGCCATCTTGCGGTTGGCGCTCCGGCGGCTCGCGAGGAACTCTTCAACTGAAAGAGCGGCCACGCCGATGTCGTGTCGTCGCGCAGCCACGCGCTCCTCCTGACGGGCCCAGCGATAGATCATCAGCATGCTGGTGGCCGCGAACATCATGCTGCCCGGAATCCACATGGTGAGCCCGCCGAATTGCTCGTCGACCGACGGGCTCAGCCAGTAGCGGCCCATCGCGTCATAGGCATGATAAAGCACGCCATGCTTGAAGCTTAGATATGAGCCCAACAGGATGTTGCCCATCGATGCGAACCAGAACATGTACAGCCGTACGCCCAACGACGCGCTGAGCGGATAAGGGCGAGGATCGAGCAGTCGCCAAAAGAAAATGAGGCCGCTGATCAATAGAGTCGTGTGCCACAGATAGTGGACTGGCTCGTTCATGATGGCGAGGTCATGGTAGCGCGGAATCATCCAAAAATAAGTCGTACCAACAAATAGGACGGTCGCGATCGCCGGCTGCCCGAGAATGCCCAACGCGCGGACGATCGGATTGCTGAGTAGCGGCGCGAGAACTCGACGCCGGGCCCACGGCGGTAACCCTCGCATGAGGGCTGCCTGTGGCACGGCGAGCATCAACAGCATCGGACCGCCGGTGCGCAAGAGCATGTGTTCCACCTGATGCGCGACAAACAGATGGTCCGCCAATGGATCGATCGGGGATTGCAGCGCGAGGAAGATCGCCGCAAGGCCCCCAAAGAATGCGAGGTGGTGCCGGGCGCCGGGTCGATCGGCCGCAGCTGCGCTCGCGTCGCGCTGGCCGGCAATGTACAGCCAAGCGCTTGCAAGGAGGCTGAGCGTGATGCCAGGCGTGAGCGGCCAATCCGTCCAGAGCGCCGAACGGGGCAGGATATGATCCGCGCGCAACACCGGTGGAACGGCGGCGAGCACCGGCATCAACGCGGCGACGATAAGGGCGGACCAAAGCACCGACGGCGCGATCGGACGGATCGGCTTCGCTGCGCGCATTGTCATTCGCGGCTCCGTATCGTCTTCGCTTAACTCGGAGACTTGAGCAACGCCTGCACCACGGCCAGCAATTGCTGTGAACCTATGGTATCGGCGTTCTCGAAAATCTTGCGGACTCGCCCGCGTCCGTCGACGACTTCGAGAATGTCGTTGTGCACGATGTCGTAGTCGACGTGCGATCGCGCGGCGAGTTGATTCGTAACCTCGGGCTGGACGAGGCCGCCATGACCCTGATCATGCGTGACCTCGGACGCCAGGCTGACGCGCTTGTACCAGACGCCGAAGCCGTGGCTCACCGCACGGCGAACCTCAGGCGGCGTGCCGACAAGATATTGCCAATGGGTGTCCGCGGGATTCCATCCATATTGCGCCAGGAACGCGCGCATCTCCCGCGGGCCGGTGTTGCGCGGATCGATATCGAACGCGACAATCACGACCTTGTCGGCAAGGCCGGCGGCCCGCAATGTCCCGTTTTCAAAATTGGTCAGATGCGCTGCGATCAGCGGGCACATCGTCGTGCAATACGGAAAAAGGAACGTGACGAGCTGAATTTTGCCGCGGAACGCCTGCGACGAAACTTTGTCGCCGAGCTGGTTGGTCATAGCGTAGTCCGGCGCCATCATCAGAACCGGCAGCCCGGCCTGACGTTCCGTCACGTGCGTCTCACCGAGCCAGAAACCAAAAAGGCCCACGGCCAACACGGCGACGCCCGATACGATCACCCAGAGCGATTTTCGCAAGATGCGGCTGGACGGACGAGGCCGCGATTCGGATGTCGCCGACATGATCGGCTCCTTGGGCATTTGCGACGCTCGATCGATACCGCCGATCCGCGCCGCACGATCAACGACTCGATGGAATAAGTGAGCACCCTTTCGGCGGCAAGGCTCACTTACCGCTACCGCCGCGGCAGATGGTCGCTGCTGCCGCTCCCGCCTCACGGGATCGTCGGCTTTCGGATTACGGGCACTTAATGTTAAACAAACCGCCGTCTATTCCGGCACGAATGCAGTAAGCCCACGCGATACAACACCGTCGAGGATATGAAAGAAGCCATGTCAACCGATGCTGCAACGACCGGGACCGACAGCGCCGCAGCGACGGCACAGCTTGGTCTTGTTCGACTTTCTCTTCTTGCCATTTGTATCGGGATCGTCGGCGGCGTCGGCGCGGTTGTTTTCCGCGGGTTGATTGCGCTGGTCCACAATCTCTCGTTCTCGGGCACCGTCTCCGTCGTTTATGACGCGAATATTTTCACGCCGCCGAGCCCTTGGGGCGCGGCGATCATCTTGGTGCCGATCGCCGGCAGCGTCGTCGTCACGCTCCTTGTGACCAAGTTCGCGCCCGAGGCCAAAGGCCACGGCGTGCCCGAGGTGATGGACGCGATCTATTACGACCAAGGAAAAATCCGCGCCGTCGTTGCGGCGGTCAAATCGCTCGCGTCGGGAATCTGCATCGGCACCGGCGGTTCGGTCGGACGTGAGGGACCGATCGTTCAGATCGGAGCGACATTCGGCTCCACCATCGGCCAAATCATCCGCATGGCGCCGTGGCAGCGCATCACGCTCGTCGCCGCTGGCGCCGGTGCCGGCATCGCCGCGACCTTCAACACGCCGATCGGCGGCGTGATGTTCGCGATCGAACTCATGATGCCCGAAGTGAGCGTTCGAACCTTTCTGCCGGTCGCGTTGGCGACTGGCACGGCGACATTCATCGGCAATCTTGCGCTTGGCACGACGCCCGCTTTCGCCATGCCCGAACAAGCGTTGATCGGAAACCATCCCGTATCGCTCACGGCGCTGTTGTTGTTTGCGTTGCTGGGCATCGTTGTCGGCGTCGGCGCAACGATCTTTGTGCGGGCCATACCCTTCGCCGAAGACCAATTCGACCGGATCAAGAATCCATATCTGCGTCATGCCATCGGCATGACGTTGGTCGGCGCGCTGTTCTATACGCTCTCCCGTCTTTACGGGCACTACTACGTCGAAGGCGTCGGTTACGCGACCGTCCAGTCGCTTTTGCTCGGCAATCTGACGTCGCTGTCGGTGCTTGCATTTCTTTCCCTGTGCAAGTTGATTGCCACCTCGGTCACCATCGGCTCGGGCGGTTCGGGTGGAATTTTTTCGCCGTCGTTGTACATCGGCGCGACCCTGGGTGGCGCATTTGGTGCGCTCGTCAACGCCATTTATCCCGTGGCCGGTACGACGCCTGGCACGTTTGCCATCGTCGGCATGGCCGCCATGGTCGGCGGCGGCACTGGCGCCGTGATGACCGCGATCACGATGATTTTCGAAATGACGCGCGACTACGGCATCGTGATGCCGATGATCCTCGCGGTTGCGCTCAGCGTCGGCGTGCGGCGCGTGCTGTCGCGCGAGAACATTTACACCATAAAACTTGTCGAGCGCGGCCACTTCATTCCGAAAGCGATGCACGCCAACATGTTTCTCGTGCGCCATGCCAAGGACGTCATGGATTCAGATGTCCTGGTGCTGCCGGCCAGCACCGATTTCGACGCTTTCCTTCGGCAACCAGAGCACAAGGGCGCGCTCAAGCACGTCGTGGTAACCGACGACGACCGGATCGTCGGCGTGTTGCGCGTGAATACCGGCATTCGCCATGGGCTCGAGGGGGCCTATACCGGCGCCACGCTCGGCGACGTGGCGCAAAAGAATTTCACCATCGCGCATGAGGACGATATCGCTTTCGACGTCATCGATCGGATGTGGCGCGAGAACGCCGCCATGGCGGTCATCGCGCGGAGCGCGACGATGGTGCGCGCCGCCGACGTGCGTGGCATCATTTCCAAGGAGCATGTCGCCGATTCGGTAGCCGACAGCATCCGACCCTACGCCACGCCTTGAGCGTAGACGAAAATACGCGACGGTTACGGGAGCGGGGCAGCTAGGCGAGACCGAGGAACCGCCGGGCGTTGCTTTCATGGAGCGCGGCCATGTCGGCTGCCGGCAATTGAAGCTTGGCGATCTCGCGCAACGGCTCCTGGTCGGCGCCGTCGAACGGGAAGTCGCTGCCGACGCAGAGCTGGCTTAGGCCGAATAGCTCGATCAGCAAGCGGACGGCCTTCGCCTCGAAGACCAGCGTGTCGTAATAGAGCCGGCGCGCGGTTTCGCGCGGATTGACCTTGATCGTCTCGCGCAGCACCGGCGAGATCGTCCAGCCCTGTGCCAGCCGCGGCAGCACGATGGCGAAGGTGCCGCCGCCATGGCTGAAGGCGATGCGCAATTTGGGATGTTTCTCCAACGTGCCGCCGCTGATCAGCGAGCAGATCGCGAAGTTGGTCTCGCCCGGAAAGGCGATGAAAGGGGCGAGCCGCGGCGGGCCGACGATCCGCTCCAGGCTCGCCGGATGCAGCGCGTGGACGAAGATCGCCGCGTCGAGGCGTTCGGCCGCGGCGAAGAACGGCTCGAAGCGGGGATCGCCGATGGCGACGCCGTTGACGTTGGTGCCGATTTCGGCGCCGCGGAATCCGTCCTTCATCAAGCGCTCGAGCTCGCGCGCCGCCAGCTCCGGGTCCTGCAGCGGCACCATGCCGAGGCCGGCGAAGCGTTGTGGCGCGCGCGCCACCATTTCGGCGATCGTGCCGTTGACGACCCGGCCGAACGCGACCGCGTCCTCGGCCGGAAACCAGTACGACAGGAGCTCGGGCATCGGCGACAGCACCTGCATGCCGATACCGGTCGTATCCATTGCCGCGATGCGTCGGCTGACGTCCCAGCATTCGTCGCTGATGGTGCGGAAGTTCTTGCCGTCGATCATCACGTTCTTGTGGCGCGCGTCGCACAGCGCCATCTGCGGCCAGCGGCCGCCGCCGTGCTTTCCGGCATAGGGCGGAATGTCCGCGGGCACGATGTGATTGTGAATGTCGATCGCGCGGGCGTTCGCCGTCATGTCCCCTCCGCCATTGGCGCGAGCTTGGCGGTATCCGAGCAACCCTGCCAGCGTTTTTCGCATTGTTTTGGCGGTGGACAGTGCGCCGCCGCCCGGGGAAACTCCGCCGATCATGGCCGACCGCAACGATCTCACGCGCCGCGTGCGCCGGTACGCGCAAGTCTCGACCGCGATGGGCGGATTGGCGGTGCGGCTTGCCGGTTCGCGCTATCTTGGCCTCAAGCTCGACCGGCCGCGGCACGCCGCCGATCTGAAAGCCTCGCTCGGCGCGATCAAGGGCCCGCTGATGAAGGTAGCGCAGCTGCTGGCGACCCTGCCGGACGCGCTGCCGCACGAATACGCCGACGAACTGGCGACGCTGCAATCGAACGCGCCGCCGATGGGCTGGCCGTTCGTCAAGCGCCGCATGGCGAGCGAGCTGGGTCAGGATTGGCAGGCGAAGTTCAAGGATTTCTCGCGCGACGCGGCGCACGCCGCGTCGCTGGGCCAGGTGCATCGCGCCGCCGGGCTCGACGGCGCCGATTTTGCCTGCAAGCTGCAATATCCCGACATGGAATCGGCGGTCGACGCCGATCTCCAGCAGTTGAGGATCGTGCTGGCGCTGTTCGAGCGCTATGACCGCTCGATCGATACCGGCGAAATCCAGAAGGAGCTCGCGGCGCGGCTACGCGAGGAGCTCGATTACTGCCGCGAGGCCGCGCACATGCGGCTGTTCCGCACGATGCTCAAGGACGAGGCCGGCGTCCACGTGCCGGACTACGTCGCCAAGCTGTCGACGCGGCGGCTCCTCACCATGAGTTGGCTCGAAGGCCGCCCCTTCGTCGAGGCCGCCGCCGGTGGTAGCCTCGCCGTGCGCAACCAGATTGCGCGGAACATGTTCCGCGCCTGGTATGTGCCGTTCTATTTCTACGGCGTCATCCACGGCGATCCGCATCTCGGCAATTACACGGTGCGGCGGGATCAGACCATCAATCTGCTCGATTACGGCTGCATCCGGGTCTTTCCGGCGCCGTTCGTGCGCGGCGTCATCGACCTCTATCACGCGCTCGACCGCGACGACGAGGAGTTGGCGATCTCCGCTTACGAGACCTGGGGCTTCAAAAGCCTATCGCGCGACATGATCGCCGCACTCAACCGCTGGGCGCGCTATGTCTACGAGCCGTTGCTCGAAAATCGCGAGCGCCGCATCCAGGAACACGGCTCGGGCGCCTATGGCCGCGAGGTCGCCGAGACCGTGCACGCCGACATTCGCCGCCTCGGCGGCGTCAAGCCGCCGCGCGAATTCGTGTTCATGGATCGCGCGGCTGTCGGCCTTGGCTCCGTGTTTCTGCGGCTCAAGGCCGAGATCAACTGGCACCGCATGTTCCACGAGCTGATCGCGGATTTCGACGAAAAGGCGCTGGCCAAGCGCCAGACCCAGGCGCTCGCCGCCGCAGGCGTGAAGGATTAATCGGAATCGTCCGGCGGCATCGATGAAGGCCAAGCCGCGCGCCATACCACGGGTCGTCGTCGTCAACGACCGTATGCAGCGGGGCTACCGATATACGCTGGTGATGCTGCCGGGCCGCGATTTCGATCCCGAATTCCAACCCGACCTGACACCGAAGCAAATGCTCCGTCTGGGCGTGTTCGGCGGCAAATACATGACCGACTGCCGAAAGGAGTTCCCGCCCGACTGGTTTGCCGGCGCCAAACTGTCGCCGCGGCAACGCGATCCGGCGCTGAATTATTTCGGCGTTAACGCAAGCCAGCCGCTGTCGGTTTGGCGCGCCAAGGGTTGGATTCATCCCGACGATCCGCGCGGCTGGTTCCAATGGTATTGCCGCTATTGGATGGGCCGCCGCATGCCGGAGGAGGATCGGCGGCGGGTCAAGCGCTGGAAGGCAATGCGCCGACACATCCGGCAGATCGAGCGCCATTGCGAGCGCTGCGACCACGCTTGCCGGCCGCGCCAGCGCCAGGCGCTGCTGCATTGGGCCTACGACAGTCGGAGGATTTAGGCGATCTGCGTGGTGCGCGGTGCGGGATCGTCCGCGGCTCAGCCGACGACGCGCAAGCTGGGTTCGGGATTCTCGCCGTGCTCGGTCAGCAGCCGGTCGAAATAGGCGATGGTGTGCTGCAAGCCGGTCTCGAGCGGCACGCGCGGTTGCCAGCCGAGAACCTTCTTCGCCTGACCGATATCCGGACACCGTTGAACCGGATCGTCGACGGGCAGCGGCCGCCGCTCGATCTTCGAGCGCGAGCCGGTCATGGCGATGATCTTCTCGGCAAGTTCGCCCACCGTGGTCTCGACCGGATTGCCCAGGTTGACCGGGCCGGTGACGGTCTCGGGCGATCCCATCAGCCGGACGAAGCCCTCGATCAGGTCGTCGACGTAGCAGAAAGCGCGGGTTTGCTTGCCGTCGCCATAGACGGTGATCGACTCGTTCTTCAGCGCCTGGACGATGAAGTTCGACACGACACGGCCGTCATTCGGATGCATGCGCGGGCCGTAGGTGTTGAAGATGCGCGCGACCTTGATGCGCAGCTTGTGCTGCCGCAGGTAGTCGAAGAACAGCGTCTCGGCGCAGCGCTTGCCTTCGTCGTAGCAGGCGCGCGGGCCCAGCGTGTTGACGTTGCCGCGATAATCCTCGGTCTGCGGATGGACGCTGGGATCGCCGTAGATCTCCGAGGTCGAGGCCTGAAACACCTTGGCCTTCACACGCTTGGCCAGGCCCAGCATGTTGATCGCGCCGATAACGCTGGTCTTGGTCGTCTGCACCGGATCGAACTGATAGTGGATCGGCGATGCGGGGCAGGCGAGGTTGTAGATCTCGTCGACCTCGACATAGAGCGGGAAGCACACGTCGTGGCGCATCACCTCGAAATTGGTCTGATGGAGGAGATGGGCGATGTTGTCCTTGCGGCCAGTGAAATAATTGTCCACGCACAGCACGTCGTTGCCTTCGGCCAGCAACCGCTCGCACAGATGCGAGCCGAGAAAGCCGGCGCCGCCGGTGACGAGAATGCGCTTGCGGACAGTGGCCATCGTCGGACTCCCGATCAGTTCTTGGCCTGGAGACGTTGACGCGCCGGTGCCGCCGCGCGGCGGCCGATGCTGAAATAGTGGAAGTCGGCCTCGGCCATATCGGCCGGCTTATAGATGTTGCGCAGGTCGATGATGGTCGGCGTCTTCAACAGCGATTTGACGCGATCGAGGTCGAGCGCGCGGAACTCGTTCCATTCGGTAACCAGGACGAGGGCGTGCGCGCCCTCCATGGTCTCGTAGCTGCCGCCGCAGAAGGCGACGCCGGCCAGCAGCTTCTTCGCCTCGGTCATGCCTTCGGGATCGAAGGCGCGGACAGTGGCGCCGGCCTTTTGCAGCGCCGGGACGATCGCGAGGCTCGGGCTGTCGCGCATGTCGTCGGTGTTGGGCTTGAAGGTCAAGCCGAGCACGGCAATCGTCTTGCCCTTCACGCTGCCGCCGCAAGCCTGGACGATGCGCTCGGCCATGCGTTCCTTGCGGCCGTCGTTCGCGGCGACGACGGTCTCGACAATGCCGAGCGGCGCGCCGGCTTCCTGGGCCGTCTTGACCAGCGCCAGGCAGTCCTTGGGAAAGCACGAGCCGCCGAAGCCCGGTCCCGCATGCAGGAACTTGCGGCCGATCCGGCCGTCGAGGCCGATGCCGCGCGCCACGTCTTGCACGTTGGCGCCGACCTTCTCGCACAGATCGGCGACTTGATTGATGAAGGTGATCTTGGTGGCGAGGAAACTGTTGGCCGCGTATTTGATCAGCTCGGCGGTCTCAAGCGACGTAAACAGGATCGGCGTTTCGATCAGGTAGAGCGGCCGATAGAGCTCCTTCATCACGGCGGCGGCGCGCTCGCTCTCGGCGCCGATGACGACGCGGTCGGGCCGCATGAAATCCTGGATCGCCGATCCTTCGCGCAGGAATTCCGGATTGGACACAACGTCGAATTTGGATTCCGGCAGATGCTTGCGCAGGATCTCGGCAACCTTGCGGCCGGTGCCGACCGGCACGGTCGATTTGGTGACGACGACGGTATAGTCCTTGACCGCCTTGGCGATCTCTTCGGCGGCGGCGAACACATAGGATAGGTCGGCATGACCGTCGCCGCGGCGCGACGGCGTGCCGACGGCGATGAAAACCGCGTCGGCGCCGGCAACCGCCTTGCTCAGCTCGGTGGCGAAATGCAACCGGCCGTTGGCCGTGTTCGACTGGACGATCTGGTCGAGGCCGGGCTCGAAGATCGGGATCTCGCCATGTTGCAGCCGGCCGATCTTGGCCGCGTCGTTGTCGACGCAGGTGACCTCGACGCCGAATTCCGAAAAACATGCGCCCGAAACCAGTCCGACATAACCGCTGCCGATGACCGCAATCCGCATCCCGCCCACTCCTGCTCGCCGAAGATATAAACGCCGCATCGCCGCGGAAATTCCGCGTGCCTTGAAATGACCGCAATTGCGTTACGGCGGTGCCGTGTCGCAGGTCTCGCCCGGCCACGACAGGACCTGCGCGACTAAACCCCAATGGCTCTGTAAAATCAAGCAAAGCACAGATTTATGAAGGGGTTGTGGCCATTTCCGCGTCGCGGCGTGCGCCCGCTCTTCAGGGCTCGTGAACCGTGTCCAGAGACATTGACCCGATGGAGCTTCGATGTCTCACGCGACGGTTCGCGTTGCCGGTTATCGCCGCCGCCGCGTTCCTGTTGGGGTGCTTGGTCTATTGGCTGGCGGCGAAATCGACTTAATTTCGCCATGCTCAACGGCTGGGGCGTCGTGCCGGTCGATTTTCCGTTCGTCGATACGCATTCGGTGCTGTCGGCCCGCGTGTGCAGCGCCCTCGGAATCGATCCTTACATCACCAATCCGTGCGACGTCTTTGGCCGGCAATTCGAGTATTCGCCGCTGCTTCTGCTCGGTGCGGGGCCGCACGAATTGAGCGCCAACGTGCCGCTCGGGTTCGTCCTCAATATCGTCTTTATCTTCTCGCTGTTCTGCCTGCCTGCGCCAATCAAGCGTTCCAATTACGCCGTAATGGCGCTCGCGGTGCTGTCGAGCGTCACGGCCTTCGCGGCCGAGCGCGGTAATTTCGAGCTGTTGCTCTTTGCCGCCTTTGCGGTTGCCGGCCGCCTTGCCGTTAGGTACGGCGCTGCGTCGCGGTTGCTGGCTTACAGCCTCGTTCTGTCGGCTGCATTCGCAAAATTCTTTCCTGTGGTGTTGATGGCGCTCACCTTGCGCGAGCGGCCGCGGCTGTTCTTTGCGATTAACGCCGCGGCGGCGGTTCTGATCGTGCTCTTCCTGGTCGGCTATCGCGCCGACTTGCTCGTTGCCTACGGCAACTTCCCCCGGCTGGACTATTTCGGCGACACTTTCGGCGCGGTCATGCTGCCATACGGCTTGGCGACGATCTTTCCGGGATTTCCGGCTGCTCTTGTATTCGCGGGCCTAACCTTCGCCACTGCGGCGTTGTTGGCGCGGCAGCTGGCTCTCAACCAGGCTTATGCAGCGCTACCCGAGGTCGAACGCGTGTTTCTGGCCATCGGCGGCTTGCTCATGGTCGGTTGCTTTTTTGTGGGCGAAAACGTCGCCTATCGTGGTATCCATCTGCTATTCGTGCTGCCGGCGTTCAACACGCTCGCACGGACCATGCCGAGCGTCGCCGGTCGCCAGCTATTTTCGATGACCCGTACGCTCACCCTGTTTCTAATGTGGCGCGAGGTTTTTCACCATTTCGCCGTTCAGCTCCTGCCGCCCGCGTTGCCGGCGTGGTGGTTGGCGAAGGAATTGGCCTGGTGGTGGTTGATCGCCGTTCTTGCCGGCTTGGCCCTTTGCTTCGTGCGCGAATCAACCATGGGCCGGATCGCCGTCCAATTCACGCTGCCGCGCCTTTTGGCCCGCGCCCCGCTCGGCTTGCCCGGCGGCCGGAATTCGTCGTAGACACAGGCTCTTCCGGAACAACTGGCCGCGCCTGCCCGTTGTCGCTCGCAGAGAACGCATGACCAAGACGATCCTGGTGACCGGCGGCGCCGGCTATATCGGCAGTCACGCCTGCAAGGCGCTGGCGCGGGCGGGTTATGAGCCGGTGGCCTATGACAGCCTGGTGCGCGGCCATCGCGACGCCGTCTGCTGGGGGCCGCTGGTCGAGGGGGATCTCGCCGACCGGACTTTGCTGGCGGCCACGCTGAAGCGCCACCGCATCGACGCGGTGATGCATTTCGCGGCCTTCGCCTATGTCGAGGAATCGGTGCGCGAGCCGGCGCTCTACTTTCGCAACAACGTCATCAATACGTTGGGCCTGTTCGAAGCCATGCGCGAGGCCGGCGCCGGCCGGATCGTGTTTTCCTCGACCTGCGCCACCTATGGCGTGCCCGAACGCGTGCCGATTGCCGAGGACGCGCCGCAGCATCCGGTCAATCCCTACGGCGAAGGCAAGCTCATGGTCGAGCGGGCGCTGCACTGGCTCGACGCCGCGCAGGGCCTCAAATTCGCCGCACTGCGCTATTTCAATGCCGCCGGCGCCGATCCCGATGGCGAGATCGGCGAGGACCACGATCCCGAGACCCATCTCATTCCCTTGATCCTGCAAACCGCGCTCAAGCAGCGCGCCGAGATCGCCATCTACGGCACCGACTATCCGACGCCCGACGGCAGCGCCGTGCGCGATTACATCCACGTTCAGGATTTGGCCGAGGCGCATGTCCGCGCGCTGCAATATCTCGAAGGCGGCGGCAGCAGCGTCGCGCTCAATCTCGGCACCGGCACCGGGCACTCGGTGCGCGAGACCATCGCCTGCGCCGAGCGCGTCACCGGGCTCAGCATTCCGAAGCGCGAGGCGCCGCGCCGCGCTGGCGATCCTCCGGCGCTCGTCGCCGACGCGCGCCGCGCGCGCACCGTCCTCGGCTGGCAGGCGCGTGTATCCGATCTCGACACCATCGTCGCCACCGCCTGGGCTTGGCATTCCGCGCGGGCCGGCCGTGCGGCGCCGGCGCGCGGCGCCGTGAGCGGCTGATGGCCGTCGAAACGACGGATCGCAGCATCGCGACGCCGGTTATCGGTGGGAACGGCGCGCCGATCCGGGTTTCGGGCAAGTTCTTCTTTCAGGGCGACGCCAAACTTTTCGTCAAGGGCGTGACCTACGGTCCCTTTCCGCCGGGCGCCGACGGCACGCAGTTTCCGCCGCGGGAGACGGTCAAGCGCGACTTCGCGTTGATGACGGAGCTCGGCGCCAACACCGTGCGCGTCTTCACCGCGCCGCCGGTTTGGCTGCTCGACGAAGCGCAGGCAGCCGGCCTCAAAGTGCTGGCGGGTATTCCGTGGGCGCAGCACATCACCTTTCTCGACGACGCGGCGACCGAAGGCGAAGTCGTTCGCGCGGTCAGCGCCGCGATCCAGGCGATCCAGGGCCACCCGGCGATCTTCGCCTATCTCATCGGCAATGAAATCCCGCCCGACATGGTGCGCTGGCACGGCCCCGACCGCGTGCGCGTCTTTCTCAAGCAGTTGGTCGCGACCGCCAAGGCGCTCGATCCCGGCCGTCTGGTCAGCTACGCCAACTTCCCGTCGACCGAGTATCTGACCATCGATTTCGGCGATTTCGTTTGTTTCAACGTCTATTTGCACCAGGAAGCGACCTTCCGTCGGTACCTGTCGCGATTGCACAATTTGGCGATCGATCGGCCGCTGGTGCTGACGGAATTCGGCATTGATTCGATGCGCGAGAGCGCGGACGTTCAAGCGCGAACGCTTGCCTGGCAGGTGCGCACGGCGTTCGAGATGGGCTGCGCCGGCGCGTTCGTTTTCGCCTGGACCGACGAATGGTTCACCGGCGGCCATCTGATCGAGGATTGGGCCTTCGGGCTGGTCGACCGCGCGCGCAACCCGAAGCCGGCCTTCGCCGCCGTTCAGGCGTGCTTTCGCGGCGCGATGCCGCCACCGTTGCCGCGCACGCCGCGCGTGTCGGTCGTGGTCTGCGCCTACAACGCCGAGCGCACGATGAAAGCGTGCCTCGAATCGCTCGAGAAGCTGCGCTATCCCGATTACGAGGTGATCGTCGTCAACGACGGCTCGAAGGACCGGACATTGGCGATCTCGGAGGCGTTTCCGTTCTGCCGCATCATCAGCCAACCGAACAAGGGCCTGTCGGCCGCACGTAACGTCGGCGCCGAAGCGGCGACCGGCGAGATCGTCGCCTACACCGACAGCGATTGCGTCGTCGATCCCGACTGGCTCACCTATCTGGTGGCGCGCATGGCGGCGGCCGATCTCCATGCCTGCGGTGGCCCCAATTTCCCGCCGCCCGAGGACAATTTGACCGCGGCGGCGGTGGCAGTGTCGCCCGGCGGCCCGACCCATGTGCTGCTGTCCGACGACACCGCCGAACACATCGCCGGGTGCAACATGACGTTCCGGCGCGCGACGCTGTTGCAGCTTGGCGGCTTCGATCCCGTGTTCCGCGCCGCGGGCGACGACATCGACATCTGCTGGCGCTTTCAGGACGCGGGCTACACCATCGGTTTCGCGCCGGCGGCGATGGTCTGGCATTTCCGCCGCAATACCATCGACGCCTATGTCGGCCAGCAGAAGGGCTATGGCAAGGCCGAGGCGTTGGTCTATTCCAAGCATCCGTTCCGCTTCAACCTGTTCGGCCAGGCGAAATGGCTCGGTCGCATTTACGGCGATCTGTCGACGGCGCTGTTGCTGTCGCGTCGGCCGCTGATCTATTCCGGCGTGTTCGGCCGGGGCATGTTCCAGACGCTCTACGAACCGTCCTCGTCGCTGGCTCAATATCTGCCGCTGACCTTCGAATGGAACGTCGTTGCGATCGTGCTGGCGGTCATCGGCCTGGCCGGCGGCGGCTGGATGTCGCTGCTGATCGTGCCGATCGTCATCACCTGGGTCATGTGCATCAACGGTGCGCTCAAAGCGCCCATCGATAAGCGCTTCAAGGGCGTGAAGGCGCGGGCACTGATCGCGCTGCTGATCTATCTCGGGCCGTTGCTGCGCGGTTGGGAGCGGCTTAAATGGCGCTTCCGCGAAGTCGAGGCGGCGGAGCAGGCGCATTTCGAGCCGACGACGCCGGCACCGATGCAAGCGCCACGGCGTTCGTGGCGCGAACGCGCGTTCTATCTGTCCTATTGGAGCGAGCACGGCGCCGAGAAAGAAGTGTTGCTCGGCGGCCTGATGCGGTTCCTCGCGCCGCAGAAATACTTCGTGATTCCCGATCAGGGTTGGGACGAATGGGATCTCAAGATCGCCCGCGGCTTGTGGAGCCGCGCGCTGGTCCTGGTCTGCGTCGAGAATCACGGCGGCGGCAAGCACTTACTGCGCGTGCGGTGCGCCATGCGCCTGTCCCGGCTGTCGGCGTTCCTGCTGCGCGGCTGGGCCGCGGCGACGGCCGCCGCCCTCATTCTCAATTCGCCGATGGCGGCGCTGGTGATCGGCGCGCTCGGCCTGTGCCAGGCCGTGCTGATCGGCTATCGCACGATCGAATTCGGCCGCCTGATGTACGGCATCATCGAGACCGTGGCGCGGCGCGAAGGCTTGCAGCCGCTGGCGCCGGCCGGTGCGCCGCCCGAGCCGCTGGCCCAGGCCGCGCAGTAACATGGGCTTGCTGGTCAAGCTGCTGCCGTTCTTGCGGCCCTACCGGCTGAGCTTCGGCTGGGCGCTGCTGCAAGTTTTTCTGATGGCCGGCTTCAATCTGTTGAAGCCGTGGCCGCTCCAGCTGGTGATCGACGACGTGCTCGGCGGCAAGGCGGTGACGGTGCGGCCGCTCGCCGGCCTGTCCGCGGCGACGCTGCTCGTCGTCGCTTGCGTCGGTCTGGTCGTGATCAATCTTGGCGCCGGCCTGCTCGAATTCCTGCACAACCGCACGACGATCGCGGTGGGCCAGAACATGGTCAACGACCTGCGCGGCGCGCTCTATGCCCAGCTGCAACGCCTGTCGCTCGCCTTCCACAGCCGGCAGA
>JBOHLR010000040.1:0-16125 GCA_050729555.1 Allostellaceae bacterium
CGTCAGCAGGTGCTCGCCGCTGCGCCGGATCAGCGTCGCATACTCCCGGTACCGCGCCGGCTGCGGCCCAAACATCCCCTGCTCGATGATCTGCGAAAACCCAATCACCGCGTTCAACGGCGTGCGCAATTCGTGACTCATCGTCGCCAGGAACGAGCTCTTGGTGCGGTTGGCACGTTCGGCGATCTCGCGCGCCTGGCGCTCGAGGCGCTCACTGCGCCTTATCGCCTCTTCCTGCTGCTTGAGGCATGTGATGTCGGTGTAGAAGCAGGCGGTGCCGCCGTCGGCGGTGCGCCGCTCGCGCGTCAGCAGCCAACGCCCGTCGCTCAGGCGCTGGACGAGTTCGGTGGTGGCCTGACGATGCGCCCGCACGCGTTGCTCGATCAGCGCCTCGCGCGCGCTCGGGTCGGTTGCGTCGGCCCAGCCACCGGTTTCGGCGACTTGCCGGATGATGGTTTCGAAGCGCACACCGGGTACGACCAGCGGCTGCATGGACGGCGTGTAATATTCGACGTAGGTGCGGTTGCAAAGCACCAAACGGTCGTCGGCGTCGTACAGCGCGAAACCGCCGGGCGTGCTTTCGATCGCGTCGTGCAGCCGGATCTCGGCGGTGCTGCGCGCGCGCTCCTCGGCGGCGAGCCGCCAAGCGAGCCAAAACGCCACCATCGTCACGATCGCCATGATCCCGGAATCGAAGATCAGGAAATTGCGGAAGGCGGGCGACATCCAGACCGGCGGGCCGGCCACGATCAGCTGCAACGGGAAGCCGTCGACTTCGCGGATGGCCAGGATGTCGTGCGCGTACCGCGCCAGCGCCTGATTGACCGTGGTGTCGGTGCCGAAGCCATTGCCGGCGAGAATGGTGCCGTCGCTCTCGTGCACCAGAAGCGCCGTCGTATTCGGCAGCGTGCCCGGCATCGCCGCGAAGAAGGACGGTTCGACGACGGCGATGACCGTACCGACGCGCGCGCCGCTTGCATTGGTGATCGCCCGGCCCATGCCGAAGTACGGCACCGCGCTTGATCCCGCCGCGAGATCGCCGATGAACAAGCCCGATGCGCTGTCGGTCGCCAGTCCGGCCAAATACTGCTGCTCGGCCGGGGCGCGCGGCGCCGGCGGATAACCAGCCGAGTCGAGCGCAACGGTGCCGTCGTGATTGAGGACCAGCAGCGTCCGTACGGCTGGCGAGCGTATGTCCTCTTCCGTCAGTATCACTTGGTCGGCCGGTCCCAGCGGGGCCGTTGCCAGTCCGGCCTTGAGCCGCGCCGCGGCGGCCGCCAAAGCCGAATCGATCGCGGCAAAGGTCTGACTGGCCTGCTCGGCCAACATCGTCGCGGTCGCATCGCGCGCAGCGGCTTCACGTGCGGCGGTCGTCGAATAGAAATGATAGACGAAAAGGACGTTGGCACCGTGCAGGAACGCGATCAGCAGGACGGTCACGATCAGGATGCGCGGCGCGAGCAGCCGACGGCGCGCGCCATCGGTCATGCCGACGGACATGCGGCTCGAATCAGCCCGCTTGATGAAGCGCCACACGGTCATCTTCGGTGCAAGAGACGGCAACCCTCAACCTACGAGGGTAATCCGCTCCGGCTTAGCGCCGAGTTAACCCCTTCGGACGCGCGTCGGTTATGATTAAAAAAATCTGAACCGGAGTTCGTCGTGTACGAAACCCAATCCGCAAGCCTGAATTCGGCGTTGCTTGGCCGCCCTGGCAGCCGGGCCATGCTCGATACGCCGGCATTGGTGGTCGATCGCGCGGCGCTCGACCGCAACATCGCCGCGATGGCGGCGCACGCGCGCGCCACGGGCATCGCGTTGCGGCCGCACGTCAAAACCCACAAATCCGTCGCCATCGCACGGCGCCAGGTCGCGGCCGGTGCGCTCGGCGTGTCGTGCGTCACGCTCGGCGAGGCCGAGATCATGGTGCGCGCCGGCATTCCGGGCGTGCACCTGACGTCGCCGCCGGTGACGGCGGCAAAGCTGGCGCGGCTTGCCGCCTTGGCGCGCGCGCCGCATCACGGCCTCAGCGTCGTGGTCGATCACGCCGACACCGTCGCCATGCTCAGTGCGGCATTGCATGGGGCGCCGGCGCCGCTCGCCGTGCTGGTCGACGTCGATGCCGGGCAGGGCCGCACCGGTTGCACTATCGACGCGGCGCCGGCCTTGGCGCGTATGGTGCGTGCGGTGTCCGGCCTCCACTTCGCCGGCATCCAGGCGTATGCCGGCCATCTGCAACATGTCGCGATCCGCGCCGAGCGGCGCGAGCGCAGCCTGCGGCTCGCAGACCGCTTACGCGGCTTATTGCGGCAAATGGCGGCGATGGATCTGCCGGCGCCGGTCGTCACCGGCGGCGGCACCGGCACCTTCGATCTCGATCCCGAAGCGCGCGTCTTCACCGAGCTCCAGGTCGGTTCCTATGTCTTCATGGACGTCGAATATCTGCAAGCGCTCGCCGATGGGCGCAACGCGCCGCCGTTCGAAACCGCGTTGTTCGTCGCGACAGCGGTGATCGGCGTCAACCAGCCCGCTTATCTCGTGACCGATGCCGGCCTCAAGTGCTTCGCCACCGAAGGTCCCCGGCCCGAACCGGCGCGCGGCGCGCCGTCCGGCAGCCGCTACGAGTTCTTCGGCGACGAGCACGGCAAGCTGTTCGTGCCGACGGGTGCCGCGCGGCCGACGCTCGGCGCGGTGATCGAATGCGTCACGCCGCATTGCGATCCGACGGTCAACCTTCACGATTTTTATCACGTGGTTGACGGCGACACGCTGGTCGAAATCTGGCCGGTCGATGCGCGCGGCAAGCGCTAGGCTACTTCGCCGCGAAAGCCTCGACCTCGACCAGCCACTCGGACTTCACCAGCGATTGCACCACCACGGTGGTCGAAACCGGGCGCGCCGCGCCCAGAATCTTCGCGCGCACTTCGCTGTAGCCGGCGATATTTTCCTGTTTGGTCAGGTACGTGTTGATCTTGACCAGGTTGTCGACGCCCATGCCGGCCGATTCGAGGACGTTGATGATGTTGCGCCAGACCTGCTCGGTCTGTGCCTTGATTCCCTGCGATGTCGTGCCGTCCTTGGCCACGGGAATCTGGCCGGCAATGAACAGCACGCGCTGTCCGGCCAGAATCTCGACACCCAGGCTGTAAGGGCCGTTTGGCGGCGGCGACGCCGCGGGATTGTGGATTTTCATGCTCGTCTCCGCCAGGCAGGGACCGCCGGGATGGCGGCGCCATCGAAAACCCCGGGGCGCGGGGTGTCAACCGCCTGCCGCCTCACGCGTCCGACGGACTTGGGCGAGCGGCATGCCGCCGGTATAATGTCCCGCGACGGGCGGAGGCAAAATGAAAGCGATCCTCGCTGTGGTGGGCGACGGTGCCGCAGAAGCGGTGCTCGAAACTGCGATCCTGGCCGCGCGCCGGTTCGACAGCAAAATCACCGGCCTCAACGCGCTCGCCAGCGAATATGCGGTCGTCTTCGGCGGCGAGATGGGGTTCTCGATCTCGTCCGAAGTGGACCGCACGCTCGAGCGCGAAGGCACCGAGCGGCGCACCCAGGCGCGCAACCTGTTCAATACGGTGATGCGCAAGCACGCTATCGCCGTCAACGGCGCGGGCGTGACCGCCGAGTGGCGCGAGGAAGCCGGCCGCCAGAACGCCATCGTCGGCGCGCTCGGACGCGTCTATGACCTGATCGTCGTCGAGCAGCCGGACAAAGCGGCGTCGTTCGCCGAAGCGACACTCGAAGATGCGCTGTTCGAAAGCGGCCGGCCGGTGCTGATGGCGCCCAAGACGCCGACGGCGACCGTCGGCGCGCGCGTATTGGTGGCGTGGAACGGCAGCACCGAGACCGCGCGGACGATCGCGGCGGCGATGCCGTTCCTCGAGCGCGCGTCGCGAGTCGAAGTGGTCAGCGTCGCCAGCGCGTTCGTGCCCGGGCCGAGCGGCGACGAGCTGGTGCGCAACTTCAAGGCGCACGGCATTGCCGCGGTGTCGCGTCACATCGCCGTCGGCAACAAACCGGCCGGCGAAGTCTTCCTCGACGAGGCGCAGACCATGCAGGCCGATCTGCTGATCAAGGGCGCTTACACGCAGAGTCGACTGCGACAGATGATTTTCGGCGGCGCGACTCGACACGTCATCCTTAACGCCAATATACCGGTCCTGCTCGCGCACTAATCGCTGCGGCGCGCGCCGATTTCGCCGCCAAACATCCTTAACGCTTAAGAGTTTGATAAATCACCGCGGCGTAGCCTCGCGTCGGTGGGGGCTGGGTTCATGGATCAACGCGACGACGCCGCGGGACAATTTCGCGATTTACCCAAGACGGCGGACGATTTTGACGCGACGTCGGCGGATAGACTGACGGACGACGATTCGCGTCGCCGCGACAGCGTTTTGCGCCACGCGGTGCGCGCGATACGCGACGAGCCGCAGCCCGAAGGGGCGCTTACGGCCATCCTGGCGGCGCTCGGCCTGGCGCTCGACGCGGCCGGCGGCGCGAGTCTGCATCATCGCGCCGACGGACCGCTGCATGTCGCCGCGAGCTGGGGTGCGAAGCCGCCGGCGGCGGTATTTTCGGCGGTGCGCACCGGACTGGAGCGTCACGGCAGCGTCGCGCTCGTGCACCGTCTGGCGCAGATCGCAGCACAGCCGATCCTGTATCGCGGCGAAGCGAAGGGCGCCCTGCTGCTGTGGCGATCGGCCGAGCGGGCGGCTTTCGCGGCGGCCGATTGCGCGCTGCTCGCGGACGTCGCCGACCATCTCGGAATCGTCCTGGCGCAGGTCGAAGCCCGCGAACGCATCGACCACCTGTCGCGCACCGACCCGCTGACCGGTCTCGCCAACCGTGCGGCGTTTTTCGACGAATTCACGCGGCGGCTCAGCCGCCTCGACCGCAGCCGGTCGGCGGCCGCGCTGCTCTATGTCGACGTCGCCAATCTCCGGCGCGTCAACGCGGTGCGTGGCCCGGACGCAGGCGATGCCGCGCTGTCGGCGTTGTCGGGCTTGCTGCGCGAACATACGCGGCCCGGCGACCTCATCGCGCGTTTCGGCGGCGGCGAGTTCGTCCTTTGGATCGAGCGCATCGATCCCGCCGGCGCGCGCGCGCGTGCCGCGACATTGGCCGCCGCCGCCGCGCGGTTGGCCCAGTTTGCCGGCGCTGCCGAGCCCGCGTTCGGCGTCAGCGTCGGTGTGGCGCCGTTCGATCCGGTCCGCGGCGAAACCGTGATGCAGCTTGTGTTGCGCGCCGCGGCTGACACGGCGCGGGTAAAAGAACAGGGAGGCGAGCCATGGCCCGCCTCCCTGCCGGCTTAGTTCGCACCTTCGTTTCGCGGCGGCGTCACCGCCTTATTCGAAGGTGATGACGACGACGCGATTGCGCGGCTCGCGGACGCCGTCAGGCGTCGGCACCAGCGGCTGACGCTTGCCAACCCAGCGTTCGTCGACGCGGTTTGCGGCCACGCCTTCATGCTGCAGTTGGGCACGGACGGAATTCGCCCGGCGATGCGACAGCCCCATGTTGTAGGCGTCGGTGCCGGCGGCGTCGGCGTGTCCGACCAGCATGACGCGCATGTGCGGGTCGGCCTTCGCCTGGGCCCCGACCTGCTGCAGGATCTTCAACGTATCCGGCGTCAGGTTGGACTTATCGAAGGCGAAGTAGACCCGGAATTCATGCGCCGCCACGGGCTGGCCCTCGAGCCGCGCCAAGTTGGCGAAGAACTCGTTGTGGCAAGGGCTGGTCATCGCCGTCCACCACGATTTCTCCGTATGCGTCACCCAGCAGTCGAAATCGACCTGGGTGCGCGCGGCGAGTTCCGGTTGCCGTTCGCGTGCGCCGGCGTCGAGCACGCGTACGAGGCGCGCGCGCGCCTCGTTCAAGATCTTCGGATAGCCTTCCTTCGCGTCCCACGGTGTCGCGATCGCCCAATTGCCGACGTTCTCCGGCGGCACGATCTCGCCCTTGCCGGCGGCGATGCTCTTGCGCGCGTAGTAATCCGAGTCCTCGTAATCGCCTTTGCGGTTGAGCAGATTGCCGGCGTAGTCGGCGTAATCACGCGCCAGCGCTTGATTGAACGCGCTTCCGCTCGGCGCCGTACTCTGCGCGTCCGGTAGGGTGATATGATACGAGTAGTAGTTGCCGCGCAGCGGCGGGCTGTATGACCAGCCGTCGCACCCTGCGATCAGCAGGCCGACAGCCAGAAGGGCAAAGTACTTACCGAACGGGTTAAGGCTTTTCATCATGGTTCAGTCCTCATTAAGCGTAACCAGTCCAAAAAATCTCCCGATCGACGTGAAATGTTTCGGCGCTTCGAAGTTTCCACGTGCGGCCGTGTCGCGGTGTTGGCGTGCACGGCAGCCGGGACCAGATGATGTCACGAATGATGGCTTTACTGTGTCGGTGGGCAGGAAGTTTCGTCGCTGTGGCATTGCTGCCACGCGAGGTCCGGGATTTCCGTCACGGTTTTCGATGATTCTCCGGATCGGTGGTGTGCCACAGGCATGCCGCCGCAGCTACACGCGCGACCCGGTGCGTGACGCGACGCGTCAGCGCGTTTCGCCGGGTGCCGCTGCGCCGCTCGGCTTTTGAATCTCGATCGGCGCGCCGTCGCGCACCGCGCGGAAAAAACAACTGCGCGTGCCGGTGTGACACGCGACGCCGCTCTGATCGACCAGCACCAACAAGGCGTCGCCGTCGCAGTCGATCCGCAGCTCGACCAGCCGCTGCACGTGGCCGGAGCTTTCGCCTTTGCGCCAAAGCTGCTTGCGCGAACGCGACCAGTAACAGACGCGTCTGGTCTTGAGCGTCTCCGCCACCGCGTCGCGATTCATCCAGGCGAGCATCAGAACCTCGCCGCTGTCGTGCTGCTGCGCGACCGCGGGAATGAGTCCGTCGCCGCCGAAACGCAGCGCCACCAGCAGCTGTGACGCGTCTTGCGTCGCGCCTTGGTTCATCGCCGATCTCCCGATTGTACCGTGTGCATTCTACCGCCCGTCCGGCGGCGCGGCGAGAGGCGCGTCAGCTGCGCCAGCGCAGCACGCGGCCTTTGACCGGATTGACGAAGGCGCGGCCGGTGCCGCGGGCGCGGCGGTATTCCTGCTTCAGCTGGTAATACCATTTGGCCTGCGTGTCGGCGTCGTTGATGAGCATCAGCGACGGATCGTGCTTCAAGCCTTCGCTTTGCATCACCATGATCCGCCGGTCCTGGTTGAGGAAGGCGCGGACATAGGGACGCAACGCCGGCTTCAGCGCCGACAGCCACGGCAGATCCCAATAGATCGCGTGATTGACCTCGGCCTCGCCGTCGGTCAGCGGCGTCACGGCCGTCAAACTGGCGACGAAACGCTTGCCGACGCGGATGTGCTCGACCCGCGTGGACGGCAGACGGAACGCGATCTCGGTCTCGGGTGCGCCGCCGAGCAGACGATAGGCGTTGGCGTTCGAAGACGGCGCGTGCCGCAGCATCGTGAAGCCGTAAGGGCTGGCGGCGAACGCCTTGGCCTTTTCGTGGATCGAGTTGCGCGAACGCCACCACCAGGCGCGATGGACGAACGCGCCATGTGCGGGATCCATCAGGCCGACCACCGCGTGATCGATCGCGGCCGGCACGCGCATGCGCTCGAACAGCTTAGGTGCCGCGTCGCCGATCTCGGGAATTGCGGGCGGCGGCGGCGCGCTGTCGGAGTCGTCGCCGAAGAATAGCCACACATTGCCCTGGATTTCGCGCGCTGGATAAGCCGCGACGCCGATCTTGCCGGTCGTCAGCTTCTGGCCTTCGTAGAGCGACGGGATGGCGGTGCAGCGCCCGGTCGTATCGAACCGCCAGCCGTGATAGCAGCATTCGACTTCGCGTCCGTCGAAGGTACCGTAGCTCAGTGGGATGCCGCGATGCGGACAGATGTTGCGCAACGCGAACGGCGTGCCGTCCGCCGCGCGTCCAAGCAAGACCGGCTCGCCGAGCAATGTGCGCGCGACCACCCGGCCGCGCCGGAGCGCATGGCCCGGCAGGGCGAAGTACCACATGTCGCGCAAGGCGGCGGTGTCTGAGTCCAAGTCGGCCCATCTCCGGAGACGGCGCGGCGCGCAGCCGAGGCGGAGACTAGCGCCCGCGGTTCGGTCCGGGAAGGGTCCTGCCGGCCGATTGTGCTGTTGCGAAAAAGTCACGCCAATGACATTGCGGCGCTCGCCGGAAAACCGCCAGAACGCCGATGCTAACAGCCGATTCTCATGGTCCCCCTTGCCGGCACGGATGCCGACGATTAATGTGCACTGCACAAAAGCGTGGGGCCGACCCCGGAGTTCGTTTATGGACGATGTTCGTCAGCGCGCGGCGGTGCGCCGAGCTTATGCGCTCGAAGATCTCGCCGTCGGCATGACGGCGTCCTATTTCCACACCGTAACCGATGCCGACGTGCGCACGTTTGCCGATCTGACCGGCGACTACAATCCGCTCCATCTCGATGACGAATTCGCCAAGGCGACGCGGTTCAAGGGCCGCATCGTTCACGGCATGCTGTCGGCCAGCTTTCTCTCGACGGTGATCGCCATCCTGCCGGGTCCGGGCACGATCTATCTCAGCCAGTCGCTCGCGTTTCGCGCGCCGGTGCGCATCGACGAGACGATCGAGGCGCAGGTCACCGTCGCCGACATCGACGCCGTGAAGAAGCGGGTGCGCCTGAAAACTGTTTGCCGCGTCGGCGAGCTGGTGGTGCTCGACGGCGAGGCCGAAGTCATGGTGCCGTCGCGCCGCAACGCGACCCCGTAGCCGCGCGGCGGATGGACCCGACTCGCGACACAATGCGGCCCTATCCGTCCGGCCGATTCCCGGGATAGCTTCACGCCCGTGCGCATCTTCCGACACGAGCGCGCCGAGGGCGCCGATCGCGGCGCCGCGGTTGCCATCGGCAATTTCGACGGCCTCCATCCCGGCCATCGGGTCGTGATCGCGGCTGCCGGCCGCGTCGCGCGCGCGGCTCGGGCGCCGCACGCCGTTCTCACCTTCGAGCCGCATCCTTATGCCGTCTTCCATCCGACGGCGCCGCCGTTCCGGCTGACACCGTTCCGCAGCAAGGCGCGGCACATCGAGGCGCTTGGAGTCGATTTGCTCTTCGCGCTGCATTTCGACCGCGCATTCGCCAACCGCACGGCGGAGCAGTTCATTGACGAGATTCTGGTGCGCGGCCTCGGCGCCAACCACGTCGTCGTCGGCTATGATTTCGTCTTCGGCAACCAGCGCCGCGGCACCGCCGCGTTCCTCGTCGAGGCGGCACGCACGCGCGGCTTCGCCGTCACCATCGTCGCGCGCGAAGCCGCGTCCGGCGGCGAGGCTTATTCGTCGACCCGCATCCGCGAACATCTGACCGGCGCGCGGCCGCGCGAAGCGGCCAAGCTGCTCGGCCGCTGGTGGGAAATCGACGGCCGCGTCGAACACGCGGCGGGCGTCGGCAAAAGCCTCGGCTATCCGACCGCCAATCTGCCGCTGGCCGATTATCTCCGGCCGGCCCCCGGCATTTATGCCGCCTTCGCCGGCATCGAGGACGGCAAGCGCACGGCATGGCATCCGGCGGCGGCGTATTTCGGTCGGCGGCCGACGCTGGGCGAGCACGCGCTCGGCCTCGAAGCCTATCTCATCGATTTTGCCGGCGAGCTTTACGGCCGGCATCTGCGCTTGGCGCTGGTCGATTATCTACGTCCCGACGCGGCCTTCGCCGGTCTCGATGCCCTCAAGGCGCAGATCGGCGACGATGTCGCGCGGGCGTGCCGCATCCTGGCGGCCGAAAAGCCGGAACCGTGACGCCCTTTCCGTTGACCGCGGCCGTGCCGTCCGCCTATGACCAACGCCATGGCTGACGATTCACCGGCGGATTCCGGCGCCAATCCGGGCAAGGATTATCGCGCCACGGTCTTCTTGCCCGATACGCCGTTCGCGATGCGCGGCGACCTGCCCAAGCGCGAACCGGCGACGCTCGAACGCTGGGCGCGCATCGGTCTTTGGCAACGCCAACGAACGGCGTCGAAAGGCCGGCCCAAATTCATCCTTCATGACGGGCCGCCCTACGCCAACGGCAATCTCCATATCGGCCACGCGCTCAACAAGATCCTCAAGGACATCATCAACCGCGCGCAGCAGATGAGCGGCAAGGACGCCGTCTACGTGCCGGGCTGGGACTGTCACGGCCTGCCGATCGAGTGGAAGATCGAAGAGGAGTACCGCGCCAAGAAGAAGTCGAAAGACGCGGTGCCGGTCGTCGAGTTCCGCAACGAATGTCGCGAATTCGCGCGCCATTGGATCGGCGTCCAGCGCGCCGAGTTCGAGCGTCTCGGCGTCATCGGCGACTGGTCGCATCCGTATACGACGATGGAATTTCCCGCCGAGGCGCAGATCGTGGGCGAGATCGGCAAGTTCCTGATGAACGGTCTGCTCTATCGCGGTTCGAAACCGGTCATGTGGTCGGTGGTCGAGCAGACGGCGCTGGCCGAGGCCGAGATCGAATATCACGACCACACCTCGACCCAGGTCTGGGCCAAGTTTCCGGTGGCCAAGCCGGGTCATCGCGAAATCAAGAACGCCTCGATCGCGATCTGGACAACGACGCCGTGGACTCTGCCCGGCAACCGCGCGATCGCCTACGGCGCCGACATGGTCTATCTCGTGCTGCGCGTCCGCGAAGTCGCCGGCGACAGTCCTCTGAAGCCCGGCGAGCACATCGTCGTCGCCGAGACGCGCTGGCCCGAACTCGAGAAAACGCTCGGCTTCAAGGCCGACATGCTGATGGCGCTCAAGGGCGCCGAGCTCGCCGGCACGATTTGCCGGCATCCGCTGCACGGTCAGGGTTACGACTTCGACGTGCCGCTGTTGCCGGGCGGTTTCGTCACCGACACCGATGGCACCGGCTTCGTCCACATCGCGCCGGGGCATGGCGCCGACGATTTCGATCTCGGCCGCAAGCACGGCATCGCCGTGCCCGAAACGGTCGCCGCCGACGGCAGCTACGTCGCGTCGCTGCCGCTGTTCGCCGGCAAGCGCGTCTACAAGCCGAACGGCAAGGAAGGCGACGCCAACCAGGCGGTAATCGCCGCGCTGAAGCAAGCCGGTGCGCTGCTCGGCGAAGCCAAGCTGGTCCATTCCTATCCGCATTCCTGGCGTTCCAAGGCGCCGCTCATCTTCCGCACCACGCCGCAATGGTTCATCGGCATGGATATCAAAGGCGCCGATGGGCGGACGTTGCGCGAAACCGCGCTCGCCGCGATCGATGCGACGCGCTGGATTCCCGAGCAGGGCCGCAATCGCATCCGCGCCATGATCGAGACGCGGCCCGATTGGTGCATCTCGCGGCAGCGCGCCTGGGGCGTGCCGATCGCCGTCTTCGTCGACAAGAAGACCGGGGTCCCATTGCGCGATCAGGCGGTAATCGACCGGATTGCCGCCGCCTTCGAGAGGGAAGGCTCCGACGCCTGGTTCACCCGCAGTCCCGCGGATTTCCTCGGGCCCGGCCGCAACCCCGCCGATTACGAGCAGATAAAGGACATTGTCGACGTCTGGTTCGATTCCGGCTCGACCCACGCCTTCGTGCTCGAACCACGCCGGGACAAAGATCTCGCGTGGCCGGCGTCGCTTTATCTTGAGGGCTCCGACCAGCATCGCGGCTGGTTCCATTCGTCGCTGCTCGAATCCTGCGGCACGCGCGGCCGTGCACCCTACGAGGCGGTGCTGACGCACGGTTTCGTCCTCGACGAACAGGGCCGCAAGATGTCGAAATCGCTCGGCAATGTGACCTCGCCGCAGGACGCCGTCGCGAAGAGCGGCGCCGACATCCTCCGGCTGTGGGTCGTCGCCGCCGATTATGCCGACGATTTGCGCATCGGTCCCGAAATCCTCAAACAGCAGAGCGAAATCTATCGCCGGCTGCGCAACACGCTGCGCTACCTGCTCGGCGCGCTCAACGGCTTCGCCGAACGCGAACGCGTTGCCGAGGCCCAGCTGCCCGAGCTCGAATGCTGGGTGCTGCACCGCCTGCATGCGCTCGACGGGATCGTGCGCGAATGCATCGAGGCGTACGATTTCCATACCATGTTCACCGAATTGCACGCGTTCTGCGCCGTCGATCTGTCGGCGTTCTATTTCGACGTGCGCAAGGACTCGCTCTATTGCGATCTGCCGGGCGATCTGCGCCGTCGTGCGGTGCGCACCGTGCTCGACCGCGTATTCGACGCGTTGGTGCGCTGGCTGGCGCCGGTGCTGTGCTTCACGGCGGAGGAAGCATGGCTCTGCCGCCACGGCAGCGGCGACGACAGCAGCATCCATTTCCAGCTCTATGCGCAAATACCGGCGACTTGGCGGAACGAGGCGCTCGGCCTCAAGTGGGCGCGCATTCGCGACGTCCGCCGCGTCGTCACTGGCGCGATCGAATTGAAGCGCGCCGAGAAATTCCTCGGCTCGAGTTTGCAGGCCGCGATCCGGATTTATGCGAACGCGGATGTACAGACGGCCTTCGCCGGGGTCGACGCGGCCGAATTGTGCATTGTATCCGCCGCTGCGTTCGCATCCGACGCGCCGCCGGCCGGTGCCTTCACGCTGCCCGACGTGCCCGGCGTCGCCGTCGTGGTCGAACGCGCGTCCGGCGACAAATGTGCCCGCTGCTGGCGCGTGCTGCCCGAGGTCGGCGGCGATCCGACCTATATCGATTTGTGCCGTCGCTGCGCCGATGCGGTCGGCGCACGCGGCCGGGCGGCGTAATGCGGCGCGGTCTTCTCGTCGCGCTCGCGATTGTCGCACTCGATCAGGCGGTCAAGGCCTGGGTGGTCGCTTTCTTTGCCGCCCGCGGCACCGACATGGTCGCCGTCCTGCCCGTCTTCAATCTGGTCCTGACCTGGAACCACGGCGTCAGCTTCGGCCTGTTCAACGGCGGCGGCGAGACGTTGCTGTTCGCGGTCCTCGCGGCGGCGATCGTGGCGGCGCTCGTGTGGTGGCTGTCGCGCGCCGGCACGCGCGGTTTGCAGCTTGCTATAGGCTTGGTGATCGGCGGCGCGGTCGGCAACATCGTCGATCGGCTGGCACGCGGCGCAGTCGTCGATTTCCTCGATTTTCACCTCGGCACGCTGCATTGGTTCGCCTTCAACGTCGCCGATACGGCCATTTGCTTGGGGGTCTTCTTCATCGCCTTTGACGGACTGCTTGGCGAACGGGTCCCGGATTAGGTAAACTTTTCGGCGTCTTGGTTGAGGGTGGTTATGGTGTTGGGGCGGGCTCGGTTTTCCTCCATTCCGGTTTTTATGGCTCTGGCGCTTACGGCGCTGGCCGTTTCGGGCTGCAGCACTTGGACCGACGTCAAACGCGGTCTGGGCATGGAAAAGGTCGTGCCCGACGAGTTCGCCGTCACGACCAACGCGCCGCTCGCCATTCCGCCCGACTACACGTTGCGGCCGCCGAAGCCCGGCAGCGCGCCGACGCAGCAATTATCGCCGACCGCGCAAGCACAGGAGACCGTGTTCCGCGCCAGCGACAACAAGCTCAACACGTTGCCGCCGGACAAATCGCGCAGCGCCGGCGAGAGCGCACTGTTGCAGGATGCCGGTGCCAACAAAGCGCCCAAGGATATCCGGCAACTCGTGAAGAACGACAACCAGGCCGCGTTCGCCAGCACCACCTTGACTCAACGTCTGCTGTTTTGGCGTTCCGAGCCGCCCAATCCCAACCAGGCGCTCGACCCCACGGCGGAAGCCGAACGGCTGCGCGAGTTCGGCGCCAACGGCACCGGCGGTGCCAGTGCTGCGAATGGCGCGGCGGCCGCCGGCACCAACGCGACGGCGACCGCGGCCGCCACGCCGAAACCGACCATCGAACGCGCGCCAAAGGACAAAGGCTTCTTCGACTGGCTGTTCTAGGTCTCGTGTCGCGACGCCGTGCGCCGGCATGAATTTGTCGCCATCGGCGGTCGGCGATATTGAACGCATGCGATCTTCGGGCGTTAATGACCGGACCCGCGTTTCCGGAGGATGATACCCATGAGCTATCGTCAAGACATCGCCGGCTGCCTCGCCGACCAATGCAAAGCCGGCGTCACGTCTGCCGAGCTCGACGACGCCTTGCGCCGCGCCGCGCCGGCGTTGCCAAAATTGGCGAAGATGCAGCGCGACGGCAGCCTGCCGCTGCTGCGTCTGCCGGCGCGGCTGGACGACCTTGCTCAGATCAAGCCGCTCGCCGCGGAGTTCGCCAAGTTCAAGGACGTCATCGTGCTCGGCACCGGCGGGTCGAGCCTTGGCGGCCAGACGCTGGTCGCATCGGCGCCGCCCGGCCGCACGCGCGTCCATTTCATGGACAATGTCGATCCGCACAGTTTCACGCTGCTGTTCGACGCGCTCGACCCGGCGAAGACCGGCCTGATCGCGATCTCCAAATCGGGCGGCACCGCCGAAACGTTGGTGCAGTTCTTCGCCTGCATGAACTGGCTCAGCAAGCGCACCGCGGCGCGCACCATCGTCATCACCGAACCCAAGCCCAATCCGCTGCGCGCGCTGGCGGCGGCGCATAAGCTGCGCACCCTCGAACACGACCCCAACATCGGCGGCCGTTACTCCGTGCTGTCGATCGTCGGTCTGTTGCCGGCGATGATCGCGGGCGTCGACGTTGGCGCGCTGCGGCGCGGCGCGGGCGCCGTGCTCGATGCGACGCTCGCCGCCAAGGATCCGCGCGACGCGGCGCCGGCCGTCGGCGCCGCCGTGTCGGTCGCGCTCAACGAGCGCCACGGCGTCGTCAGCACCGTGGTCATGCCTTATGTCGATCGGCTGGCGCATTTCGGCCTGTGGTTCCGCCAGTTATGGGCCGAAAGCCTGGGCAAGGACGGCAAGGGCACGACGCCGATTCGCGCCGTCGGCACGGTCGACCAGCACAGCCAGCTCCAGCTCTATCTCGATGGGCCGGCCGACAAGATGTTCTCGCTGGTGATGCTGGCGCAGGCGGGCAAGGGGCCGCGCATGCCGGCGAAGCTGAAGGATGCGAGTCTCGGCTATCTCGCCGGCAAGCGCATGGGCGATTTGATCGACGCCGAGCAGCGCGCGACGGCGCAGACGCTGATCCGCAACGGACGGCCGACTCGCATCTTCCACATCGAACGACTCGACGCGCAGGCGGCCGGCGCGCTGCTCATGCACTACATGCTCGAGACGATGATCGCCGCCGAGCTGTGGGGCGTGAACGCGTTCGATCAGCCGGCGGTCGAGCAGGGCAAGGTGCTTGCCCGTCAATTTCTTGGCGAGAAAGGCCGGCCCAAGGCACAATAGGGCATGGCCATCCGCCAGCTGCCTGCCGTCGTCGTCAATCGCATCGCCGCCGGTGAGGTGATCGAACGGCCGGCGGCGGCGGTGAAGGAACTCGTCGAGAATGCGCTCGACGCCGGCGCGCGCCGGATCGAAGTCACGCTGCGCGACGGCGGCGCCAGCCTGATCCTGGTCAGCGACGATGGCGACGGCATGAGCGCGGCGGAGCTCGCCCTGGCGGTCGAACGCCATTGCACCTCGAAGCTGCCGGACGACGATCTGCTGCATATCCGCACGCTGGGATTCCGCGGCGAGGCGTTGCCGTCGATCGGCGCCGTCAGCCGCCTTTCGATTGCTAGCCGGAAGCAGGGCGCGCGCGACGCCTTCAAGGTCGCCGTTGAAGGCGGCGCCAAGTCTGCGGTCGAGCCTGCGGCGCTCAGCCAAGGCACGCGCGTCGAAGTCCGCGACCTCTTCTATGCGACGCCGGCGCGGCTCAAATTCCTCAAATCCGCGCGCGCCGAGCGCGATGCTGCCGTCGAAGCGGTCGAGCGCTTGGCCATGGCCTATCCGTCGGTCGCCTTCGCCGTCATCGGCGACGAGGAGAAACCGCTGCTGCGCATGAATGCGGCGGAGCCCGATCTTGCCGGCAAATCGGCCGGCGACATCCGCCGGGCGCGGCTCGGCGCCGTTCTCGGCCGCGACTTCGCCGACAACGCGATCGCCATCGACGCGGCGCGCGAAGGTTTCCGGTTGACCGGCCTCGCAGGCCTGCCGACGCTCAACCGCGCCACCGCGCGCGATCAATACCTGTTCGTGAATGGTCGGCCGGTGCGCGACAAACTCTTGGCCGGCGCGGTGCGCGGCGCGTAC
>JBOHLR010000041.1:0-15644 GCA_050729555.1 Allostellaceae bacterium
CCACGACCTTGCGCGAGCGCGTCGCGCTTCTGCGCGGTAAGCCGACGACGCTACTCGACCAGGCGGCGCAGCGCATTCGCATCACCGACGGCGCCAAGGCGATGGTCGCGACCATGCGCAAACACGGTGCGCTGACGCTGCTGGTTTCAGGCGGATTCACCGTCTTCGCCGATCCGGTGGCGCGGCAGATCGGCTTCGATCGGGCTTTCGCCAACCGGCTCGTGATCGAGAACGGCACCATCGTCGGCGTCGCCGAACCGATCCTCACCCGCGACAGCAAGCTCGCGACGCTGACGCAGACGGCCGCGGAATGTGGCCTCAAGCTCGCCGATACGCTCGCTATCGGCGATGGCGACAACGATCTGCCGATGATCGGCGCGGCCGGCCTCGGCATCGCTTTTCATTCGCACCCAAACGTCGCGCCGCGTGCGCGTCATCGCATCGACCACGCCGATTTGACCGCAGCGCTGTTTGCCCAAGGCTACCACAAGGACGAAATCGTCGGCGGCTGATGCCAAGCGACGTCGGCGCAGCTATCATGGCGCGCCGACGATGGGGGAGCGCATGGCGCAAAAGCTGCTGCAGGATTTCGTGCTGCTGTTGGTAGCTATCAATCCGCTCCTGGTCGTGCCGGAATTCATCGGCGTCACCGCCAAATTGGGCGCTGCGACCAAGCGCCGGGCCGCCATCGAATCGGTTCTGATCGCCGGCGGCGTGTTGCTGGCGTTCATCGCCGTCGGCCAGGAAGTTCTGGCGGTGCTCAAGATCGAGCTGCACGCCTTCCAGATCGCGGCCGGCCTAGTCCTACTGCTGATGTCGTTGCGGATGGTGTTCGAGGAAAACCTGCGTCACGCACCGCCCGGCGGCCGCAATCCGGCCGTCCATCCGCTGGCGATCCCCTACATGGCCGGGCCCAAATCGATCATGACGGTGTTGCTGCTGACCGACAGCGAGACCTACACGCCCAGCGAGCAGATCGAAGTCGCCATCCTGGTCGTGCTGGTACTGGCGTTGACGCTCGCGTGCTTACTGGGCGCGCGCTGGGCGCACCGCATGCTGCGCGACAGCGGCATCAACGCCATCAGCCGCGTCATGGGGCTGATCCTCGCCGCGCTCGCGATGCAGTACATCCTCACCGCGCTCGAGCAGGCGTTTCACCTGCCGGGCTGATCGCGCGTCAGCTGCCGATCTTCAAGGCATAGAAGCGCAAATCGCCCTGGCGGTCGACCAACAACAGAACCGATTTGCGACCGGCCTTGGTTGCGGCATCGATCGTTTTGACTACGTCGGCGGGCGTCTTGACGGATTCTTGGGCGACCTCGGTGATAACATCGCCGGCGCGCATACCTTTTTCGGCGGCCGGGCCATCCTTGTCGATGTTGGTGACCACGACGCCAGCGCTGTCGTCCGCGAGCTGATAGCGCTCGCGCAGCTCGGGTGTCAGGTCGGCGACCGAAAGCCCGAGCGACTTGACGTTCGTGCCGGGCGTCGGCGGTGGCACTTTGTTCGTCGCGGACGCCTGCTCGACATTGTCCTTGAGCTCGCCGACCTTGACGTCGAGCGTCAGCTCCTTGTGCTTGCGCCACACCGTCACTTTGACGGTCTTGTCGATCGGCGTCTCCGCGACGATGCGCGGCAGATGCCGCATGTCGACCACCGCCTTGCCGTCGAAGGTGAGCACGACATCGCCGGGCTGGATGCCGGCCTTTTGCGCCGGCCCGCCGTCGAACACGCTGGCGATCAACGCGCCCTTGGGCTTGTCGAGGCCGAGGCTCTCGGCGATCTCGTCGGTCACGCTCTGGATGTTGACGCCAAGCCAGCCGCGCCGCGCGTGGCCGTATTTCTGGATCTGCTCGATGACGGATTTCGCCTCGTTCGCCGGAATCGCGAAGCCGATGCCGATCGAGCCGCCCGACGGCGAGAAGATCGCGGTGTTGATGCCGATGACGTCGCCATCCATGTTGAACATTGGGCCGCCCGAATTGCCACGATTGATCGCGGCGTCGGTCTGCAGGAAATCGTCGTAGGGGCCTGAATTGATCTCGCGAGCGCGCGCCGACAGGATGCCGGCCGTGACCGTACCGCCAAGGCCGAACGGATTGCCGATAGCCAGCACCCAATCGCCGACGCGCGACTTGTCGCTATCGCCGAACTTTACGAAGGGCAATGGCTTCGATGATTTGATGCGCAGCAGCGCGAGATCGGTTTTGCTATCCTTGCCGATGACTTCGGCCTTGAAGTTGGTGTCATCCTGCAACGTAACGGTGATCTGATCGGCGTCGGCGATGACGTGATTGTTCGTCACGACCAGGCCCGAGGGGTCGATGATGAACCCCGAGCCGAGCGACGTGGCGTGCCGTGGCAGCGACTGCGGCTGGCCGCCCGGCCGGTTCTTATCGAGGAAGTCCTTGAAGAATTCCTCGAACGGCGAGCCCGGCGGAAATTGCGGCACGTCGGGACCACGGCTGTTCTTGTCGCTCTTTTCCGGCAGCGTCTGTGTGGTCGAAATATTGACGACGGCCGGCAGCAAGCGCGCGGCGAGATCGGCAAAGCTGTCGGGCGCCGGCCGCGCAAAGGCCGTTGTCGCCACCGCGGTGGCGACGACCAACGCGAGCGCACGGCTCGCAAGCACGAGACGATGGGCAACGATCACGAACGACCCCGAGCGAATTGAGATGGCCAGCTAACGGATATTTTAGGCATTATCTAGGCGGCAAACCAGCCCGGCGGCGCATTCAGCGGCGGATAGCCCAGATCGCGACGACGCCGATGGCGGTGGCGATCACCCCCGCCCAGCGCAGCACGTTGGCCGGAAGTAGCGCGGATTCCGCCATCATTTTCTGCATCGGCCGGGTGAAAAGCGCGAGCAACACGCCTTCGATGACGGCGCCGAGCGCAAGCGCCGTGGCGAAATCCTTCATGGTGGGACGCTAACGCGCGGGTGCCGGCTTGGCGGTGCCGCTTAGTCCTTCCGGCCCGGCTTCGAGATATTTGAAGAATTCGCTCTGCGGCGACAGGACGAAGGTGGTGTTCGAGCCGCCGAGCGCATCCTTATAGGCTTGCAACGAGCGATAGAAGGCGAAGAAGCCTTTATCCTGGTTGTAGGCGTCGGCATAAATCTTGATCGCGTCGGCGTCGCCCTGACCGCGCAGGATCTGCCCCTGTTTCTGGGCATCCGCGAGAATCTGGATGCGCTGGCGGTCGGCATCGGCGCGGATGGCGGTCGACTGGCGCTTACCATCGGCGCGGAACGCGGCAGCTTCGCGCTGCCGTTCCGATTTCATCCGCGCATAGACCGCTTCGCTGTTTTCCTCGGGCAGATCGGCGCGGCGGATGCGTACGTCGACGACGTCGATACCAAACGGTTTCGCCTGCACGCCGACCTCGTTGCGCACCTGCAACATGATCTGCGCGCGCTTGTCGGCGACGACATCCTGCAAGGCGACATTGCCGATAATGCGCCGCAGGCTGGCACTGATCAGCGCGCTAAGCCGCGCCCGCGCCACCGTCTCGGTGCCGAGCGTCTGGTAGAATTGCAGCGGATTATCGATGCGCCAGCGGGCATAGGCGTCGACCACCAGGCGCTTCTGATCGGCGGCGATCACCTCTTCCTGCGGCGGCTCGAAATCGAGGATGCGGCGGTCGTAGAGCACGACGTCCTGCACCAGCGGTATCTTGACGTGGAGGCCCGGCGTCTCGATCACACGGATCGGATTGCCGAATTGCAGCACCAGCCCCTGCTCAATCTGGTTTACGGAGAAGAACGTCGTGTAGATCAGGACCAGCGCGACAACGACGACCGCGGTGACGATTGCAGTCAGCCGGGTGCTCATGGCTGGCTCCCGGCCGGTTTCGCCGGCGCGGCGAAGCTCGGCAACGGCAGATAGGGCACGACGCCAGCGCCGCTCGCCGATTTGTCGACCATCACCTTGTTGGTGTCCTTGAGGATACCCTCGAGTGTCTCGATATAGAGCCGCCGCGCGGTCACGTCCGGCGCCCCCTTGTAAGCGGTGTAGACCGAGTCGAAGCGCGCCGCGTCGCCTTGCGCCTGGAGCACGACCTGCGCCTTGTAGGCGGTCGCCTCCTGAACGACGCGCGCCGCGTCACCCTGCGCCACCGGCACCAAATTGTTAGCGTACGTCTGCGCTTCGTTGATGTAACGCTGCTGATCGATCTTGGCGCTCTGCACGTCGCGGAAGGCATCGATTACCGGCGCCGGCGGATCGACCTTCTGGAGCTGCACCTGGGTGACCTCGATGCCGCTGTGATAGCTGTCGAGGATCTGTTGCAGCAGCGTCTTGGTGTCGGTCTCGATCTTGCCGCGGCCCTCGGCGAACGCGCTGGCGATCAGCGTGTGGCCGATGATCTCGCGCATGGCGCTTTCGGCCGCGACCTTCACCGTGCCGTCGGGATCGCGGATGTTGAACAGGTAATCCTGGGCGTTATTGATCAGCCAGAAGACAGTGAAGTTGATGTCGACGATGTTCTCGTCGCCGGTCAGCATCAGCGATTCCTCGGGAACGTCCTTCGTTACGCCGCTGCGATAGCCGATCTCGATGCGATTGACGCGCGTGACCTTCGGGATCAGCACGCTCTCGAACGGTGACGGCAGGTGATAATTGAGGCCAGGCTCGGTGCGCCGGTTAAAGGCGCCAAAGCGCAGCACCACGCCGAGTTCGTCGGGATCGACGACGTAGATGCCGCTGGCGAGCCACAGCACGATCACCGCGGCGATGACGACGAACACGCCTTTGCCGCGGCCGGTCTTGCCGGGCAGCAGATTGTGGATGCGCTCCTGCAAGCGGCGCAGAAAACCTTCGAAGTCGGGCGGGCGTACGCCGCCGCCGCGTCCCCATGGCGAACCGCCGCCGCCCCACGGCCCGCCGCCACCACCGCCCGGAGGTTGCCAACTCATCGCGCGCTGTCCATATCCCCGCTGGGTCGGTATAAGCGGGCCGAACGGCCGGTGTTGTCAAGAAATTGAGGGCGGCGATTGTGACAGAGGTTTTAGAAAAGGACGTACTCGCGGCGTTGAAGCGCGTCGCCGATCCGGATCGCGGCCAGGACATCGTGACGCTCGGCATGATCGCCGGCTTGTCGATCCGCGAGGGCCATGTCGGATTCGCCATCGAAGTCGATCGCACGCGCGGACCGAAGCTCGAGCCGCTGCGCCGCGCCGCCGAGAAGGCGGTCGAAGCGCTACCGGGCGTCCTGTCGGTAAGCGCGGTATTGACCGCCGAGACGATACAAGGCACGCCGCAGCCGGCGCGCGGTCATGAGCATGGCCATGCACATGGCGCGACGCAAGCCGAGAAGCCGGCGGTGCCCGGCGTCAAATTCATCATCGCCGTCGCCTCGGGCAAAGGCGGCGTCGGCAAATCCACGACGGCGGCGAACCTGGCGCTGGCGCTGGCGGCGATCGGCCGCAAGGTTGGCGTGCTCGACGCCGATATCTACGGCCCGTCGATGCCGCGCATGCTTGGAATATCCGGCAAGCCGAGCTCGCGCGATGGCAAGCACCTCGAGCCGATGCATAATCACGGCGTCGCCTGCATGTCGATGGGGTTCCTGGTCGCCGAAGACGCGCCGATGATTTGGCGTGGGCCGATGGTGCAAAGCGCGCTCAGTCAGATGCTCCGCGACGTCAATTGGGGCGAGCTCGACGTGATGGTGGTGGACATGCCGCCGGGCACCGGCGACGCGCAGCTCACCATGGCGCAGCAGGTGCCGCTGGCCGGCGCGGTGATCGTCTCGACGCCGCAGGACATCGCGCTGATGGACGCGCGCAAGGGCCTCAACATGTTCCGCAAGGTGAACGTGCCCGTCCTCGGCTTCATCGAGAACATGAGCTATTTCCTCTGCCCGCATTGCGGCGATCGCACCGAAATCTTCAGCCACGGCGGCGCGCGCAAGGAAGCCGAGAAGCTCGGCACCGAATTCCTGGGCGAGCTGCCGCTGGTCGTGGCGATCCGCGAGACGTCGGACAGCGGCCGGCCGATCGTGGTCAGCCAGCCCGATAGCCCGCACGCCAAGGTCTACAAACAGATCGCGACGCGGATATGGGAAAAGCTCAACGGCGCGACAGAGCGCAAGGCGCCAAGAATTGTGGTGCAGTAGGCGACTCGACGGGCCAAAAATTCCTAGACTCGTGACGAAAAGAGCCTAGGATTTTTTTGTGCGGTCCGTGAGGCCCGAGTCGCCAACTTGGAAACCCTCAGCGGGCAACCGCATGATCTCCTGCCTCACGTAGAGCGAACACACTCGCGCTGAGTGCCAGTTCGCAGAGCGTGAGAGGCAGCAGGGGCCATCGGAAGCAACGTACGGTGCCGACGATGGGCCGGATTCGCCACAACGGGCGGTGAAACTCGTTGTAGGTCGCGAGCACGAACCCTTTTGGGTTCGCGGCGCTGCGGACCCGAGGGCTCAGAGAATGAGCACGAAGGTCAGCGTTATGGTGAAGGTCGATGTGGCTCGCATTCTAATGTGGATTGCTCTGCTATACCTTCTTTCAACATAGAAACGGGCGGGGCCGGGGAAACTCGGCTCCGCTTGTTCTTTTGATTTAGGACCTACCTCCCCAACACCTCCATCAGCTCGGTCCACTCGCGCTTCGACAGGCCGCTCGCTTCCTGCATCACTTTTTCGCCGGCGAGCAGCTTCTTCACCACCGCGAGCGCGTTGGCCGAAAAATGCGCGCCGCCAAGCCGGTATTGGCGGAATGCCTCGGCGGTGATCGGCACCCACTTCTCGAGCGTTTCGATCATCGCTTCGGCATAGACGCGGATCTCGTATTGCGCGTGGGCATCGGCGCGCAGGCTCAAAAAGTTGAGCAGGTTGTGTAGGTCGGTCTTCCAGTACCACTGGGTGTAGAAATTCAGCGATAGATTCATGCGCGCGAGCTCGCGCGCGAGGCCCGTTCGCTTCTCGTCGATAACCTTGCCGGCATCGTCCTCGTTCAGCATCTCGGCATAGCCGCGATAGGCCTCGGCCGCGTCGCGTCGCAACAGATCGAGCACGCGCTTGGCCTGATCGGGCGGCAGCACGTCGCCCCGCCCCTGCCGGTTGCTGGTCGATTGCGCCGCCAGATGCTCGGGCGCGGGCATGTAGAATTCGTTGTCGAGGATCGAATAGCGCGCCGAATACTCGTTCACGTTGGCGGTGCGATGGCGGATCCATTGCCGCGCGACGAAGATCGGCAGCTTGACGTGGTACTTGATCTCGCACATCTCGAACGGCGTCGTGTGCCGGTGGCGCATCAGGTAGTGGATGAGGCCGCGATCCTCGGTGACCTTCTTCGTCCCCTTGCCGTAGGAGACGCGCGCCGCCTGAACCACCGCCGCGTCGTCGCCCATGTAGTCGATCACGCGGACAAATCCGTGATCGAGCACCGGAATGGCTTGGTAAAGAATCGCTTCCAGGCCCGGCGAGACTGCGCGGCGCGTCGGCTGGGTCTCGACGCGTTGCCGGTCGATTTCGGCCTGTTGTTCGGGCGTGAGCGGCATGGGCGGCGACTCTAGCCGCGCGCTTCCGGCCCGCAAAGGCCGACTCGTCGCCTCTTTTGAGCGGATGCGAAAGCGCCTATATTGAAGGCGCTGGGCAACCAGCTATGGCGATAAACAGCGTATGGAATAAGCGTTGCGGACCCGGGGGCAGTACCCGGCGCCTCCACCAGTTTCGCGGAGCCATCGTCTCCGCGCCATCATGGGGGCGAACTAGGATCGACGCGCGCGGTAAAGGTACGTCTTTTGCCCGGCATGGTACCGCCGTTATCGGGCCAAAACCTAAGTGCGAACGATAACTCTGTCGCACTCGCTGCTTAGTCTCTAAGTAAGCGCGGTTCGGGGGGCACCGGGCAACAGAAGCCCCCCACTGATTTCTGGTTTGCGGGAGTGCGCGTGAAAGACCTTCTGCGTTACGACAAGATGGTCGAGGCCGCGCTCCGCGGCGTGGTGCGCGAGGCGCTGGCCCGCACCGCCGCCAACGGCCTCCCTGGCGCGCATCACTTCTACATCACGTTCAAGACCGGCTTCGACGGCGTCGAGATACCGGCGAGCCTGCGCGCGCAGCATCCCGACGATATGACCATCGTGCTCGAACACCAGTTCTGGGATCTCGACGTCGAGGAGGAACGCTTCGGCGTAACCTTGAGCTTCGCCGGTAAGCCCGAACGGCTGGTGATTCCGTTCGAGGCCATCCTGTCGTTCGCCGATCCGGCGGTGAAGTTCGGCCTGCAGTTCCAACAGGTGCCCGCGGCCAACGAACAGGCCGAGGGCGAGGCGCCGACGGCCGAAATACCGACGCCGCTCGAAAAGCCGCGCGCGGCCAAAGGCGACAAGACCGACAAACGCGCTAAAGACGACGATAAGGCGGCGGGCAAAGGCGCCGAAGTCCTCACCCTCGATCAGTTCCGCAAGAAGTAGCCGCCGCGTTCAGTGCGCGTTGTCGCGCGCGGCGAAGAACTGGCACCAGCCTTTCGGGCTGATGTCGCCTTGCACGAACGCACACCGGTTTGGCGGCTGGAAGGTGACGCAGATCTCGCAGCGTTGCTGGCCGTTGGGGTGATCCTGATACTTGGCCTGTTCCTTCGTCGCCTTGTCGTCAGCGCGCGCCGAACGCGTCAGGCCCTGCGTTGCCGACACGGCGACCATGGTCGCCGTGCCAGCAAGCAGAGTCCGGCGCGAAAACGAGCTTGGATGTTTCATCGCGCCCGCACCGCTCACTTCGCGACCAGCGATTCCTCGGCCTTGCTCACGTGTCACAGCACGATGTGGTAGTGCGGCTCCTCGACGCCAGGATGGCCGGCGTTGAAGTAGAGCGACACGTGATCGACGCGGCCGCCCGGCGCCGCCAACGAGAACCCCTTCTGCGCTTCGAAATCCTTGATCGGAATCATGTAGATCGTGCTGACCAGCTTGCCTTTGTGGTCATAGGCCAGGAACGGTCCGGCGGGCAGTGTCGTCGGATCGACATAGAGCACGCCGATGCCGGGCAGGAAGTCCGGCAGCTTCACGAGCGTGCTGACCTTCTTGTAGGTACCGCCCGGCGGTTCCTTCATGACGTTCTGGGCAAAAGCGGGCGTGGCCACGAAGGCCAAGAGGGCGAGGGCAACGAGCAATCGACGCATGGTTCACTCCTTCGGTTTCAGGCTTGCAACGGACGGATCGGAAATTGCTGTCACGACGCCGAGGCGCGCAAGCACGCGGCCCATCAGCGCGTCACAGCGCGCGCCGGCGAACGGAAACGCGTCGTCAAGGATCGAGGCGAACTCGTCGCTCAACGCCTGGCGCAGCTGGCGGTTGGCGCGATGGAAACGGGTCTTCACCGTCTCGGCCGGAATTCCGAGCAACGACGCGGTTTCGTCGATGCTCATCTGCTCGACCGCGCGCAGCATGAAGACGGTGCGAAAATTCGCCGGCAGCGCGTCGACTGCGCGCTCGATGATATGGCGAATCTCGCGCCGGGCCGCGACGTTTTCTGGATTGACCGTGGCGCCGACGCCGGGCAGCGCGACGACGTTTTCGGCCTGCGCCAAATCGACGGTCGGGCGGCGGCGGCGCAGCCGGCCGAGCGCCTCGTTGGCGGCGATGCGCGCGAGCCAGGTGGTCAGGCTCGCCTCGCCGCGGAATTCGTCGAGATGGGCGAGCGCGCGGACGTAGGTTTCCTGCACCACGTCCTCGGCTTCGCTTTCGTCGCGCACGATGCTGCGCGCCAGGCGATAAAGCCGGCGATTGTTCTGGCGCATCAACATGGCGAACGCCGCCGGCTCGCCGCGCCGCATCAGCGCCAGCAATTCGGCATCCGCACCACGTTGTCCCGCGATCTGCGTCACGGCCTGCCTTCTCGTCATAGGCCCATAGATGACGGGCGGCGAAAAAGGTTCCCGCCGGCTATCTAGCGCCCATCCGGATAAGAGAAAAACCGCAGCTTTCCTTGGGGCTTACGACCGAGGGCTGCGCTTGACCGGACGGGCGTAATACGCTCTTTCTCGGCCGTTTTCCCCGAACGCGAGCGCAGCATGGATGCCGCCTTCCACGAGATGTTCCCGCTGGGCGAGGACGACACGCCCTATCGCAAGCTGACATCCGAGCATGTCGCCACCACCGCCTTCGGCGGCGAACGCGTCGTTACCGTAGGATTGCCGGCGCTGACCGAATTGACGCGGCAGGCCTTCGTCGATTGCCAGCATCTGCTGCGGCCCGGCCACCTGAAGCAGCTGCGTGCCATCCTCGACGATCCGGAAGCCTCGGCGAACGACAAGTTCGTCGCCTTCGATCTGCTGAAGAATGCCAACATCGCGGCCGGCAAGGTGCTGCCGATGTGCCAGGACACCGGCACGTCGATCGTCATGGGCAAGAAAGGCCAACGCGTGTGGACGGGCGGCGGCGACGAGGCCGCCATCGCGGCCGGCGTGCGCCGCACCTTCACCGAAACCAACCTGCGCTACAGCCAGGTGGCGCCGCTCGGCATGTACGACGAGGTCAACACAGGCGACAATCTGCCGGCGCAGATCGAGATCTACGCCGCCGACGGCGACGCGTACAAATTCCTGTTCATCGCCAAAGGCGGCGGCTCGGCCAACAAAACGTTCCTCTATCAGCAGACCAAGGCGACGCTCAATCCCAAGGCGCTGCTCAAGTTCCTCGACGAGAAAATCCGCACCCTCGGCACCGCCGCCTGTCCGCCTTATCACCTGGCGATCGTCATCGGCGGCACGTCGGCCGAGCTCAATTTGAAGATCGTCAAGCTGGCGAGCTGCCGTTATCTCGATACGTTGCCGACGCAGGGCAACAAGTTCGGCCAAGCCTTTCGCGACACGGCATTCGAGCAGGAGGTGCTGGGCCTGACGCGTGCCATGGGCATCGGCGCGCAGTTCGGCGGCAAATATTTCTGTCACGACGTTCGCGTCATCCGTCTGCCCCGGCATGGCGGAAGCCTCCCGATCGGTATCGGCGTGTCGTGCTCCGCCGACCGCCAGATCCTCGGCAAGATCACCGCCGACGGCGTTTTTCTCGAGCAACTCGAGACCAATCCGGCGCAGTACCTGCCCGAGATCGACGAAGCCAAGCTCGGCGGTGCCGTGGTGCGCGTCGACCTCAAGCAGCCGATGGCGCAAATCCGCAAGACGCTGTCGCAGTATCCGATCAAGACGCGGCTGTCGTTGTCGGGCCCGTTGATCGTCGCGCGCGACATTGTGCACGCGAAGCTGCAGGAGCGGCTCGACCGCGGCGAAGGCCTGCCGCAATACGCCAAGGACCATCCGATCTATTATGCCGGGCCGGCCAAGACGCCGCACGGTTATGCGTCGGGTTCGTTCGGACCGACCTCCGCCGGGCGCATGGACTCCTATGTCGACGCCTTCATGGCAGCGGGCGGCAGCTTCGTGACGCTGGCCAAAGGCAATCGCGGCGCCGAAGTGCGCGACGCGTGCAAGAAGCATGGCGGCTTTTACCTCGGATCGATCGGCGGACCGGCGGCACGCCTGGCGCAGGACTGCATCAAGAAGGTCGAGGTGGTGGAGTATCCGGAGCTCGGCATGGAAGCGGTGTGGCGCATCGAGGTCGAGAACTTTCCGGCGTTCATCGTCATCGACGACAAGGGCAACGACTTCTTCGCCAAGCTGGCGTAAGCCGGATGCGGATTTAGGACCGACGCGTGGCTGAAACCATCGATCTCGCCGCATTGGTGCGCGGCAACAAGGCGCAATGGGACGCCTTCGTCCGGCGTTTCGCCGGGCTGATCGTGTCGGCGGTGCGCAGCCAGGCACGCGACGCCGGCGAGGTCGAGGATCTGGTGCAAGAAGTCTTCGTCCGCCTGTGCAAGGACGGCTATCGCCTCCTCAAGACCTACGATCCGGCGCGCGCGGGCCTGTCCACTTGGCTGACCATCGTGGCGCGTTCGACCGCGCGCGACATCCTGCGTCGCCGCCAGCCGCTGACCACCCCCTATGAGGCGGTGCCGGAATCGGCGCTAGCGGTCACCGCCGAACCGACCGAGCGGATCAAGCTGCCGGATGGGCTGCTGTCGCCCCGCCAGAAGCTGATCCTGACCATGCTTTACGACCGGGACATGGAAGTGGCCGAAATTGCCGCCGTCCTGAAGGTCGACCCGCAAACGATTCGCAGTACCCACCACAAGGCGATGCTGAAGCTGCGGGAGCATTTTGCCCCCGAAAACCCCGCAAAATCAGGGCTCGAACGGGGATGAATTGGCGCAATCATGCCTAAATTGAGCAGGAGATAACTATGAGCAACCCGAGGGACATGGAATCGGCCGATTGGGCCGCCCTCTGGCGCCGTTTCCACGCGCTTGACCGCATCGGGCGGGATCAGACCGCGGACGACGCGGATGTCGCGCTCGACCTAGCGGCTTATGCCGACGGCCGGCTGCGCGAAGCCGCGGCCGAGCCAATCGAGGCGTGGCTGGCGGTGCATCCCGAGGCGCTCGATGATGTCATCGCCGCCCGCAGCATCGGCGATGCGGCCGTTCCGCAGCGCGCCATCGATCGCGCTGCTTCGCTTGTGGCCGGCGATTCATCCGACGGCCGGATCGTACCCTTCCACCCGTTGCCAGCGTCCGGGAGCTGGCGCGTGCATGTGGCCCGGGTCGCCGTTGCGGCCTGTCTGGTGCTGACGAGCCTCGCCGGATTCACGCTGGGCTCCGGCGCTTACGACAATCTGTTCTCGTCGTCTTCCGTGACCGGCGATACAGTCGATCAACCGACGAGCTTCTTCTCGACCGAGGACGGGGCGATATGAGCACCAATGAGGTCGCTGACCGCGCCCCGAAACGGCGGCGCGGAGTCGTTATCGCGCTCGTCGTATCGCTCGTCTTCAACGTGTTCTTTGTAGCTGGCCTGATCGGGCATCTCGTTTTCCATGCCGAATTCGGACACCCGCCGATGGGTCCGATCCCGCGGTTCGAGCGCGCCAGCCACGAAATGGATCTGAAGGGCACGCAACGCACCGCCTTCGACAGCATGATCGCGACATTGCGCGAGCATCGCCGGGAAACGTTCCAGAAGAACCGCCCGCTGTTCGATCAGATCTGGGATCAACTCGCCAAGCCGCAGCCGGATGAGAAGGTGATCGCCGATCTGCTCGCCCAGGCCGACGCCAACCACGTCGCGTTCCAGAAAGCGGCGACCGCGGCGATGGAATCCTTCCTGGCGACCCTGACGCCGCAACAGCGCGCGCAGTTCGCCGATCTCGCCAAATGGCCGCGGCCGGTGCCGCCGCATCCCTGACGTCGACGGGCACGGCTTGACCGCTCCTGCCCGCCTGACTATCCCCTAGAGTCAGGCGAGGAGGCAGGCCATGGCGAAAGACGCGACGCGCACCGAGCGCGACAGCATGGGCCCGGTCGCGGTGCCGGCAGCGCGGCTGTGGGGCGCGCAGACGCAACGTTCGCTTGAGAATTTCCGCATCGGCGGCGAGCGCATGCCGCTGGCGCTTATTCACGCCTTCGGCATCCAAAAACAGGCGGCGGCCGAAGCCAATGTCGACATCGGCGCGCTCGACAAGAAACGCGGGCGCGCGATCGCAGCGGCGGCTGCGACGGTCGGACGCGGACAGTACGACGACGAATTTCCGCTGGTGGTCTGGCAGACGGGCTCGGGCACGCAGACCAATATGAACGCCAACGAGGTGATCGCGGCGCTCGCCAACGAAGCGTTGGGCGGCAAACGCGGCGCCAAGGCACCGATCCATCCCAACGATCACGTCAATATGAGCCAGTCATCGAACGACAGCTTTCCGACCGCGATGCACATCGCGGCAGCGCTCGAAATTCGCGATCGGCTGATGCCCGGGCTCAAGCAGCTTGAACGCGCGCTCAACGTCAAGGCGCGGGCATTCGCCCGCATCGTCAAGATCGGCCGCACCCATCTGCAGGATGCGACGCCGCTGACCTTGGGCGCCGAGTTCGGCGCCTATGCGCATCAGGTGACAACTGGTCTGGCGCGCGTCGAAGCCTGCCTGCCACGGCTTTATGCCGTGGCGCAGGGCGGCACCGCCGTCGGCACCGGCCTCAATGCGCCCAGGGATTTCGCCGGCGCCTTCATCAAACGCCTCAAGGTGGTGACCGACCTGCCCTTCGTTTCGGCGCCGGATAAGTTCGAGGCACTGGCGGCGCACGATACGCTGGTCGAGCTGTCGGGCGCGCTCAATGTCGTCGCCGCGTCGCTGATGAAGATCGCCAACGACATCCGGTTGATGGGCTCGGGACCGCGCTGCGGCCTCGGTGAATTGCATCTGCCGGAGAACGAGCCGGGCTCATCGATCATGCCGGGCAAGGTCAACCCGACTCAGTGCGAGGCGGTGACCATGGTCGCCGCGCAAGTGATGGGCAATCATGTCGCCATTTCGATCGCCGGCAGCCAGGGAAATTTCGAACTCAACGTCTTCAAGCCGGTGATCATCTATAACCTGCTGCAATCGATCCGCTTGATCGGCGGCGCGGCGGCGAGCTTCGCGGCAAACTGCGTCGACGGCATCGAGGCCGACGTCGCGCGTATCGACGAACTGCTCAATCGGTCGCTCATGCTGGTCACCGCCTTGAGCCCGCATATCGGCTACGACAAGGCGGCCGATGTGGCGAAGAAGGCGCTCAAGGACGGCACGACGCTGCGCGAGGCGGCGATCGCTCTGGGGCATGTCAGCGGTCCGGATTTCGACCGCTGGGTCGACGCCGAGGCGATGGCCGGACCGCGCTGATGGCCGGACCGGTGCGCAAGCGCTCGGTGACCATCGCCGGGCATTCGACCAGCCTGACGCTCGAGGAGCAGTTCTGGCGCGAGCTGCGCGCGCTCGCGGCTAAGCGCTGCCAATCGATCAACGCATTGGTCGCCGAGGTCGATGCCAAGCGCGACGGCAATTTGTCAAGCGCGTTGCGGCTTCTGGTGCTCGAGAGCTACCGCAGCGGCGAGTTGGACCATGGCTGAGCCGGTCAATCTCAACCGCTTCCGCAAGGCGAAGCGCCACGCGGAGGCGCACAAACAAGCGGCGGAAAACCGCGTCGTCTTCGGCCGCACCAAGGTCGAACGCGAAGCCGAAAGGCTGAAAGCGGAAAAAGCCGCGCGCGAGCTCGATCAAAAGCGGATCGATCGCGAGGGCGATTGCTAGGACCGTTGCCGGTGAATAGGGTACGCCGTGGAGATCGGGATGTACCTGCCTGACAATTTCAAAGAGACCGACGTCGGCGTGCTGCACGACACGATCCGGCGGATCAAGCTCGGCACGCTGGTGACGTTCGGCCCGGCCGGTCTGGTCGCGAGCCATGTGCCGATGCTGATCGACCCCGAACCCGCGCCGTTTGGAACGCTCAGCGGCCACGTCGCGCGCGCCAATCCGCACTGGCGCGAGGCATCGTCGGATACGCCGGCGCTGGCGATCTTTCTCGGACCCAATACCTACGTCTCGCCGTCCGCGTATGCGACCAAACGCAAGACCGGCAAGGTGGTGCCGACGTGGAATTACATCGCCGTCCATGCCTATGGGCCGGTGAAGTTCTACGACGACGCCGACCGCCTGCTGCAATTGGTGACCCGGCTCACTGATACGCACGAGGCGGACCGGCCCAATCGCTGGCACGTCAGCGACGCGCCGGCGGACTACACGCGCGGCATGCTGAAGGCAATCGTCGGCTTC
>JBOHLR010000042.1:0-15635 GCA_050729555.1 Allostellaceae bacterium
CGTTCAATCCGGCGCATCTGCGCCTCGGAGAGCAGCAACAAATTTTCCATCGCGACGCCTCCTTGCGCCGCCAGTGAATCAACCGATCACATGATCCGCAACATAATTAATGGGTCCTGACCCTAGGTCGTGATGCCGGCGGCTGCGACCGCCACGCCGTCGAGCGGGTCGGGGCCGAACCGGTTCAAACCGACGGTGCCGCGCAGGAACATGAGCTCGACCGCCAGCCAGAGGTTGAGGAGCGGCACCAGGCCAATCAGCAGGAACCAGCCCGACCGGCCGCGATCGTGGCAACGTTTGATGCCGACGGCCAGGTTCGGCCAAACCGCGGCGATGATGTAGATGACCATGATGACGCCGACGCCGCCCGTCGGATTGACGGTTCCGAGCACGTCGTCGAGAAAGGCGGCGATGAGAGCGCCGATGAAATAGGGCAACACCCAACGCATCCAATAATCGAAACGCGTCGCGCGACCCTCAACGGCGAACAAAAGCTGGTTCCAGCCCAGTCGTCCGGTCTTGCTCATGTCTGTCCTCCGCGATGACGCGTGGCGTTCATTTGCCGATCGATGGATCGAGCGCGCGCGCATGGGCGATGTCGGCGTCGCTGCCGGCCTTGTCGCCCAGCTTCTCCTTGCTGCGGCCGCGCCAGTACCAGGCGTCCGCCTGTTTGGGGTCGATCTGTATCGCGACGTCGAAATCCTTTTCGGCGTTGCGGAAATCCTCTTTGTACCAATAGGTGGTGCCGCGATTGAAATAGGCGTCGGAATAGCCCGGCTTCAACGCGATGGCATGGGTGTAATCCGCGACGGCGGGATCGTATTGGCCGAGATGCCGCCGGGCGATGCCGCGATCGACATAGGCCTCGGCGTCGCCCGGCTTCAGCCGGATCGCCTGCGAGTAATCCTGTTCGGCGCGGTCGTACTGATTCTTTTTCTCGAACGTCAGGCCGCGATCGATATAGGCGTCCTCGTCGTCGGGCTTGAGGCCGAGCGCGGCGTTGAAATCGGCGATGGCGCGGTCGTAGTCGCCTTTGTGCTTATAGGCAAGACCGCGATTGACCAGGGCGGTCTCGTGTCGCGGATCAAGTTGCAGCGCCTGGGTATAGTCGGCGATCGCCTTGTCGTACTCGCCCTTGTCGTCATAGGCGTTGCCGCGGTCGTAAAAGGCGATGGCCAGGTTCATCGTGGTTTCCTGGCCCGACTGGATGATGGCGGTGCAACCGCCGATGCTGAGATCGGCGTTGTCGCCTTTGCACCAATCCCATTGCCGATCGCTGGTTTGCGCGCGGACCGGACCGGCCGCGGCGAGCGCGGTCAAAGCCGCGCAGGCAACAAGGCACTTCCCCCACATGACCGACCCCCCTGGCCATCAAGAACGGGAACGCACGCTCGCTCTGTTCAGCCGGGCTTTCCCCTACAGGCCCGGCTGTCGCCCGATCATGGCGGAAATCGCGGTATGGCGCTAGCGGCGGCTTCGGCGCTGGTGCGGAGCCTTACGCCGCTAGACCGGCGCGGCGATAATCGAACGCGATCGGCTCGATCTCGCCGCGGTAGATGGCGACGACACGCACTTCGGACAGCGGCTGGCTGAACTGCGCGTTGCGCATGCGGATGCGGTGCTGGAGCTGCGCCGTCACCAGATCGCCCAGCAGCTTCCATTCGGCGTCGCTCAAACCTTCGGTGACGATGTTGGCGATGCCGCCAAGCATGTGGACGAACTCGTCGTCGTAGACTAGGGCGCAGGCGGCGGCGATCTTGGCGTCGACGCCGCCCTTGCCGGCGAGCGCCATGCCCTCGCGGAACAGGCCGCAATAGCCGCCCTCCGTCAGCTTGCAAGCGCGCAACCCGATCTCGCCGTGCTGCTCCTGATGGCGGAAGCGCAGCGCGGTGAGCGCGTCCTCGTCCGGCCAGCTTTCGAGCAGCTTGGGATTGAGCCGCGGCGACCCGGCCGAACGAAGCGCGTCGTAGACGTCGGCGAAGGCGCAATAATGCGCGAACTCCGCCTTGAAGCCTTCGAGCAGATCGAGCATCTCGTGCCGGTCGAAGCCGATATCGATCGCGTCGGCGCGCGCAACGATGTTCTTGAGCACGCCGAAGAAGATGCCGCCTTTGTCGTACTTGCCGACGCCCGAGCCCCAGAATTCCTTGAAGCATTGGCGCGACAGCCACAGGAGATCCGTCGCGCGCGTGCGCTGGGGCGAACTCCAATAGGTCCGCACCACTTCGGCTTCGCCCGCCCAATAGGGTGCGGCGAGATCGATCAGGCGCTGGAGCTTCGCGTCGACGGCCATGGGGTCCTCCCGCGCCGATTATAGTTCGAGACCTAAGGAATTTTCAAAGCCGTCACGCACCGCCGATAAGCTTCAGCGCGATTTTCGCCAAGCCAAGTCTCGTCAGATACTGTATCGACCGCGCCGGCCCGATTTGTTAGGACTGGCGCGCAAACCGCGAGACTCCGCCGCCGCATGGCCCTGTCGCTTTACAACACGCTCACCCGCCGCAAGGCGGAATTCGCGCCCTTGGATGCGGCCAATGTGCGCATGTATGTCTGCGGGCCGACCGTGTACGACTTCGCGCATATCGGCAACGCGCGGCCGGTGATCGTCTTCGACGTGCTCTATCGCGTGCTGCGCGACCGTTATGGCGCCGGCCACGTCAAATACGCGCGCAACATCACCGACGTTGACGACAAGATCAACGCCGCCGCCAAGGCCAACAACGAGCCGATCGCCGCGCTCACCGCGCGCACCGCGGCCGCTTTCCATGAGGACGTCGCTGCGCTCGGTTGCCTTAAGCCCGACGTCGAGCCGCGCGCGACGCAGCACATCGCGCCGATGATCAAGCTGATCGAGACGCTGATCGCGTCGGGCCACGCCTATATCGCCGAGGGCCACGTGCTTTTCGCGGTGCCGAGCATGGCGGGCTATGGACGGCTGTCGCGGCGCGACCGCGATGAGCTGATCGCCGGCGCGCGCGTCGAAGTCGCGCCGTACAAGCGCGATCCTGCCGACTTCGTGCTGTGGAAGCCGTCGCCATCCGACCTGCCGGGCTGGGACAGTCCGTGGGGCCGCGGCCGGCCCGGCTGGCATCTCGAATGCTCGGCGATGAGCGAAGTCCATCTCGGCGAGACCTTCGACATCCACGGCGGCGGTCTTGATCTCATCTTTCCGCATCACGAGAACGAAATCGCGCAAAGCGTCTGCGCCCATGGCGGCAAGCCGTTCGTCAAATATTGGCTGCACAACGGCTTCGTCACCGTGAACGGCGCCAAGATGGCGAAGTCGGAAGGCAATTTCGTCACCATCCGCGACGTGCTCAAGGACGCGCCGGGCGAGGCGGCGCGGCTCGCCATGCTGACCGCGCATTACCGCGACCCGCTCGACTGGACGGCCGAACGCTTGGCCGAGGCCAAGCGCACGCTCGACCGCTTTTATCTCGCGCTGCGCTCGGTCGAGGACGTGCCGGCCGCAGGGCAGGGTGCCAAGGCGCGTGGCGCGCTCGACGACGATCTCAACACGCCGCTGGCGTTGGCGGCGTTGCACGAGGACGTGGCGGCGCTCAACAAGGCTCAGACTCGCGCCGAAAAATCGCGGCTCAAGGGTGCACTGTTGGACTCGGGCAAGCTGCTCGGCATTTTGCAGCAAAAGCCCGAGGCTTGGTTGAAGGGGCCGAGGCAGCATCTCACAACCGTGACGCTAACAGCGAGAATACCCTTCGAATCGTTGGCGGCTGTTGGCTCGCCGATAGACGAAGCCGAGATCGAGACGCAGATCGCCGCGCGCAATGCCGCGCGCAAGGCGAAGAATTTCGCCGAGGCGGATCGCATCCGGAACGCGCTTGCGCTCAAGGGCATTCTGTTGGAGGACGGTCCCGGCGGCACGACGTGGCGCCGCGCGGGGTGACACGCTTTTTGTCATTGCGACGCGGCGCGTAGCGCAGCGGAAGCAATCCAGAATCGTACGGCCACTCTGGATTGCTTCGCCTTACGGCTCGCAATGACGGCATTGCACTTTACGGAGGCTCCTATGGTCAAGGCGGTATGGAACGGCGAGACCATCGCCGAAAGCGATCAGACGGTGGTCGTCGAGGGCAACCATTATTTCCCGCAAGAGGCGGTGAAATGGTCGGCGCTCAAGCCCAGCGCGTCGACCTATACCTGTCCATGGAAGGGCGACGCGCGCTATTTCACCGTCGTCGCTGGCGGCAAGGAGAACGCTGACGCGGCGTGGACTTACCCCGATCCCAAGCCGGCGGCGGCGGAAATCAAAGGTCGCGTCGCCTTCTGGAAAGGCGTGCGCGTCGGTTGATGCCGTCGCCCACTGGGCGATGACCGAAAGGGCCGCTGACGATTGTGTGGCCGTTGCGTGTCACGCTGCCGTGATGCGACACGGCTGGCGTGCAACCACATCTCCCCTATAATCGTTCTAAACCGAGCGCCAGCGGCAACGGCAACAACGGCGCTGCGCGTGGGAGGCTTGATGGCCCTGGCGGCCGGCAGGACGGCGTCTGCCGAGGGGCGCGACGCGTGGCGCGTGCGCTTCGCGGATTGTCGCGCGCGCAGCGAGGGGCTCGCGGCGCCGTTGCTGCCCGAGGACCAGGTCGTGCAGTCGATGCCCGACGTCAGCCCGACGAAGTGGCACTTGGCGCATGTCACCTGGTTCTGGGAAACGTTTCTGCTGGTGCCGCACGATGCCGGCTACCGCGTCTTCGACCCGGCTTACAATCACCTGTTCAACTCCTATTACGAGGCGGTCGGACCGCGCCATTCGCGGCCGGCGCGCGGCCTGCTATCGCGGCCCGGCGTTGCCGAGGTCGCGCGCTATCGCGCGCATGTGACCGCGGCGATGGAACGGCTGATCGCGGCGGCGGATGCGGCGACGTTCGCGGCGATCGCGCCGCTCATCGAGCTCGGCATCGCGCATGAGGAACAGCATCAGGAATTGACCCTGATGGACATCAAGCACGTCTTCGCCCAGAGCCCGCTTCTGCCGGCGTATAAGTCCGCCGTGCCGAAGCCCGCGCGCGCCGCGCCGGCGCTCGAATGGCAGTCCTTCGTCGGCGGTCTGGTCGAGGTCGGCGATGCCGAAAGCGGCTTCGCCTTCGACAACGAGCGGCCGCGTCACAAGGTCTGGCTCGAGCCGTTCCGCCTGGCGACGCGCCTCGTCACCAACGGCGAATATCTCGCCTTCGTCGCCGATGGCGGTTATCGCCGGCCGGAATTCTGGCTGAGCGACGGCTGGGCCGCGGTCAACGCGGGCGGTTGGTCGGCGCCGCTCTATTGGCGGCCGGACGGCGATCGCTGGTTCGAGTTCACGCTCGCGGGATTGGCGCCGCTCGATCCGTTCGCGCCGGTGGTGCATATCAGCCATTACGAGGCCGACGCCTTCGCGCGCTGGGCCGGCCGGCGTTTGCCGACCGAGGCGGAATGGGAAACCGCCGCTACCGACGTCCCGACGGATGGCAACTTCCTCGACAGCGGTATTTTGCATCCAATCGCCCCCCAATTTGAGAAACCCTCGCCCCCTTCAGGGGGAGAGGGAAGGGTGAGGGGGTTACGCTCGGCGACTGCCGACAGTGCACTGTCTGCGCCCGCGCTCCTCCAAATGTTCGGCGATTGCTGGGAATGGACGCAGAGCGCCTACGCGCCCTATCCGGGATTCCGCGCGCCCGACGGCGCGCTCGGCGAATACAACGGCAAGTTCATGTCGGGGCAGATTGTTCTGCGCGGCGGGTGCTGTGCGACGCCCTCCGGTCATGTGCGCGCGAGCTATCGCAACTTCTTCCCGCCCGCCGCGCGCTGGTGTTTTGGCGGAATTCGTCTCGCGGAGGATGGCTGATGCCGAAGGGAACGCTCGCCGCCTACCTCGATTTCGCGCCGCGCGAAGAAAGTTTTCGCGACGTCGCGTTGGACGGATTGACCCGCCGCCGCAAGGCGATCCCGTGCCGTTTTCTTTACGACGCGCAGGGCTCGGCGCTGTTCGAGCGCATCTGCGAGCTGCCGGAATACTACGTCACCCGCGCCGAGACCGCGCTCTTGGCCGAGCACGTCGGCGAGATCGCGGCGCGCATCGGTCCGCGCGCGCGGTTGATCGAATTCGGCAGCGGCGCCAGCACCAAGGTGAGGCTGCTGCTCGATGCGCTCGACAAACCGTCGTCCTACGTGCCGATCGACATTTCGGGCGGCATGCTGCATCCGGCGGCCTCGGCCATCGCCGCCGACTTCCCAGCGCTCGAGGTGATCGCGGTGTGTGCCGACTACATGGACCCGGCGCGCCTGCCGCCGCTGGTTGCGGCGACGCGCGACCGCCGCGTCGGTTTCTTTCCAGGTTCTACAATAGGCAACCTGACACCCGACGAAGCCGTGCGTTTCCTGCGCGGCTGCCGCACGCTTCTGGACCCCGGCAGCGCGATGATCGTTGGCGCCGATCTGAAGAAGGATCCGCGCGTGCTGCATGCCGCCTACAACGACGCGGCCGGCGTCACCGCGCAATTCACGCTCAATGTGCTGGCGCGCATGAACCGCGAGCTCGGCGCCGATTTCAACCTGAAGCGCTTCGCGCACGAGGCGGTCTACAACGAGGCCGCCGGCCGCATCGAAATCTACATCCGCAGCCTGATGGATCAGCTCGTCACGCTGGCCGGCCGGCGCATCGCCTTCTTCGCCGACGAGCGGATGCACGTCGAATATTCCTACAAGTTCACCGTCGACGAGTTCCGCCGCCTGGCGGCGCGCGCCGGCTTCAAGCCGCTCGATTGCTGGACCGATTCCGAAAACCGCTTCGGCGTGCACTACTTGGTGGCGTGAGCGCTGCTTTCGACCGGCAGGCCCGCGGCCTTCCATTCCGGAAAGCCGTCTTCGAGCCGTTGGGCCTTGAAGCCGCGGTCACGCAACAGCGCCACGGCCTCGTAGGCGAGAACGCAATACGGGCCGCGGCAATAGGCGACGACCGTGCGGTTCTTCGGAATCGCGCACAGTCGACGCGTCAACGCGCGAAGCGGAATATTGACGGCTTTCGGCAGATGGCCCGCGGCGAATTCGTCGGCGGGCCGCACGTCGAGCACGGTGACTAGGCCGTCCTTCAGGCGCCGGGCAAGCTCGCGCCGCGTCACCGGCTCCAGTGCGTCGCGCTCGCGGAAATAACCGCCGATGATTGCGCGCACCTCGGCGGCATTGCGTTCGGCGACGCGATGCAGCGCGGCGGTCAGCGTGAGTAGCGACGGATCGCTTACCCGATAGAGGATGCGCTTGCCGTCGCGTCGCGATGCCAAAATGCCGACACGCCGCATCAGCCGCAAATGTTGCGACGCGTTGGCGACCGGCAAGCCGACGCGCTCGGCGAGCGACTCGACGCTGCGCTCGCCCTGGGCGAGAAGCTCGAGAATTTCGAGCCGATAGAAGTGGCCGAGTGCCTTGGCGACTTCGGCGACGCCGGCGAATAACCGGCGCTTCGGACTCGGGCTTGACATTTCTGCCATACTATAAAACATTCAATAGAATTATTGAATAAAGACTGTCCCGTCAACAGGGATGCTCGGGGAGGACGAAACCTTGACGATGACCGGCTCGGCGCCACCCACAGCGCGTTATCGGCGCGGAATCGCCGCCAATCGCGAGCAGTTCGCCCTGCAAACAGTTCAAGTGTTCTTCGTCGGCCTCGTGGCTGGAATGGAGCGCGCGGTGCTGCCTACCCTGGCGCACGAGTTCGGAGTCTCGTCGGGGGCATTCGTGTTCCTCGCCACCTTCGTCGTCTCGTTTGGGCTCGTGAAGGGTGCACTCAATTTCGTCGCCGGCGGAATCGCCGATCGCCTCGGTCGCAAGCCGGTGCTGGTCATGGGATGGCTCGCCGGAATCCCGATTCCCCTGCTGATCTATTTCGCGCCCAACTGGTGGTGGATTGTCGCCGCCAACGTTTTTCTGGGTGTTAACCAGGGCTTCGCCTGGTCGATGACGGTGACCAGCCAGATCGATCTCGCCGCAAGCAATCAGCGCGGCCTTGCTGTCGGCATCAACGAAGCGACGGGCTACGTCGCGGTTGGTCTTGCCGGGTTTGGCGTTGCCTGGCTCGCTCACCATATCGGCGCTCGACCGGCATTGCTCGTGTTCGGACTCGCGACGGTTGCGGCGGCCCTCGCCTGCCTGCTGTGGACCCGCGATACCCTCGCTTGGATGAAGGCGGAGCACGTGGAGGAACACGCGGTCGCCGCGCGTCATCCGGAGCCGGAGACGCCGCTCGGCGAAATCTTCCGGCGCATCTCATTCTCCGACCCGGCGGGCCGCGCCATTTGCCAGGCGGGCGCGGTCAACAAGATCGCCGATGCTTTGGTGTGGGTGATGTTTCCGGTGTTCTTCAAGGCGCATGGTGCCGGTCTGGTCGAGATCGGTTGGCTCACCGGCGCCTATGCGATGGTCTGGGGTTTCTCGCAGCTCTGGACCGGCCATCTCGCGGACCGCATCGGTCGAAAAATGCCGGTCGTTGCCGGCTTTTTTTTGCTCGCCGCCGGCATTGCGGCGACGGCGCTCGGCGCTGGCCCGCTCGTCTGGCTGCCGGCCGCCGTGATCATGGGCATCGGCATGGCGCTGCTGTATCCGAATCTGATTGCCGCGATGTCTGACCGGACGCCGGCGTTGTGGCGCGGTAAGGCGCTCGGGACGTATCGCTATTGGCGGGATACTGGTTACGCCATCGGCGCCTTGCTTCTCGGTGCCGTCGCTCAGGCGACCGGAGCGCCGCTGCCGGCAATGTGGTTGACCGCCGTTCTAGTCGCATGTTCGGGCGTGTGGGTCGCTCGCGACATCCCCGACGATAGAGAGCGCGGTACGTAGACCCTTCGGCAGCTATCGCCGCGCCACCGCGCAGGCGTGGTCCTGCAGGCTTTCGCCATTGGCGAAATCGCCGTGCGTCGGATCGGCATGGTCCGCAAGCACGATAAAGCCGGGCTTGCCGCCGAACGTCGCGCCGGCGATGACGAGCGTATACGCGCCCATGTTGGCGCGTGCCTCGGGCACCTCGTCGGCCAGCGTCCGGAACGGATTGACGTCCGCGAGATCGCGGAGGATCAGCCGGCGTGCAATGTAGTCGTGTCCCGCGAGTTTGACCGGGAAGGGCTGCCATTTGTCGCCGATGGCGTTGCGGTGCCGCGCCAGCGCGTCGCGCACATCCTGGCGCAGGCAATCGACGTGGATATGGAGCTGATTCTGGCTGCGGCCGTAAATCGAGTTGACCGCCAGCGACAGATCGGCGCGCGTCAGTTGCCCGGTCGTCCGCTCTTGCACGAGACGGCGCGCGTCCCAGGCGTCCTGCATGTAATCGGGCACGCGCGGCGAAAGAATCGCGGCGCTTTCGATGCCGGTGATGCGCGCCGTCGGCAGCACCAGGAATTGCGTTGCGCCGCGGCGATCCATGAGCACGACGTAGCCGCCCGCCAGATCCACGAGCGTGCAGGGTGATGGATCATGCCGGTTGATCTGATTGGGCACGCACTGGTCGTGAACGATGTGCCACAGTTCCAGCGGATCGGCGTGCGCCGGCGCGGCCGTAACGGCGAGCGCAAACAACAGCGCGCAGAGTCCAACCCAACGCATCGCCGCGCGTATCACGATGACTACAACTCCATGAACGACCTGAATTTACGAAGCTGCTGCTTCCACAGCTCGATATATTCCTCGACATTGGCAGTCGAGCCGCGCGCGATGCGAGCGTCCATCTCGGCCCGCAGCGTGTTGTTGGATATGGACGCGCGGAGGAATCGGTTCTCCGCGTTCCACCGGTTGATATGCTCGAGGGTCAACTTCGGGTCGCCTTTGGCGTTTCCCCAGCCAGCGTCGAACATCACGTCGCGGCAGCGGTCACCGTGACATTGGTCGAAGCTGACGTCGAACCCGACACCGGCGGTGCGGCCGTTGATGATCGGCTTACCGTCGCTGCCTTGGGCAAGTTTAGGCGTCGTCTCGTGTTGGGCGAGGAGTTGCGCCATTTCGGCGGGGGTGATGCCTTCCGCCGGCAGCGGCGTGGAAGTCACCAGCGCGGCCGTCGGCGTTGCCAGCAGCGCCGCCAGCGCGACGGCGGAAATCAGGATGCGTTTCATGGCTCCCCCCATTTCAATCTCGGCGAACTATCGGCCGAAAGCCGGCGCGAAATCAACCGGCGGCAAGCCGCTTTACCAGCGCCGCGCCGGCGGCACGCGTGCCCAGCGTGCCGCCGACGTCGCGGGTGCATTCGCGCGCGGCGACCACCGCTGTGACGGTACGCTCGATCGCCGCTGCGGCCTGGGTGAACGTGGCGCCGCCTTTCCGCCGTCCGTGCCAGTCGAGCAGCAGCGCCGCCGACAGCACGAGCGACAGCGGATTGGCGCGGTCCTGGCCGGCGATATCCGGCGCCGAGCCGTGCGCCGCTTGCGCCATCGCGTGATCGTCGCTGGCGTTGAGCGAGCCGCCGAGACCGATGCTGCCGGATAGCTCCGCCGTCAGATCCGAGATGATGTCGCCGTACATGTTGGTGGTGACGCTGACGTCGAAGCGCTGCGGTGCGCGGATGATATGCGCCATCATGGCGTCGACGATGAAATCGTCGACCGTCACGCCGGGAAAATCTTTCGCCGCTTGGCGGCACTCGTCGATGAACATGCCGTCGCCGATCTTGAGCACATTGGCCTTGTGCACGATGCTGACGTGCTGGCGCCGGCGCGAGGCGAGGTCAAAGGCGGCACGGGCGATGCGCGCGCACGCCGGCCGCGTGATGCGCCGCAGCGCGATCGCGACGTCCGGCGTCACCAGGATTTCGCCGCTGCCTTTTTCCATGTTGCGGTCGGCGTAGAAGCCTTCGGTGTTCTCGCGCACGATCACCAGATCGAAGGCACCGATCTTTGCCGGCACGCCGTCATAGGTGCGCGCTGGCCGGATGTTGGCGTAAAGATCGAGCCCTTTGCGGAAGAACGCCGACGGGTTGATCTCGCCGCGCGCCGCGTCCTTATATTCGGCGGTCGCGGTCGGGCCAAGCATGACGCCGTCGGCCCGGCGGGCCGCATCGAGCAAATCGTCGCGCACGGTGGCGCCATGCCGCTTGAGGCTGACGTGGCCGACCACGTCTTCGGCGATGTTGAGATTGAGGCCAAAGCGCTTGTCGGTCGCGTGCAACACGTCGAGCGTCGCTGCGGCGATCTCGGGGCCGATACCATCGCCGGGAAGGACAAGAAGTCGCATGCGGGTTCCGCGCCGGAGGGACGGAGCGCACACTTAATCGCGCGCGACTGTCCTTGCCAATGGGAAATCGCCGTCGCGACGGGTTTTTGAATGCCTGAGAATAGCTCCTTAACCCATTCCTGTGGCTCGACTTTCGAGGTCTGTCCCCCTAGTATCGGCCGTCATCGCGAGACCGCGCAGCGGTCGCGGCGATCCAGAGACATCATCTCGTTGGCTGGATTGCTTCGCTCCCTTTGGGAGCTCGCAATGACGACGGTTCGGGTAGCTCACTTTTCCCAATTATCGGTCATGGCGGGCGAACGCATCTATCTTTACGACACGACGCTGCGCGACGGCGCGCAGACGCAGGGCGTCGATTTCGGCGTGCCGGACAAGCTCGCGATCGCGCGCGAGATCGACCAGCTCGGCATCGACTACATCGAAGGCGGCTGGCCGGGCGCCAATCCGACCGACGATGCGTTCTTCACGCGGCTTCCCAAGTTGCGCCACGCGCGGCTCGTGGCCTTCGGCATGACGCGCCGCTCGGGCCGCAGCGCCGACAACGACCCCGGCCTCACGGCGGTGCTGAGCTCGGGCGCGCGCGTCGCGACGCTGGTCGGCAAATGCTGGGATTTCCACGCCAAGGTCGCGCTCAACGTCAGCGCCGAGGAAAACCAGGCGATGATCGCGGATTCGGTCGCGCATGCCGCGAAGAAACTCGACGAGGTCATCTTCGATGCCGAGCATTTCTTCGATGGCTACAAGGCCGATCCGAAATTCGCGCTCGGCTGCATCGCGGCGGCGCTCAAGGCCGGCGCGCGCTGGATCGTGCTGTGCGACACCAACGGCGGCACGCTGCCGCACGAGATCGAGAAGATCGTCGGCGAGGTGGTGAAGACGGTGCCGGGCGATCGGCTTGGCATCCATTGCCACAACGACACCGAAACCGGCGTCGCCAATTCGCTGGCCGCGGTGCGCGCCGGCGTGCGTCACGTCCAGGGCACGCTCAACGGCTTGGGCGAGCGTTGCGGCAACGCCAATTTGATCTCGATCATCCCCAGCCTGATGCTCAAGATGGGCTTCAAGACTGGCGTCGACGCCGAGGGCCTGAAGCACCTGACGCACGTCTCGCATTTCCTCGACGAACGCCTGAACCGGGCGCCCAATCGCCACGCCGCCTATGTCGGCGAAAGCGCCTTCGCGCACAAAGGCGGGCTGCACGTCTCGGCGGTGGAAAAGGACCCGCGCTCCTACGAGCACGTCGACCCCGATCTCGTCGGCAACCATCGCCACATCGTGGTCTCGGACCAGGCCGGAAAGTCGAACCTGCTAGCGCGGCTGCGCGAGATCGGCATCGAGGTGAAGCCCGACCATCCCAAGCTCGGCGCGCTGCTCGACAACGTCAAAAAGCGCGAGTTCGAGGGCTATGCCTACGACGACGCCGGCGCCTCGTTCGAGCTCTTGGCGCGGCGCGCGCTCGACAGCGTGCCGGAATATTTCCAGCTGCAAAGCTTCCGCGTGCTGGACGAGCGCCGTTGGAACGCCAAGGGCAATCTTGTCACGCTGTCGGAAGCGACGATCAAGATCAGCGTCAACGGCCAGCCGGGCATGACCGTCGCCGAGGGCAATGGCCCGGTCAACGCGCTCGACGCGGCGCTGCGGGAGGCGCTGCTGCCGGCGTTTCCCGAAGTCGCCGAGATCCGTCTGACCGACTACAAGGTGCGCATCCTGACGCCGCAGGACGCCACCGGCGCGGTGACGCGGGTGATGATCGAGACCACCGACCGCGACGGCACGGTCTGGTCGACCTGCGGCGTCTCGACCAACGTCATCGACGCGTCCTACAACGCGCTGCACGACTCCCTGACCTACAAACTCTGGCGCGCGGGCCGGCGAGGCTGACATGGCCGGCACCGATCGGCGCCGGACGCGGCTTTCGGGCGGCCCCGCGATCATCCTGGTCGAGCCGCAGCTCGGCGAGAACATCGGCACCGCTGCGCGCGCCATGTACAATTGCGGCCTCACCGATCTGCGCCTGGTGAAGCCGCGCGACGGTTGGCCGAACAAAAAGGCCGTCGCCGCCGCGTCGGGCGCCGATACCGTGCTCGACAAGGCGCGGCTCTATGACACGGTCGAAGAGGCCATTGGCGGTCTGCGCCGGGTGTACGCGACGACCGCGCGCGACCGTTACATGGTGAAGCGCATCCTGACGCCGCGCTTCGCCGCCGGCGAAATGCGCGCGCTGATGGCGGCGGGCGAGGGCTGCGGCATCCTGTTCGGGCCCGAGCGCACCGGTTTGGTCAACGAGCACATCGCGCTTGCCGAATGCGTCATCTCGGTGCCGCTCAATCCGGCCTTCTCGTCGCTCAACCTGGCGCAAGCGGTGCTGATCGTCGGCTATGAATGGTTCGCCGCGAACGACGAAACCCCGCCGGCGCAGCTCGCCATGGGTCATTCCAAACCCGCGACCAAGGACCGGCTCGTCGCCTTCTTCGAGCATCTCGAGGAAGCGCTCGACGACAGCGGCTTCATGCGCAACGCCGAGAAGCGGCCGTCGATGGTGCGCAATTTGCGCAACCTGTTCCAGCGCGCGCAATGCACCGATCAGGAGCTGCGCACGCTGCACGGCGTGGTGACGTCGTTCGTCGGCCCGCGCAAACGCCCGGCGAAGAAAACATAGCGCCGCCGCCGCTTGTCCGCTGCCGACGAATTGTCTATATCCAGCCTATCGGCATGATGCCGGTCCGGTCGCAGCCTACCCGGTCAAAACAAGGAGCCCTGTTTGAACGTCGAGCCTTTAGGCGCGCCAACGGCCGCATCTGTCGCGGCCTGAACCGCCATGTACACCATTGCCAAGCGTTTCTCGTTCTCCGCCTCGCATGTCATTGGCGGATTGGCGCCCGACCATCCTTGCGGCCGGCTGCACGGCCACAATTACGAGGTCGAAGTCGAGCTGCGGGCTCCGACGCTCGATACCACCGGCTTCGTGCGCGATTTCCGCGAGCTGGCGGTGCTCAAGACCTTCATCGACGCGACGCTTGACCATCGCCACCTCAACGAGGTGCTCGGTCACGACCGCACCACCACCGAAGTTCTGGCGAAGTGGCTCTACGATTGGTGCAAGACACGTTGGCCGGAAACCGCCGCGGTGCGGGTCGGTGAGACGCCGCGGAGCTGGGCCGAATATCGGCTATGACGCAGACCATCGCGATCAGCGAAATCTTTGGCCCGACGGTTCAGGGCGAGGGGCCTTTGATCGGCCGGCCCTCCGTGTTCGTGCGCACCGGCGGATGCGACTATCGCTGCCGCTGGTGCGACACGCTTTATGCGGTGCTGCCCGAGCATCGTGACGAATGGACGCCGCTCACGGCGGACGAGATTATGGCGAGGATCGACGCGCTGACCGCCGGTCAACCGGTGCTGGTGACGTTATCGGGAGGCAACCCGGCCTTGCAGCCGCTCGAACCGCTCATCGCCTTGGGTCGTCGTGCCGGCTACCGGTTCGCGCTCGAGACGCAAGGCAGCGTTGCCCGCGACTGGTTTGCCGCGCTCGACTGGCTGATCCTCAGTCCCAAGCCGCTGTCGTCAGGCATGGCGACCGACTGGGCGGCCTTCGAGGCTTGTCTGGCGGCGGCGGGCGAAACGCCGCGTCAGGCGCTCAAGATCGTCGTGTTCGACGAAGCGGACTACGCTTACGCGCGTGCCGCGGCCGCGCGCTTTCCGAGCCTGCCGGTCTATCTCCAGACCGGCAATCCGGTGCCGGAGTTCGGACGCGACGATCCATCGAACGCGGAAGCTGATTTCGATGCGTTGCGTCAACGGACGCGCTGGCTCATCGAGCGGGTCGCGTCCGACCGCTGGTTCGACGCGACGGTCTTGCCGCAACTCCACGTTCTGGTGTGGGGCAACCGGCGCGGTGTCTAGCCTAGTCTACAAGATCGTGCCGGCGGATTTGTGGCGCGCGGCCGAGCGCGACGGAATCTTCCGCGGCGCGCCGGTGGATATCGGCGACGGCTATATCCACCTGTCGACCGCGGCACAGGTGCGTGAAACCGCGGCGCGGCATTTTTCAGGTCAGGCCGATCTGCTGTTGGTGGCCTACGACGGCGCCGGCCTCGGGCCGGCGCTCAAGTGGGAACCGTCGCGCGGCGGCGCGTTGTTTCCACACCTTTACGGCACGCTCGATCCGCGCGCCGCGCGCTGGGTGAAGAATCTGCCGCTCGGCCGCGACAGCGCGCACGTCTTTCCGCCGCTCGACGCCGGCGGGTAAGCGCCTTTTTAGATTCGCCTTGCTGCCACGGCGGCGCGATGCGCAGGATGGTCCGCCTGCGTCCGATTGGGGGAAGGGTCGGATCGGCGCACGGCCTTCCGGGGGATGGGCGGCCTGACAGCCAACATGACCCGCAGGGGGAAACGCATGAAGAGCATTTATGCGGTTACGGTGCTTGCGGTTG
>JBOHLR010000043.1:0-15323 GCA_050729555.1 Allostellaceae bacterium
AGATGGAACGGGAACCAGCGCGGCAGCAGCATGATCTCGACCGGCATCTCCGGCACCGCGGCCCATGGAAGCTCGCCAAAGAGGGCCAGCTGAATGCGGGTGAAGACGTTGCTGCGGGCCGCGCCGTCGCGCGCCAAAACCGCTGCGCGCGCCTTCGCCATGTGCGGCGCGTCCGGTGAATCGCCGGCGGCCTTGAGCGCGAAATACGCTTTCACCGTCGCCGACAGATCGACGTCGCCGCCGTGGAACAGCGGCCAGCCGCCGTGTTCGCCCTGGACCGCCCGCAGATAGACGGCGAAGTCGCGCTGCAGATCGTCATCGATCTCGCCGAGATAATGCTGCAGCAGCATGTATTCGGCCGGGATCGTCGCGTCGGCTTCGAGCTCATAGCACCAATGGCCATCGGCGTGCTGGTGCGCGATCAGCGCCGCGGCGGCGCGGTCGACGGCCTGATCGAGCGCGGAAACGGGCGCGCCGCGCGCGCGGGAATCGGTCGTGGCGGCGTCGGACATCAGCGACAAAGTAGCGGTTCGAATGACTGCGAGGGTGGCGCTACCTTGAACCCGAAGTCCTTGCCGCTCAAGGGTTTGTCGACCGCGCTACGGCGTCCGGCACCGAGAATCCCGGCGGCGATAAAGCCCGAACGGATGGCACCTTCGAGAGTCGCCGGCAGGCCGGTATCGGTCCAGTCGCCCGCCAGCGCCAGGTTGCACCAGCGCGTGCGCGCGCCTGGCCGGCGCGCCACCTGCTCCGGCGTCGCGGCAAACGTCGCACGGCGCTCGCGCACGATCCGCACCTGCGGCACCGGATCGGCCGGCAGCGCATAGGCCGCGGCGACGTCGCGCCACAGCGACGAAGCGAGCTCGTCTTCCGGCGTCTCGAGCAGCCGGTCGGCGGCGCTCACCGTCACCGACAACACGCCCGTCTTGCGGAACACCCATTCCGCCGTACCGCCGATGATGCCGACGAAGAACGGTGAGTTATCCGGCGCGGCAACGCGGTAATGTGCATTGAGGATCGCGCAGTATTGATCGGGCGCCACGAGATCGGGCACCAGCCGCGCCGCCACCGGCGCCGTCACCGCCAGAACGATTTCATCCGACGCGGCGAGCGTTTCACGACCGTCGTCGAAATCGAGCGCGGTCGCGCGCTCGGCGCCGAATTCGATGGCGCGCAGTCGCGCGCCGAAGCGGACGGTCGCACCGCGTTGGCGCAGCTGTGCCAACGCCGGATCGACCAAGGTCTCCGACAGGCCTTCGCGGGGGATCAAGGGCGTGCACGCCGCACCGCCGGCGCCGATGCTCTCCGCCAGAACGCGCGCCAGCAAGACAGCCGAGGCTTCCTGGAGCGGCGTATTGAGCGCGGCAATGGCCAGCGGCTGCCAGAGGCGGCGAAAAATCGTCGTGCCGGGCGCCAAAATATCGACGACCCGATCGCCGGATCGAGACCGGCGCAAGCGCAATGCCTTGAGGTAATCGCCCAGATTCGTGCCGGGAACGCGCCGCGTCGACGACGCCATCCACCACGGTACGCGACCGCGATTGAACTGCAATACCCAGCGCTCGCCCGTGGCGCGGTCGAGAAACGGATAGACCGGCGCGCCCGGGCCGGTGAGCGTACTGCGCGCGCCGATGGCGTCGATGAAACCCAGCGCCGAGCGGTTGCCCGCGATCAGCAAATGATTGCCGTTGTCGATGCGGCAGCCGAGCGCCTGGTCGAAGTAAGACCGCGCGCGGCCGCCGCCATGTGGCGCCGCCTCATACAGCGTCACGGCCCGGCCGGCCTCGGCGAGCCGCACCGCTGCGGCCAATCCTGCCACGCCGGCGCCGACGACGTGGACGCGGCCGTTCATAGCAGCCCGTGACGCAGCGCGTACCACAATTTGCGGGGCGTCGGCACGCGCACGCGCTCGCCGATCCGTTGCCAGCCGCGTTTTTCGAGCCGCGTCAGGATCGCCGAATAGACCGCCCCCATCACCGCCGCCGGCCGCATCGTGCCGCGCGGGCATTCCGCCATTGCGTGCCACGCCGCGTCGAACTGGGCGTGCGCCATGGCGGCGACGTCCTCGCAAACCGCCGGCAGATTGGGATGCGCCAGCACCGCAGTCGGCTCGCGCGCGGCGATGCCGTGCCGCTCCAATAGCCCGCGCGGCAGATACAGCCGGCCGCGCGTGCCGTCTTCGGCCAGATCGCGCAGGATGTTGGTGAGCTGCAACGCACGGCCGAGGGCGTTGGCAACGCGATCGGCTTGGTCGCCGGGGGCGCCGAAGATTCGCGCCGACAGCCGGCCGACGGCCGAGGCGGCGCGGTCGCAATAGAGATCGAGCTCGGCCAGCGATGGCGCGCGAATCTTGGCGCGCGCGTCCATCTCCATGCCTTCGATGACGCCGATGAAATCGACGCGGCGCAATTGGTATTTCTCCGCCGCATCGGCGAGCGCACGGGTCAGCGGCGTGCCGGCCTGACCGGCATAGAACGCGTCGACTGCCCGCCGCCAACCGGCAAGCGCCGCCAGCTTGGTCATCGGCGGATCGCTGCTGTCGACAATGTCATCGACGGCGCGGCAGAAGGCGTAGACCGCGAACATCGCCTCGCGGCGTGGCTTCGGCAAGAAGCGCATCGCCCAGTAGAACGAGGTGTGCGCGGCGGTGACTTGCGCCTTGATGTCGGCGCGTTCTTCGCGTGTCGGTTGGACGAGGACGGTCATGCGCGGCCGCCGCGTACGAAACCGATCAACGTCGCCAACGCGAAGTCGATCGGGCTGAGCTTTACCCGCATCGCCAGAGGGTCGCCGCGCCGCAACCGTGCCGCTAGCCTTGTGGCGAGTGCGACGATGGCGGCGCATTCGCGGCTGAGGCCCGGGCTTTTAACGATGCCCGGCAGCGCCCGTGCTATGGCAATCAATCCGTCCGTATCGTCAAGCAGCCGGTCGATGACGCGGCGCAGGCCCGGACCGGACGACGCGACACGCAGATCGTCGATGCTCGCGCCCTCTGCGATCAGCCACGGCTCCGGCAGGTAGACGCGATTGAGACGCCGATAATCCTCGGCGCAATCCTGCAGATGGTTCAAGACCTGGAGCGCGCTGCACAGCGCGTCGCTCGGAACCCAGGTGGCGCGGCTCTCGCCGTGCAGATCGAGCAACTGCCGGCCGACCGGCGACGCCGAATAGCGGCAATAATTCATGAGGTCGTCCCAGTCGCGATAACGCAGCTTGGTCGCGTCTTGCTTGAACGCCGTCAAGACGTCGTGGCAGTGCTGCGCCGTGACGCCGGTGACGCGCAGGCTCTGGCGCATCGCCGCCGCCGACGGCGCATCGTCGCCGGGCGCACCATCGAGCACGGCGGCCATGCGCTCGAGCCGCCGCACCTTTTCGGCGGCGGCCAGACCGCCGTTATCGGCGATGTCGTCGGCTTCGCGCGCGAAACGATAGAAGGCGTGCACGTGGGGACGCAGGTCGCGCCGGATCAGCCACGAGCCGACCGGAAAATTCTCGTCGCTCCGGCCCTTGCCGGAGGGCGTCTCGACCACGCCGCTTACGGCCGGCTCTGCCATGACACTCGACCTTTCCACAAACCGCCGCGACCACGCCAATGGCGCCATGCCGAGACCACCGTCGCCGCCAGATACGCCACCGCCACCGCTGGCAGCGTCGGCGCACGCAATATACTCACGCCGTAGAAACGCAGCATCGGCGCATAAGTCACGCTCATCGCCAGCCAGGCGACGAGCCCGAGCACGGTCGCCCAGCGGCCCGACGGCAGGACGAAGATCGGCGCCAGGAACGTGACACCCAGCGCCACCACCGTGGCGATCAGCAACAGCACCGAATAGTTGAGCTGGGCGTAGGCGGTGCGCGCGATCATGTTCCAGATCGTCGCCAGATCCGGGCATTCCCGCAGGCTCACGGTCTCGTGCGTCATGCCGAGCCAGATGCGGCCGCCGCGTTTCACCGCGCGCGCCAGGGCGCAATCGTCGATCAGCTCGCCTTTGACGGATTCCAAGCCGCCGATGCGCTCGAAGGCGGTGCGCCGCATCAGCATGCAGCCGCCGGCAGCCGCAGCCACCCGCTTGCGCGGATCGCCGGCCCAGCCGAAGGGATAGAGCATGGTGAAGAAATACACGAAGGCGGGAATCATGAAGCGCTCGGCTAGCGAGCGGCAATGCAGCTTGACCATCAGGGAAACGAGGTCGTAGCCGGTCTCGAGGCGCGCGGCAAGCTCGCTCAAATTCTGCGGATGATGGGCGATGTCGGCGTCGGTAAAGAGATAGGCGTCGGGTGCGTCGCCCTCGCCGGCCACGCGCACGCCTTCGGCCATTGCCGACAGCTTGCCGCTCCACCCGGCGGGCAGCGGCGGCGCCGTGACGACGCGCAGACGATTGCTCATGCCGAGCGCGGCGGCGGCCTCATGCGCGATCCGGCCAGTGCCGTCGCCGCTGTGATCGTCGACCAGCACGACCGAGAAGTCGCCGAGATATTCCTGTCGCAGCAGCGACGTCACCGCCGCGCCGATGAAGGGCGCTTCGTCGCGCGCCGGCACCACGGCGACGATGCGCGGCCAGGCTTTCGGAGTCGCCGCCGGCTTGGGCAGCCGCGGCCACCAGAACAGCCCGCGGCCGAGCAGCAGGTAGCTCCATATCAGCAACCCGAGCAGCGCGAAGAAGCGTCCGGCGGTCATCGCACCATCCCCGCCTGGCGGAACCAGGCGACCGCCTCCGCTAAACCTTCGCGCGCGGGCCTCGCGCGGTAGCCGAATTCGCGCTCCGCCTTGGCCGACGAGAAGAACATCTTATGCCGCGACATGCGCAAGCCTTCGCGGGTGGCGAACGGCTCGCGGCCGATCAGCCAGCCGAGCGCCTCCTCGATCACCGCCACCGGCCAGACCAGCGTCGCCGGCACCTCGATCTTGGGCGGCTTGCGGCCGACGATGCCGGCGATCAGCCGCAGGATGTCGCCGAGCGTCAGGTTCTCGCCGCCGAGGATATAGCGCTCGCCGACGCGGCCCCCGCCCTCGGCGAGCAAATGACCGCGCGCGACATCGTCGACGTGGACGAGGTTGAGACCGGTATCGACATAGGCCGGCATCCGGCCGGACGCGGCTTCGACGATGATTCGGCCAGTCGGCGTCGGCTTGACGTCGCGCGGCCCGATCGGCGTCGACGGATTGACGATCACCGCCGGCAACGCGCGCGTACTGATCAGATCGCGCACGGCCGCCTCGGCGAGAAACTTGGAGCGTTTGTAATGGCCGACCATGTCGGCGAGAGCACTCGGCGTGGTTTCATCGGCGGCGGCGCTGTCCGCCCGCCAGCCGAGTGTCGCGACACTGCTGGTGTAGACGATGCGGCCGACACGGGCGGCAAGCGCGGCTTCCATCAGACTGCGCGTGCCGTCGACATTGCAGGCGTACATTTCAGCCGGATTGCGCACCCACAGCCGATAGTCGGCGGCGACATGATAGAGCGCGTCGCAGCCTTCGATCGCGGCGGCCAGCGAACGCGGCTCGGTCAGCGAACCGAGACGCACGTCGACCGCGAGGCCTTCGACGTTGCGGCGGTCGCTCGACGGACGAAGCAGCGCGCGGACCTTGCGGCCGGCGGCGAGCAACGCGCGGACGACGGCCGCGCCAACGAAGCCCGACGCGCCGGTGACGAGCACGGGCTTGTCGCTTTGAACCATGGCGATGTCCGGGTGCGATGCCTATCCGGCCGCCGCCGTGCGTGGCGCATTCGGCGCGGCGCGGCTGGCGACGAAGCCGCTGGCGGCGGCGCGCGCCTCGCGGTCGAGCGCATAGACGTCGTCGAGCGTGCCGATCGCGCGGTCCGGCAGCAATTCGAGCGTACGCTCGACGGTTTCGGCGATTTCGAGAAAGCCGATACGGCGTTCGAGAAAGGCGGCGACGGCGATTTCGTTGGCGGCGTTCAGGACGCAGGGCGCGCCGCCGCCCGCCTCCATCGCCGCGCGCGCCAGCTTCAAGGCCGGGAACCGCACCGGGTCGGGCGCCTCGAAATTGAGCCGGGCCACTTTGGCGAGGTCGAGCCGCGGGCTTGGCGCCGGGATGCGGCGCGGCCAGCCGAGCGCATTGGCGATCGGCGTGCGCATGTCGGGCGAGCCGAGCTGCGCCAGCACCGAGCCGTCGGTGTAATAGACCAGGCCGTGCACCACCGATTGCGGATGCACCACCACCTCGATCTGATGCGAGCTCAGGCCGAAGAGATGGTGCGCCTCGATCACCTCGAGGCCCTTGTTCATCATGGTCGCAGAATCGACCGAGATCTTGGCGCCCATGCGCCAGATGGGATGCGCCACCGCCTGCTCCGGCGTCACGTCGCGCAGCGTCTCGCGCGGACGTTCGCGGAAGGGTCCGCCGCTGGCGGTGAGCACGATGCGTTCGATCGCCTTGGCGTGCTCGAAGTCGAAAACCTGGAAGATTGCGTTGTGCTCGCTGTCGACCGGCAGCAGGCGCGCGCCGTGACGTTTCGCCTCGGATGTCACCAGCGCGCCGGCGCAGACCAGGACCTCCTTGTTGGCGAACGCGACCAGGGCACCGCGCCGCACCGCCGCGAGCGTCGAGGCCAGACCGGCGGCGCCGACGATGGCCGCCATCACCCAATCGGCCGGGCGCGACGCCGCCTCGACCACCGCCGCCGCGCCGGCGCCGACTTCGACGCTGGTGCCGGCAAGCGCGTCCTTGAGTGCGCCGTAGTGACGGTCGTCGGCCACGACCGCGAATTTTGCATTGAGACGACGCGCCTGTTCGGCGAGGCGCGCGACGTTGCTGCGCGCCACCAGCGCCTCGACGGCATAGGCCGCGCGATCCGCTTCCACCAGCTCGACGGTGTTGCAGCCGACCGAACCGGTCGAGCCGAGGATCGTCACGCGCCGTTGCTGCGCCGCCGTCATTCGCCGCTTGCTCCCTGCCGGGTTTGCCCGTTGTCGGCGCCGTTATTTTATTGATAAAGCCGCGGCAGCGCTCGCGTAAAGCTTATTCCAGGCTTTTCTTTTGGCGTTCAAGCACTTGGGCGACGCGGTCACGGAGGTGGAAGAGCCGCTTGTCGCGGATGCCGAGGGCTTCGAGGTGCTGGGCGGTGTCGAACAGATAGCCGGCGCACGGGCCGAGCGCGCCGCACGCCCGGGCGATCGATTCGACAATGCGATCCTCGGGCACCAAGCCGGCGTAACGCGGATGCGCACGGTTGATGAGGAAGGCGATCGCCCAGCCGGGACCGCCTTTGTCGGTGACGATGCGAACCCAGCGCGGACAATAGGAGCCGGTAATCATCTCGCGCCGCCAGAGCAACTCGAGCTCGGCGGACGCGATCGCCGCCGCGATGCGATAGATGAGCCCGCGACAGGCGCCGCCGCGATCGAGACCGAGCATCAATCCCGGCGCCGCGGCGGTGCCGCGACCGAGATGCGTCCACAGGCAGAAGCGACGGTGATAGCCGTGCACTGTCGCGACCCGCTTGTCGACGAAATGGATCATCGGATTCCAGATCAGCGAGCCGTAAGCGAACAGCCAGACGTCGCCGCCGCAGTCGGGCCGGGAATCGAGCATGGCGGCAACCGAGGCGCAATGTTCCGCGTCGGGAACGACACGCACCGACGGATCGAGCTGCTCGAGCAGCCGGCGCATCTCGCCGCTCAGCACGGACTCACGCGTGAGCTTGTGCAGGCAGTTCTTGTCGTCCGTGGGCGGATCGGCGGCCATGGAAATCGATATAGCAAAGGCGCTCCGGGGTCGAAATGGCGGCCGGCGCAGGGCTGACCGGCGCCCGAGTCGGGCGGCTTGACAGGCCGCTTGCAGCCGCCCAAAGGTCACTTTCGGGGGCTAGCCGGGGACATGGGATGGCGGACGTAAGGCTCGAACGGGCGGGCGAAATTGCCGTCATCGAGATCGACAATCCGCCGGTCAACGCGCTGAGCCATGCGGTGCGCGCGGCGCTGGCATCCCGCCTCGACGAGGCGATGGCCGACGACGCGATCAAGGCGGCGGTCATTGTTTGCGCGGGCCGTACTTTTGTCGCCGGCGCCGACATCAACGAGCTCGACAAGCCGCGCTTGCCGCCGCTGACCGTCGATCTCGCGACGCAACTCGACGCCTGCACCAAGCCGGTGGTGGCGGCGATTCACGGCACGGCGTTGGGCGGCGGCCTCGAGCTCGCCCTCGCGTGTCACTGGCGGGTAGCGACCCCCGATGCGCGCCTCGGCCTGCCCGAAGTCAAGCTCGGCATCATTCCCGGCGGCGGCGGCACGCAGCGCCTGCCGCGCACCATCGGCGCCAAAGCGGCGCTCGACATGATCGTCAGCGGCGAGCCAATCGGCGCCCCCGCGGCGCTCGACGCCGGCTTGGTCGACGCGCTGGCGACGCGCGACGATTTACGCACCACCGCCATGGTACTGGCGCGCCGCATCGTCGCCGAGAAACGACCGCCGAAGCGGCTGCGCGACCGGGCCGTGGCGACGGTGCCAGCGGAGATGTTCAGCCGCGCGCGCGCCGAAGTTACGCACCGGCATCGCGGCTTCGAAGCGCCACTCAAGGCGGTGGAGGCGGTGGCAGCGGCGATGATGCGCTTCGACGACGGCCTCAAGCGCGAGCAAACGCTGTTCGCCGAATTGCTGCGCGGTCCACAATTCGGCACGCTGCGCCACGTCTTCTTCGCCGAACGCGAAGCGGCAAAGATTCCCGATTTGCCGGCCGACCCGCCGCGGCGCGACATCGGTCACGCGATCGTCGTCGGCGCCGGAACGATGGGCGGCGGCATCGCCTTGTGCTTTGCCGACGCTGGCATACCCGTGACGCTGATCGACAGCGACCGCATCGCGCTCGAACGCGGCCTCGCGACATTGCGCAAAAATTTCGAAGCCAGCGCACGGCGGCGCAATCTGTCGGCGGCCGAGCTCGACAAGCGTCTGGCGATGATCAAGCCGTCGCTGCGGCTGGCCGACGCCGCCACGGCCGACATCGTCATCGAGGCGGTGTTCGAAGAACTGGCGCTGAAGCAAAGCATCTTCGGCAAGCTCGACGCCATCGTGAAGTCGGGCGCGATCCTCGCCAGTAACACCTCGTACCAGGACATCGACGTCATCGCCGCGTCGACCAAGCGGCCGGCCGACGTGCTCGGCCTGCACTTCTTCAGTCCGGCGCATGTCATGCGACTGGTCGAGGTGGTGCGTGCGAGCGCGACATCGCCCGCCGTGCTCGCCGCATCGCTCACGCTGGTGCGCAAGCTGCGCAAGCTGCCGGTGGTGGTCGGCGTGGCGCCGGGCTTCGTCGGCAATCGCATGCTGTTCGAGCGCTCGCGCGAGGCCGAACGGCTGCTGCGCGACGGCGCGTTGCCGCGTGACGTCGACCAGGCGATGGTTGAGTTCGGCTTTCCGATGGGGCCGTTTGCGGCGGCGGATTTGGCTGGCCTCGACGTGTCGTGGCGCATGCGCAAGGCGCACGGCATTGCGTTTCCGGTCGCCGACGCGCTGTGCGAAGCCGGCCGCTACGGCCAGAAAACCGGCAAAGGCTATTACCGCTACGAGGCCGGCAGCCGCGAAGGTCTGGCCGATCCCGAAACCGACCGTATCGTCAACGAGGTCCGCGCACGGCTTGGCATCACGCCGAAGCCGATCGCCGCCGGAATCATCGTTGAGCGGCTGATCTATCCGATGGTCAACCAGGCCGCGCGCTTGCTCGAGGCCGGCGTGGCGCTGCGGCCGGGCGACATCGATTTGATCTGGATCAACGGCTACGGCTTTCCGGCGTGGCGCGGCGGACCGATGTTCTATGCCGACCAGATCGGCCTTGCCAACGTGTGCGACCGCTTAACGCATCTGGCGCGCGAGCTGGGCGAGGAAGCGCTGGTGCCGGCGCCGCTGATTGAACGCCGCGTCACCGAAGGCCGCGGGTTCTACTCCTAGAACGGCGCGCTGCTCACTTCCCTTTATAGGCCACGCGCCAGAGCGTGCCCGAGCCGTCATCGCTGAAGATCAGCGCGCCGTCGGCCGCCACCGTGACGCCGACCGGCCGGCCCCAGACCGTGCCGTTGGGCAGCAGGAAGCCGATGACAAAATCGTCGTATTCGCCGGTCGGCGCGCCATTCTTCATGCGCACGCGCACGATCTTGTAGCCCGTGCGCGTGGCGCGGTTCCATGAGCCATGCAGCGCGACGAACACGTCGCCCTTGTAGTCCGCCGGAAACTGCGCGCCTTCGTACACCGCGAGACCGAGCGGCGCCGAATGCGGCTGGATCAACAGATCGGGCGTCAGCACGCCGCCCGCGAGTTCGGGATGGGCGTCCTTATGATGCTCCGGATCGGGATGCGCGCCGATGTAATACCACGGCCAGCCGTAGAAGCCGTGCGACGTGACGCGCGTCAGATGGTCGGGCGGTAGATCGTCGCCAAGCCCGTCGCGCTCGTTGACCACGGCGAGCAAGCTGTCGCCATCGAAACGAATGTCAGCCGCGTTGCGCAGGCCCGAAGCGTACACGGTCTTGTGGCTGCCATCGGGATCGAACTCGAGGATGTCGGCGCGGTCGGTTTCGAGGCCCATGCCGGCTTCGGCGTCGTTGCTCGCCGAGCCGACGCTGACCAGCAGATGCTTGCCGTCGGGCGTAAAGGCGAGCGAACGCGTCCAATGGCCGCCGGCCGGCAGGTTGTGGATCACGGTCTCGGGCGGTCCGCTCGCGTGCAGATCGCCGTTGCGGTAGGGAAATCGCACCACTGATTCCTCATTGGCGACATAGACCCAACGCGGATCGGGACCGGGCGGATAAAAGGCGATGCCGAACGGACGAAAGAGACCGGCGGCGAAGACTTCGTGTTGCGCGGCCTGCGCCGCACCGGCCGGCGCGCGCACGACGGTGATGCGATCGGCGGCGCTTTCGGCGACGAAGATGTCACCGTTGGGCGCGGTGCGCAGAAGGCGCGGCCGCGTCAGGCCGCCGAGAAATTCGCTGACGGTGAAGCCCGGCGGCGCAGCGAGCTTGGCGTCCGCCGGCCGCGCGACGACCCGCGGGGGATTGGCCGTCGGCGGCACCGCATAAGGCGCCGGCAGGTTGGTGGAAATCCGATGCGCGGTGCCCGGCTGCTCCGCCTGCGCCCACGCCAAGCTGCCAAACAGGATGGCGGCAAGAAGCACGAACGTGAACCGGCCAAATTTCAAATCTTGAAGGCCTCGAAGGTTTCGGGGGCAAACAGCTCTTCCGGCGTCAGGCGCCGTTGCGACAACCCTTGCTCGTGGTGATAGCGCAGGAAAGTGTCCAGTGTGTGGCGGTTGGCGGCGAGCCCGTACGGCCACCATGCCGCGCCCATGACGCGCTTGGTTTCCTCGAGGTGCGCGCTTTGCCACGGCAGCATCGTCTTTTGCGAAGCGATCATCTCGAGATCGGCGTAGGTGCGGCGCTGCGCCTCGACAAAGGCCTTCATCAGCGACACCGCGATCCAGCGATTGGCCTCGTAAAGATCGCGGCGCAACGCGACGACATGCATGATCGGAAAGATCTTGGTCTTGCGGAAATAGGCCTGCTCGACCTCGACGTAATTCGGGAACAGGCGCTTCACCTTGTCGGGTTCGCTGGTGAAGGTCGACGGCAAACGCGGCGCGTAGATCGCGTCGAGCTCGCCGTCGGCGATCATGCGCGACAGCGTCTGCGTCGGTCCGATCGCCTGGCGCCTGAACTTCGCCGGCAGGTTGAGCTTGAGCTTTTCCTCGCGGCCGGGCTCTTCCTCGCCGCCGGTGAAATAGGTCGGGCTGGCGCAGTCGACGCCGTACTCGTCCTGTAGAATGCCCTTCATCCAGACGATGGCGGTAAGCTGATACTCCGGATTGCCGACGCGCTTGCCGGCGAGATCCTTGGGCTCGCGGATGCCGCTTTTGGCCGAGACGACGAAACACGAATGGCGGAACATGCGCGACGGAAACACCGGAATGGCGACGAAGTCCTTGCGCTCCTTCATCAGCGAGACGCAATAGGACGACAGCGACATCTCTGCGGCGTCGAATTCGCGATGGCGCAACATGCGCCAGAAGGTTTCCTCGACGACCAAGGGCAGGACGTCGAGATCGATGCCTTCCGGCCGCACCGTGCCGTCGGCGAGCGCCTTGACGCGGTCATAATCCCAACACGCCAGCGTCATCCGCAACTTCGCCATGCGTTTTATGACCCCCGAAAGAAAATCGGCGCGTTCCGTTCGGCGCGCCCAGCCCCTATCATAGCGGTCCTTGGCTTAGAAACGGGAGGGAGTTTCGCATGAGCAACGTCACGCTGGCCCAGGCCGCGATCATCGTCGACAAGGCGCTGGAGCACGGCCGCGCGCAGAAATTCAAGCCCTTGGCCGTGGCTGTCCTGGACTCCGGCGGCCATCTCGTCGCCTTCAAGCGCGAGGACAAGACCTCGATCATGCGGTTCGAGATCGCCTTCGGCAAAGCCTATGGCTGTCTCGGCATGGGCTTCGGCGGCCGCGAGTTCGCGCGCCGCGTGCCGATCGCACCGCACTTCATCCAGGCGCTATCGGGAGCGTTCGAGGGGCGCATGGTGCCGGTGCCGGGCGGCATGCTGATCCGCGACGGCGCGGGCGAAATCCTGGGCGCCGTGGGCATCAGCGGCGACACCTCTGAGAATGACGAGGCTTGCGGCGTCGCCGGCATCAAGGCGGCCGGACTCAACGCGGACACGGGCGCGACGACGTGAGGCGGCGCATCATGGCCGCATGAACGACGTCCTGCCCTTTCCGCTACCGCCGCGGGTGCCGCCGGTCGAGCCCGGGCTACTGGCATCGGCCGTGTTCATCTTCGACGAATATCTCGACCGATTGCGCGCCGACCTGCCGCCGCCGGACGAGAGCGCCGAGGAGGACGAAGCCACTTCGCCTCAACCCGAAGTCGACACCAAGACGGTGCTCGGCCTGTTCGCGCAGGAACTCGGCACCAACGTGCCGGTGACGCTGGCGCTGTTTCTGCGCGTCACGGCGCTGTTCCGGTTGTTGTCGCAAAGCCCGTCGCTGGCGCGCTTCGCGCTCGACGCCGGCGGCCCGGACGATGCGCTGTCGGAAGACGCGCTATTGGCGGCGGCGCGGCTCGACCTGCCGGTGAAACGGACCGGCAAGGAAGGCGCGGCGGATTTCGATCCGCGCACGTTCCGGGCGGCGCTGACGCGGGAGTGATTACTCCACCGCCGGCGCGGCGCCGGGTTGCGCCTTGACCTCGCGCAGCAGAAACAGCAGCGGCACCGAGGCGAGCGCGATGATCATGATCACCATGAAATCGTCGATATAGGCCTGCATCACCGCCTGGCGGTTGATCTCGGCGTTGAGCGCAGCGAGACCGGTCGTGGTGTGGATGTTCCAATAGGCCTGGACGCCCGGCGCCGAAAGCGCGCGGTTGAACGGCGTCATCAGCGCGGCGAAGGATTGGTGGCTGATCTGCATGCCGCGCGCCAGTTCCGTCTCGCAGAACGAGATGCCGATCGAAGCGCCGACGTTGCGGATCAGGCTGTAGATGCCGGCGGCTTCGGTGCGCAAGCGCGGGTCGAGCGTGGTGAAGGCGATGGTCGTCAGCGGCACGAACAGGAATCCCAAACCGAAGCCCTGGACGACGCCGGTGACAATGACGGGCCACCAATCCATCTGCAGATCGAAATGCGCCATCTGCCAGAGCGAGTACGACGTCAACGCGAAGCCGAAGAGCAGCATCAGCCGCGTGTCGACCTTGCCGGACAAACGGCCGACGATCAGCATGCCGATCATGGTGGCGACGCCGCGCGGCGCCAGCAGATAGCCCGTCGTCACCACCGGATAATTCATCAGCGTCTGGAGGAACGGCGGCATCAGCGCCAGCGTGCCGTAAAGCACGACGCCGATCACCGCGATGAAGATGCAGCCGCCGACGAAATTGCGGTCCTTCAACAGCGCGCGGTTGAAGAACGGATGGTCGGCCATCATCGTCCACGTGACGAACACCCAGAACGCCGCCACGATCAGGCCGAAATAGACGCGGATTTCGGTCGAGCCGAACCAGTCCTTGAGCTCGCCGCGGTCGAGCATCATCTGCGCCGCGCCCACCGCGATGCTCAGCATGATGAAGCCGAAGAAATCGAACGGTCGGCCGCGGCTGGTTGGCGTCTCGCGCAGGAAGAACAGCAACCCGAGGAAGCACAGGATGCCGACCGGCAGGTTGATGTAGAATACCCACCGCCAGGTGTAGTTGTCGGTGAGCCAGCCGCCGAGCGTCGGTCCCAGGATCGGGCCGAGCATGATGCCGGCACCCCAGATCGCCATCGCCTGGCCGTGCTTCTCGCGCGGATTGGAATCGAGTAGCACCGCCTGTGACAGCGGCACCAACGCCGCGCCGAACAGGCCTTGCAGCAGCCGGTCGAGGACCATCTGCGTCAGGCTGCCGGCGACGCCGCACATCACCGATGCGATGGTGAAGCCGGCGACCGAAATCAGAAACAGCCGCTTGCGGCCGTAGCGCATGGCGAGCCAGCCGCACAGCGGCGTCGCGATGGCGGCCGCGACAATATAGGAGGTCAGCACCCAGGCGACCTGATCCTGCGCGACGGCGAAGCTGCCTTGCATGTCCGGCAGCGCGACATTGGCGATCGTGGTGTCGAGCGCCTGCATGATCGTCGCCAGCATGATCGAGACCGTGATCAGGCCGCGATTGGCGACCGCGCCCTCGCCAGCCGGCGCCATCAGCGCGCTGCGTCCTTGGGCGGTGTCGGCTTGGTCCAGCCGAACAGCCGCGAATAGCCGGTCTTGATCTCGACTTCGGCGCTCATGCCGGCGCGCAGCGGATGGTCGGCATCGGCATTGTCGATGACGACACGCAACGGAATGCGCTGCACCACCTTGACCCAGTTGCCGGTGGCGTTCTGCGCCGGCAGCACCGAGAACTCCGAGCCCGAGCCCGGGCCGATGCTTTCGACATGGCCGTGGAACGTCTTGTCCGGATAAGTATCGACGTCGACGGTCGCGGCCGCGCCCGGCAGAACGTGCGTCAGATCGGTTTCCTTGAAATTCGCCTCGACCCAAACCTTGGCGCTCGCGATCAGCGCGAAGGCCGGCTGGGCAACGTTGAGATATTCGCCGACCGGCAGGCTCGACACTTGCGTCACCACGCCATCGAGCGGCGCCTTGACGGTGGTGCGCGTCAGGTCGAGATCCGCCTGGGCGAGCGCCGCCTTGGCTTGCAGCACCAGCGGATGTTGCTCGACCTCGGCATTGATCGAAGCGGCAGCGGCGCCGGCTGACGGCGGCGTCAAGCCGGCCGCTTGCTGGCGCGCGACGTTGAGCGCGTTGCGCGCCTCGTCGAGCTTGGCCTGCGAAGTGAC
>JBOHLR010000044.1:0-15307 GCA_050729555.1 Allostellaceae bacterium
AGCTTCCACCCTTAGTCGCCCAATGTCAGGGATTCACGCCGAGATTTGGCCGGTACCGCCGAATGCGGTTGCGCCCGCTAGAATGGCGTCGCATGGGAGCCGCACGATGATCGCCAAAAAATCACCGACCGCACGCCGCGCCAAACGTCGCCGGCCGACGCACGCCCAGCCACCGATCGAGCGGCTTCTGGCCGTCATGGCCAGGCTGCGCGATCCGACGGCCGGCTTGCCCGTGGGACCGCAAACAGAGCTTCGCGACCATCGCGCCCTACACTATCGAGGAAGCCTACGAGGTCGCCGAGGCGGCCGAGCGCGGCGCCATACCCGAGCTCAAGGAAGAACTCGGCGACTTGCCTGCTCCAGGTGGCGTTCCACGCCCGAATGGCCGAGGAAATCGGCGAATTCGACTTCGACGACGTCGCGGCGACGATCGCCGACAAGATGGTCCGGCGCCATCCGCATGTTTTCGGCACGGCCCGTATCGGCTCGGCGGCGGCCCAAACCGTCGCCTGGGAGGATCAGAAGGCCCATGAACGCCGGGCCAAATCGGCCGACCAAGGCCGACACGCCAGCGCGCTCGACGGCGTCGGCAATGCGCTACCGGCCCTAACCCGTGCCGCCAAGCTTCAGCGCCGTGCGGCCCGAATCGGCTTCGACTGGCCGGAGGTTGCGCCAATCTATGACAAGATCACGGAGGAAATCGCGGAACTTAAAGCTGAATCGGGCAACCCTGGCCGCAGCGAGGATGAACTCGGCGATCTGCTGTTCGCAGTGGTCAATTTGGCCCGGCGACTCGAGATCGACCCCGAACGAGCGCTACGCGGCGCCTGCCGCAAGTTCGAGCGCCGGTTTCGCCGAATCGAGGACCGCCTTGCCGCCCGCGGCGTCCATTTGGCCCAGGCCGGCCTCGATGCCCTGGAGGCCGAATGGCAGGCCGTCAAGGCGGAAGAACGTTAATGGGCGCGATAGAAATTATTGAAGAACAACATATTATAAGCCGACTCTAAGACGCGTGCGGGACTCTCGATCGGCCGCCCGTCCTAGGCTTCCATCAGCAGATTGATCAGACTCGAGGTGTCCCAGCGGCCGCCGCCCCGCTCCTGGATGCGCTGGTAGAACTGGTCGATCAAGGCCGTCGCCGGCAACGCCGATTTGTTGCGCCGCGCCTCGTTCAGGCAGATGCCGAGATCCTTGCGCATCCAATCGACGGCGAAGCCGAAATCGAACTTGCCGTCGAGCATGGTGAGCGCGCGGTTGTCCATCTGCCACGATTGCGCCGCGCCCTTGGAGATGGTTTCGACTACCTTCTTGCCGTCGAGTCCGGCGCGGGCGGCGAAGTTGAGCGCCTCGGACAGGCCCTGCAATAAGCCGGCGATGGCGATCTGGTTAACCATCTTGGTGAGCTGACCGCTCCCCGCCGGCCCCATCAGGGTGACGGCGCGGCCGTAATGCGTCATCACCGGCTGCGCCGTGGCGAACACCGCGTCGTCGCCGCCGATCATGATGGTGAGCTTGCCGTTCTGCGCGCCAGCCTGGCCGCCGGAGACCGGTGCATCGAGAAAGCCGATGCCGCGCTCCTTAGCGAGTTGATAAAGCTCGCGCGCAACTTCCGCCGACGCCGTGGTGTGATCGGCGAAGATCGCGCCGCGCTGCATGCCGGCGAACGCGCCTTGCGCCCCGGTCACGACGGCGCGCAGATCGTCGTCGTTGCCGACACAGGCGAACACGATCTCGGCGTCGGTCGCCGCATCGGCGGGCGTCGGCCGCAGACTGCCGCCATATTCCTTGACCCAGTCCTCGGCCCGCGACGCTGTCCGGTTGTACACCACGACCGTATGGCCGTTCTTGGCGAGATGGCCCGCCATCGGATAGCCCATCACCCCAAGGCCGAGAAACGCCACTTTCATTGCCGCCTCCGTGTTTCATCGCCCGCGTGGCGAGCGTGGAACCGGCCGAGTTCGGCCGGGCTCAAACGTACTTCGAGGTGCGCCTCGCGCTCGTCGTCCTCGCGCTTGACGACGGTGCCGTGACGATAAAGCCACGCGAGCGCCGCGCCGTCCGACAGCTTGATGTCAAACCGCACCGGCGCACGGCCGTCGAGCCGGTCGTCGAGCAGCGCCAACAGCCGGTCGCAGCCCTGCCCCGTCCGCGCCGACACCGGCACCGCGGCGTCGTTGCGGTGCGTCTGGTTCAGCAGCGCGTTGCGCGCTTCGGGCGACAGCAGATCGATTTTGTTGAGGGCCTCGATCAGCCCGTCCTCCACGCGCTCGCCGAGGCCCATCTCGCCCAGCACGCGATGCACGTCGTCGCGTTGCGCGTCGGTGTCGGAATGGTGGACGTCGCGCACGTGGACGATGAGGTCGGCTTCGCTCACTTCTTCGAGCGTGGCACGAAACGCCGCCACCAGGGTCGTCGGCAGCTCGGAGACGAAGCCCACCGTGTCCGACAGGATCGCCGGATCGCCCGACGGCAGATCGAGCCACCGCATGGTTGGATCGAGCGTCTCGAAGAGTCGGTCGGCGGACGAGACCGTCGCGCGGGTCAGTCGGTTGAACAGCGTCGATTTGCCGGCATTGGTGTAGCCAACCAGCGCCACGACCGGATACGGCACGCGCTTCCGCGCGCCGCGATGGATCTGGCGCGTCCGCTTGACGCCTTCGAGTTCCTTCTTGAGCACGGTGATGCGGTCGGTGATCAACCGGCGGTCGATTTCGAGCTGACTTTCGCCGGGGCCGCCGAGGAAGCCAAAACCGCCGCGCTGGCGCTCGAGGTGCGTCCACGACCGCACCAGCCGCGAGCGCTGGTACGTCAGCGCAGCGAGTTCGACTTGAAGGCGGCCTTCTCGCGTGCGCGCACGCTCGCCGAAGATTTCGAGGATCAAACCCGTGCGGTCGATCACCTTGCATTTCCAGGCGCGCTCGAGATTGCGCTGTTGCACCGGCGTCACCGGCGCGTCGATGACGACGACGTCGATCGCATAGTCGGCAATCGTGGCGCCGAAAGCTTCGACCGCGCCCTTGCCCAGCAGCGCCGCCGGACTCCATGCGGCGACCCGGGCGACATCGGCCACGACGACCTCGAGCGCGATCGCCTTGGCCAACCCGACGGCCTCTTCGAGGCGCGCTTCGGGCGTGCGACCGCCGCGCGTGCGTGCGCCCTCGCCGGCGCCGCGGCCGCGCCGCAGCACCGGATGGATCACCAGACACCGACCGACCGAATTAGGGCGCGTGCTCTCCGACGCCATGCTGCGCGTCAGGCTTCTTCCGTCTCTTTGTCAGGTTCGAACAGCTGGATCGGCTGCGCCGGCATCACGGTCGAAATCGCGTGCTTGTAGACCAGCTGCGAATGCGCGTCGCGCCGCAGCAGCACGCAGAAATTGTCGAACCAGGTGATGATGCCTTGCAGCTTGACGCCGTTGACCAGGAACACCGTCACCGGTGTTTTGTTCTTGCGTACATTGTTGAGAAAGACGTCCTGAACATTTTGTGATTTTTCCGACGACATGGGGCTACCCCTTCTTTCATTTCTGTCGGAGCCGATTGACGACATTCGCCGTGTGGCTTGGGCGCCGGGCGGCCGTTCGTGCTCATCCCATTGATAACAGACCCCAACCGTATTGGGAATTCACATGGCGCTGAGATACTCGACAAAGCTGCCACAATCCGGAAATCGCATATCGGGCGGGAACTTAGCCAGTTCCGCCGGCGGCGAATGCGGCGCGCCCAGCAGCACGCCGGTCAGGCCGGCGCGATGCGCGCTCTGCATGTCGAGCGCCGTATCGCCGACATACCAGACCTCGCGGCCGGCCGCGATGCCGCTGCCCTCGAGGGCGGTCGCAAACGCGGCGGGATCGGGCTTGTCGGCAGCCGCATCGCCAGCACCCACGAGTCGACGAAAATAGCGGTCCCAGCCGATATGGGCGGCCTCGGTGCGCAACGACGCGCCCGTCTTGTTGCTGACGACCGCGAGATAATAGCCCGCGCCGTGCAACGTTCCGAGCATCGAGGCGGCGCCGGGTAGCGCCGCCAGGTGTTCGAGGTGGATGGCCGCGTAATTGTCGAGATAAATCTGCCGCGCCTCTTCCCAGCGCGCGCCGAAAAGATTGGGAAAGCTGTGCTTCAAGCTGCGCGCGACGCGCGACTTCGTTTCGGCAAGGGTCCACGGCGCATGCCCCATGCGCTCGAGCGTGCCGACCAGCGCCTCATGGATGGTTTCCCAGGTATCGACCAGGGTGTTGTCCCAGTCGAACAGGATCGCGCGCGGCTTCGCCGTCACCGCGTTACGCCCGCCAGCGCGAAATCGCTATAGAGCGCGCGCAGGCGACAAACGAATTCGCCCGGCTTCCCCTCACCCACCGTCGCGTCATCGATGCGCACGATCGGCACGACGAAATTGGTCGTGCTGGTGAGGAACGCTTCGCGCGCCGCCTTGGCTTCGGCGACGCTGAACGGCCGTTCGACCAATTTCAGTCCCGCTTCCGCCACGACCTTGACCACGCCCAGACGCGTAACGCCGTTGAGGATCGCGTGATCCGCCTGACGCGTGACGATTTCGTTCTTCGCGGTGACGATCCAGGCGTTGCTCGACGTGCCTTCGGTGACGTTGTCGTCGCGATCGACCTGCCACGCCTCGTACGCACCGGCTTCGCGCGCCTGTTGCTTGCCGAGCGCGTTCGGCAGCAGCGCCACCGACTTGATGTCGGGCCGCGCCCAGCGGATATCCGGCACGGTGACGACCCGGACGCCGCGTTCGATGATCTTAGGGTCGAGCGGCCGCTGCGCCCGTGCGGTCATGATCAGGCTCGGCCGCGCGCAGGCCGGAAACGAAAACTCGCGTGGCGCCGCGCCGCGGGTGATCTGGAGATAGATGATGCCGTCGACGACGCGATTGCGCCGTATGGTTTCGCGCATCACCGCTTTCAGTGCCGCGTCCGACATCGGCGGCGCAATGCGTAGCTCCGCGAGCGAGCGATGCAACCGCGTGAGATGCGGCGTCTCGTCGACGAAACCGCCGCCGCGCACCGCGATGACCTCGTAAACACCATCGGCGAATTGGAAGCCGCGATCCTCGATATGGACGCAGGCTTGCCGGTGCGGAACATAGCGGCCGTTCACATAGGCAATACGCGACATATTTGGATTCCGGAGAGATGAGTTCAGGCGTCGAGATTGTGCAGCCGTTCGCCATTGGCACCGGCGCCGTTGCCGTTGCCGCTGCTGGCGCCATTGCCGCCGACGCCGAGCGACTTGAGCTTGCGGTGCAGCGCCGACCGCTCCATGCCGACGAACGCAGCGGTGCGCGATATGTTGCCGCCGAAACGCGTGACCTGGGCCATGAGATACTCGCGTTCGAACATCTCGCGCGCGTCGCGCAACGGCAAGCCCATGAGCTCGCCGCCTTTGTCCCATTTGACCACCGCCGGCGCGACCGTCGTGATTTCGGGCGGCAGATTGTCGGCGCGGATCAACTCGCGCGCGTCGCCCGGCGTCATGATCAGCACCCAATCGATGACGTTGCGCAGCTGGCGCACGTTGCCCGGCCATTCATAGGATTGGAGCGCCGCCATGGCGTCCTCGCCGAACGCACGCGGCGACACCCGCGCCGCCTCGGCGGCGCGCACCATCAGATGCCGTGCCAGCTCAGGTATGTCTTCGGCGCGTTCGCGCAGCGGCGGCACCGCCAGCGGCACCACCGCGAGGCGGTAATAGAGATCCTCGCGAAAACGGCCGGTGGCGATTTCGCTCTGCAAGTCGCGGTTGGTCGAGGCGATGACGCGCACGTCGACCTTGACCCGACCGCCGCCGACGCGCTCGAACGTCTGCTCTTGCAGAGCGCGGACGATCTTGCCCTGCGTTTCAAGCGGCATGTCGGCGATCTCGTCGAGAAACAGCGTGCCGCCGTGCGCCTCTTCGAAGGTGCCGACCTTGCGCGGGCTGCCATCACCGTCGGCACCCGGCTCGGCCCCGAACAACTCGCTCTCGAAGCGCTCGGGCCGCATCGTCGCGCAGCTCAGCGTGACGAACGGCCCGCGCGTGCGCTTGGACCGGGCGTGCAGCAGGCGCGCCACGATGTCCTTACCGGTGCCCGGCACGCCCGTGATCAGCACGCGGCTGTTGGTGGCGGCGACGCGCTCGATCTGGTGCCGCAGCTGCGCGATTTGTTGCGACCGGCCGACCAGCTCCTCGTCGGTGCCGGCCCGTTGCTTCAAGGCCTCGTTCTCGCGCCGCAGCTGGCTGGCTTCGATGGCGCGGTCGACGATGTGCAGCAGCCGATCCGCTTTGAACGGCTTCTCGATGAAATCGTAGGCGCCGACCTTGATCGCCGCGACGGCGGTCTCGATCGTGCCGTGGCCCGAGATCATCACCACCGGCAAATTCGACCATTCACGCTTGACCACTTTGAGAATCTCGATGCCGTCGAGCTCGCTACCCTGGAGCCAGATGTCGAGCACCACCAGCGTCGGCCGCCGCGTGCGGATCGCCGCCAGCGCCTCGGTGCTGGTGGCGGCCGCGCGCGTCTCGTAACCCTCGTCGCTGAGAACGCCGCAGATCAGCGCCCGGATGTCGGCTTCGTCATCGACGACCAGAATCTCATGCGCCATGGGTGCCCTCCCGTTTGACGCGCTCGGTTTCACCGACGTCGGCGAGGCGTGCATCGCCGCGCACGAACAGCAACGTCACGCGCGCGCCACCGCCACTGCAGTCTTCGAGTCGTAGCTCGCCGCCGTGGTCTTCCATGATTTTCTTGACGATCGCCAGGCCGAGGCCCGTGCCGCCGGCACGCGTCGTGACGTACGGCTCGGTCAACCGATCGCGTTCCTTGTGCGGCAGGCCGACGCCGTTGTCTTCGACCGCAACGGTGACGTTGCCGTCGGTATCGGTCATCCGGATGCGGACGTGGCCAGCCGCAGTGCCGGCGCCGCGCGCCTGGATCGCCTCGCTGGCGTTCTTGAGGATGTTGACCAGCGCCTGACTGACCTGACGGCCATCGCACGACAGCCGCGTCGGCGTTGACGGCACGTCGAGATCGAAGCGGATTTCGGGGCTGGCGGTGCGCTGGAGGAAGGCGGCGCGGCGGACAAGTTCGGTTAGATCTTCGTCGCGCAGCACCGGCGCCGGCATGCGCGCGAACGACGAGAATTCATCGACCATGCGGCCGATATCGCCGACATGACGGATGATCGTGTCGGTGCAGATCGCGAAGGTGTCGGGATCGGTACGGATTTCGCCGGCGTATTTGCGCTTCAAGCGCTCGGCGGACAGCTGGATCGGCGTCAGCGGATTCTTGATTTCGTGCGCAATGCGGCGCGCGACGTCCGACCACGCGGCCTTGCGCTGCGCCGCGATCAGGCTGGTGACGTCGTCGAAGGTCACGACATAGCCCTTGATCTCGCCGTCGATGCGCTCGGCGGCGATGCGCACCAGCAGCGCCACCATGTGACCGTCGCGCATCAACTGGATCTGCGACTGCGCCAGGCGCTCGGGCCGGCGACCGACCTCGTCGAGCAGACCGGCCATCTCCGGCACCGAATCCGCGAGGTCCTGCCCGATCATCTGATCGAGGTCGACGCCGAGCAGCACCGACGCCGACCGGTTCGGCAGGTTGATGCGTGCATTCTGGTCGAGTCCGATGACGCCGGCCGACACGCCGGATAGCACCGCCTCGGTGAACCGGCGGCGCTGATCGAGCTGCCGGTTGGCTTCGATCAACTCGCTCTGCTGGCTTTCGAGCTGATGCGTCATGCGATTGAAGGCGCGGAACAGCGTGCCGAACTCCTCATCGCCCATTCCGATCGGCACGCGCGCGGTGAGATCGCCGCCGCGAACGCGTTCGGCGGCGGCGATGAGCGAGCTCATTGGCCGCGCCAGGCGCTGTGCAAACGTCAACCCAACCCACACCGCGCCGGTCAGCAGCAGGATGCCGACGGCGAAGAACACCATGGTGAAGGCGATCTGGTATTCCGAGCGCTCGCCTTCGAGCTTCTCGTATTGCGTGACGGCGCTCTGGGTTTGCGTCATGTGCGCCAGCACCGCCGGATCGATGTAGCGCCCGACAAAAAGATAGACGTCGCCGAAGCGATTGAGCCGGATGAGTGCCCGCACCCGATCGTCGTTATCGCTCGTCAACACCGCGACTTCGCCGGACCGCGCCTGACGCAACGCCCAAACCGGAATCGGCTGCAGCTCGAGAGAGAAGCTCAAAGCCGTGTGCGCCAGGACGTGACCACCACCGTCGAAGACCACCGCTTCGTTGAGTGAGCGCAGCGCCGCCTGGGCATTGACCACTTGGTTGAGGCGGTCGGGATTGATGCTGAGGAACGCCGCCTCGCGATTGAGGTCGTTTGCCATGCTGACGACGTCGGCGCGGATCGCCTGCTGGTGCTCGTGCAGATAGGCTTCGGCGACGACCAGCGATTCCTGGAGCGCAGTCCGCACGCGCTCGCTGAACCACGCCTGCACGCCGAAGCTGAACAATAAGTACGAGAAGACCGCGACGATGATGGTCGGAATCACCGCCACGAGGCTGAACAGCACGACGAGACGGATGTGCAGCCGCGAGCCGGCGAGACCACGGCGGCGTTCGGCCCAGAGTTGCACGAGACGCCACGCCACCACCGCGACCAGCGGCAGCACCAGCACCAGATTGACGATGAGGATGAGTTGGTCGAGATGCGGCTGCGAATCGAACGGCGGAATGCCGCGCATCGCCGCGAAGGTCGCTATGGCGGAAAGGACCGCGGCAACCGCGAGCGCCACGGCAAGCTTGCGCGCCAGACGCACCCGGCGCGCCCACAACACCAATTCGCGTGAAACGCTCATCCGCCCCGGTAGCCCGCCCCGGCAACGTCGGCCAGCGTTGCATCCCGGCCACGGCGTTGCTTCTGGGCAACACCCTACTCCAACCCCTTAATAACGCGCCATTATTTTTATGAGCGACGGCGCCGGACGCGGCTTTTCCGACCGGCCGAAGGCTACCAGGCCCTATTTGCCGCCGCGGCCAACGTCGATTTCAAGCTCGCGGATCTTCTTCCGTAGGGTGTTCCGGTTGAGGCCGAGGAGCTGTGCCGCCCGCAACTGATTGCCCCGGGTCGCGCCGAGCGTGAGCTGGATGAGCGGCCGTTCGATCTCGCGCAGCACGCGATCATAGAGCCCGGCGGGCGGCAGGTTGCCCTTGTGGGCGTTGAAATAGTCGCGCAGATGGCGCTCGGCGGCGACACTGAGGCCTTCGTTGGCCACCGCTTCGGGCGCGGCATTCGCCGGCGGCGGCGCCGCTTCCGCCAACTCGGCTTCGATCGCGTCGAGGCCGATAACTTCCTGCGAGTAAAGCGCGGCGACGCGGCGCACCAAATTTTCGAGTTCGCGCACGTTGCCGGGCCAGCGATAGGATTTGAGCCGCTCCATCGCCGGCTGATCCAGCGTCTTGAGCGGCAGTCCCTCGTTGTGTGCGATCTGGAAGAAATGCCGAACGAGCGCTGGAATGTCCTCGGTGCGCTCGCGCAGCGGCGGCAGCCGCATCGGCACGACGTTCAGGCGATAGAACAGGTCTTCCCGGAACAGGCCTTGGCGGATCGACTGGCGCAGGTCGCGATGCGTCGCCGCGATGATGCGTACGTCGGCGCGAGCCGGCGTGCGGCCGCCGACGCTGGTGTATTCGCCCTGTTGCAAGACGCGCAGCAGCCTGGTCTGCGCCTCAAGCGGCATGTCACCGATCTCGTCGAGGAACAGGGTGCCGCCTTGCGCCTGCTCGAAGCGGCCGACACCGCGCGTCGTCGCCCCGGTGAACGACCCCTTCTCGTGACCGAAGAGCTCGCTCTCGATCAGCTCGCGCGGTATCGCCGCCATGTTGATCGCGACGAACGGACCGTTGCGCCGCTTGCCATAGTCGTGCAACGCGCGTGCAACCAATTCCTTACCGGTGCCGCTTTCGCCGGTGATCATCACGGTCAGATCCGTGCCCATCAGCCGCGCCAGCACGCGATAGATTTCCTGCATCGCCGGCGAGCGGCCGATGACCGGCAGCTGTTCGTCCTCTTCGCCGTTCGCGGGCGCCGCCGGCGTGCCGTTATGCGGCGTCGTCAGCGCGCGTTCGACCAGCGCGACCAGTTCGCGCAGATCGAACGGCTTGGGCAAATATTCGAACGCGCCGCGCTCGGTCGCCTTGACCGCCGTCAGCAGCGTGTTCTGCGCGCTCATGACGATAATGCGCAGCTCCGGCCGCAGCTTCTTGATGCGCGGCACCATGTCGAGCCCGTTGTCGTCCGGCATGACCACGTCGGTGATGACGAGATCGCCCTCGCCGTCCGAGACCCAGCGCCACAGCGTCGCCGCGTTGCTGGTGGTGCGCACAATATGGCCGAGGCGCCCGAGCGCCTGACTCAGCACCGTGCGGATGGCGCGATCGTCGTCAGCGACCAGGATGGTCGACGGATTGTTCATGGCGCGGCCCCGTTCGGCGCGTCGCGCGACACCGGCAGATAGACGCGGAAGACGGTGCGACGGGGCTCGCTGTCGAATTCGATCACGCCGCCGTGGTCGCCGATCACCTTCGCGACCAGCGCCAAGCCGAGACCGCTGCCGTTGTGCTTGGTCGAAACGAACGGGTCGAACAAATGCGACCGCAGATCGTCGGGAATGCCGGCGCCGTTGTCGGTGATCGACACGACCAAGGGCAAATGCACGCGGCTATCCGAACCGGCGACCGCGAGCCGCACGCCGTGCTGATAGGCGGTCCGGAGCTCGATCTCGCCGCCCTTTTCAGGCACGGCTTCGGCGGCGTTCTTCACCAGATTCATGAACACCTGGATCAACAGGTCGCGGTTGCCGTGCACGAGCGGCAGCGACGGGTCGTAGATCTCGGTGATCTGGACGTGCCGCGCGAAGCCGGATTGCGCCGCCTTGCGCACGCGGCCCATCACCTCGTGGATGTTCACGGCGGTGCGCTCGAGCGGCCCGCTGTCGGAGAACACGTCCATGCGGTCGACGAGCGCGCAGATCCGGTCGGTTTCGTCGCAGATGAGCCGCGTCAGCTCGCGATCGGCGGCGTTGACGTTCTGCTCGAGCAGCTGCGCGGCGCCGCGGATGCCCGACAGCGGATTCTTCACTTCGTGCGCCAGCATCGACGCCATCGCCGTCACTGAGCGCGCGGCGTTGCGATGCGTCAGCTGGCGGTCGATCTTGTTGGCGATCGAGCGCTCCTGGAATGTCAGCAGCACGCGGTCATGCGCTTCCGACAACGGCGCCGCCTGGATGTCGACGAAGCGCGCCGGCAGCCGCGGTGTTTCGAGCGTGACGCCGTATTCCGAGACGCTGTGGCCGGTTTCGCGCACGCCAGCGATCAACGCGAACAGCGGCCCGTCTTGCGGCAGCATCGTTCCGAGATTGGCGCCCACCAGCGTCGCCGCGCCGGTATCGAACAGCTGCTCGGCAGCGGCGTTGACAAAGCAGATGCGATCGTCGGCGTCGACCACCAGCAGCGGCTCCGGTAAGGCCGCGAGTACCTGCGATGGATCGGGCGGCGCAGCGCCAAGCTTGCCGGCCAGGCTGCGCAGCGCCATCTAGGCCGCCAGCCGCGCGATCAGCGGCGCGAAGAATTCGGCGATCATCGCCTTGACCTTGGCCGGATCGGCGATCTGATTGACCGCGGCGCGGAACTCGGCCGAGCCGGGCAGCCCCTTCGAATACCAGCCGATATGCTTGCGCGCCATGCGCGCGCCGGTGTCGGCGCCGTAATGCGTCAGCATGTCGTCGTAATGGCGCAGCACGATATCGCGCTGCTCGGCCATCGTCGGGTCGGGCAGCCGCTCGCCGGTCTTCAGGAAACGAATCACCTGCCGCACGAACCACGGCCGGCCATAGGCCCCGCGGCCGACCATGACGCCGTCCGCCCCCGATTGCGCCAGCGCCGTGCGCGCTTCGTCGAGCGTGTTGACATCGCCATTGACGATCACCGGAATGCGCACGGCCTCTTTCACCGTACGGATGAAGCTCCAGTCCGCCTTGCCGTCGTAGAATTGACAGCGCGTGCGGCCATGCACCGTGATCATGCGAATGCCCGATTGCTCGGCGATGCACGCGAGCGCGGGCGCGTTACGGTTGCGGTCGTCCCAACCGGTGCGCATCTTGAGCGTCACCGGCAGATCGACCGCCTTCACCGTCGCTTCGAGGATGCGCGCCGCATGCAGCTCGTCGCGCATCAGCGCCGAACCGGCATGGCCGTTGACGACCTTCTTCACCGGACAGCCGAAATTGATGTCGATGATGCGGGCGCCGCGATCGGCATTGAGCTTGGCCGCTTCGGCCATCACCGGCGGCTCGCAGCCGGCGAGCTGCACCGCCATCGGTTGCTCGTCGGATTCGCTTTGCGCCATCACCAGCGACCGCCGGGTTTCGCGAATCATCGCCTCGCTGGCGATCATTTCCGAAACCACCAGGCCGGCGCCGAAGCCTTTCACCAGCCGACGAAACGGCAGGTCGCTCACGCCCGACATGGGCGCGAGAAACACCGGATCGGCGATCTGGACCGGGCCGATCTCAATGGGCTCAAGGCTTCTGCTCATTTTCTAAGCAAACTACCGTTATGCGCAAGAATTAGGCATATAATACCCGACGTTTGTGCGATGCAATAAGAATCGCGTCGCTGGTCATGCCACCGGCCGCGGCGCGATTTCAATTTTGTTCCGGCACGCGGAACGCGCGCCGTCGATTATCGCGACCGCGCGTATGCTGGATCTCGCCGCGCCGATTTCGCGCATCACGCATCATGGAGGCTGGCCACCTTGGCAAGCACGGGGCCGTGGTCTAGGGTCGCGCCGCCATGCCGTCCTGCATCGCGCTGGTGGTCGCGGCCGGTCGCGGTACGCGCCTCGGCGCCGACCTTCCCAAGCAATATCTGTCCGCCGCGGGACAACCGCTGCTGCGTCACTCGCTGACGACGTTCGCCGCGCATCCGGGAATCGACCATGTGCGCGTGGTCTACAATCCGGACGACACCGACCATTACGCCCGCGCCAGCGCCGGGCTCGATTTGCTGCCGCCGGTTGCCGGCGGCGCAGCGCGGCAGGATTCGGTGCGGCTTGGCCTTGAAAGTCTCGCTGAGCTGGCCCCCGCGCAGGTGTTGATTCACGACGGCGCGCGGCCCTTTGTCGATGCCGGCACGGTCGATCGCGTGCTCGCCGCGTTGACCGACGCGCCCGCCGCCGTGCCGGCGCTCAAGCTTGCCGATACCGTGAAACGCGCGCATGACGGGCGCGTGCTCGAGACCGTCGATCGTGCCCAGCTCTGGCGCGCGCAGACGCCGCAAGGTTTCCGCTATCGCGACATCCTCGCCGCGCATCGCGCCGCCAAAGGCATGGACTTGTCCGACGACGCCGCGGTGGCCGAGCGCGCCGGTCTCGCCGTGCGGCTGGTCGCCGGTGGCGAAGACAATATCAAGGTGACAACGCAAGAAGACCTCGCGCGCGCCGAACGCTGGGCCGCGGCGCATCTCGGCGACGTGCGAACCGGTCAGGGGTTCGACGTGCACGCCTTCGGTCCGGGCGATCATGTCTGGTTGTGTGGAATCAAAGTGCCGCACGATCATGGTCTTGTCGGGCACAGCGACGCCGATTGCGGCTTGCATGCGCTGACCGATGCCGTTCTCGGCGCGCTCGGCGCCGGCGACATCGGCGTTCATTTCCCGCCGAGCGATCCGCAATGGCGCGGCGCACCGTCGCATCGCTTCCTGCGCCATGCGGCGGATCTCGTCACCAAGGCCGGCGGCAGCATCGCGCATGTCGACGTCACGCTGATCTGCGAGAGTCCGAAAGTCGGGCCGCACCGCGCTTCCATGGTCGCACGCATCGCCGAAATCCTCGCGCTCGATGCGACGCGCGTCAGCGTCAAGGCAACAACCACCGAGCGCCTCGGCTTTACCGGCCGCGGCGAAGGCATCGCGGCGCAGGCGGTGGCGACATTGCGCTTGCCGCTCTGATCGCGATGCCGCCGCGGTCGCTGCCTTTTTCGCATCCGGCCACTTGGCTTTCGACCTGGTTCGGCTGCGGTTTGGCGCCATTTGCGCGCGGCACCTGGGGCTCGTTGGCGGCGTTGCCATTGGCCGCTCTCGCCGTCTGGCTCGGCGGACCCTTGCTCCTCGTCGTCGTAGCCGCGCTGGTCCTGGCCATCGGCATTCGCGCGACGGACGTCTACGCGCACGCGATCGACGTCAAGGATCCGGACGAAGCCGTGATCGACGAAGTCGCCGGCCAGTGTCTGACGCTGGTCGTGGTGCCGCTTGCACCCCTGCCCTATCTCGCCGGATTTCTGCTGTTCCGTTTCTTTGATGTCGCCAAGCCGTTTCCGATCCGCTGGCTCGAGCGCAATCTTCCGGGCGGCTGGGCCATCATGCTCGACGACACCGGCGCAGCGATCTACGCCATGATTGTCTACATGATCGGGAGTCATCTACTTGCCCGCTGACAGCCTCGGCGTGTTGGCCGCACGCGTCCTCGATGCGTGTCGTGCGCGGCACTGGCTGCTCGGTATTGCCGAATCCTGCACCGGCGGATTGGTTGCCGCGGCGCTCACCGACATTCCGGGCTCGTCCGACGTGGTCGAGCGTGGCTTCGTCACCTATTCCGACCGCGCCAAGGCCGAACTGCTCGGCGTGCCAGTGCCGATCCTTGTCACGCACGGCGCCGTCAGCAGCGAAACCGCCGCGGCGATGGCGCTAGGCGTACTGGCAAAATCGAAAGTTGATCTAACGGTGGCGGTGACCGGGATCGCCGGTCCGGGCGGCGGCAGCGCGGAGAAGCCGGTCGGTCTGGTGTGGTTCGCGGTGGCGAGCCGCGGACGCGAGCCGCGCGTCGAACGATATATTTTCGCCGGCGACCGCACGGCGGTGCGTGCGGCGGCGACGCGGCGGGCGCTCGAGCTCCTTGCCGAGGCCGCCGCTTACTAGCCGGTCAGGCCGGTTCCGGCACCGCGACGACGATGTCGACCAAGCGGTCGGTTCGCCGCGTCATCTGCATCTCGTCGAGGGCGGCGCGGAAGATGCGGGCGATGCGTTCGTCATCCACCGCCACGGTCTGCGTCTTGCCGTTGGTCGCGGTGCGGATGGTCGCTGGGCCCGGGCGATTGACCGCCAGCATGGTCAGCAACACCGGATCGATGACCTCCCGCGTTTCGGCGGGGCCGAGTTGCACGATGTCGAGCATGAATCCTCGGTAATGGTTCGCAACCCTGCCTCTCTACGCGCCGAAAGCTGCCGGATTGTTGCGTGCGCATGACGGTTCGATGAAACCGTCACCAATTCTTGTGCGTCGGACGAGTCT
>JBOHLR010000045.1:0-15245 GCA_050729555.1 Allostellaceae bacterium
CCTTGACCGGCAGACGCCGGATCGGGCGTACTTCAACCGGCTGTCGCATCTCGCGGCAGCCTAAACCCGGCAGAGGCTCCATTTATAAAACCCGGAAAACTGTTCAAACAAACCGAGCCAGCTCTGTAAACACGGCCAGTTAGTGGCCGTGACTGCCGGCCATTACCAACACATCTGCAAAGTCTGGACGACCGACCCAATTTGCTTCAGGCTAAATCCGCTTCCACACTCCCTGGGGCTAAACACCTAGAAGCGGCACGTTAACAACCAGAGCTTGACCCAGCTCTGTGAGTCCATCGCCAACTACTTCCACCTTTTTTGGATGCGTCGGTAGTCGTGCCGCCACTTCTTCTGGCGTGGCTACTACCCGCCGAGCTGTTGGTCTTTCTGCTTGAGTTGATTGATCAGCGCCGAGACGCTGCCGCCGTTTTGCGAAATCGCCGACGAGAACTCGTCGCGATAGCTCACGAGCTCGCTCACGCCTTCGATACTGACGTCGGAGATCTGGTATTTGCCGCCGTTGTTGACGACGCGCCAGACGACGTTGACCGGCTTTTGCCCGCCGGGCTGGATGATCTGGCTGTAGACCAGCGTTGTGTCGGTGCCTTCTGGCGTCTTCTTGGTTACGACGAACCGTTGTCCGGTGTACTGGTTGAAGTGTCCCCAATAGACGTCGATCATGTATTTGTCGAACACCTGTTCGAACTGTTGACGCTCGCTGTCGCTTGCCGTCCGGTAATAACGACCGAGTACGAAGCGCGAAATGCCGTCCACGTCGAACGACTGATTCATCAGGGTCGCAAATTTCTGTTTCCGATCCGCAACCGGCGCTTGCTGATTGCCGATGAGCTGAATCACTTGGTCGCCCAGTTTGGCCATGAAGGCGCCGGCGCCGGATTGCGCACGGCTTGCGCCCGGCAAGGCGATCAAGGCCGCCACGGCCAGACCGACGGCAAGACGCCGGCATCGGGCGGCGTTGGCGCGAAAGCGTCCGGGTACAGTCGCAACGGGTCGGTTCATCAGATCGATCCTCCATGGCTCGGCGGGTTTGGCTGCACTGTGGAGTGCAAAATATCGGCTGTGCGGTCTCTAATCAATCCGACAGAAGCCGCGCGTCGCCAGGCTCAAACGTCGGACTGGCCAAGTGGTTCCGGGGTCCTTCGCGCTGCCGATACCCGGTCCAGGCAGGCCTATTCCGTCTATGCGGTCGTCTTGATGTAGATCCGTAAGGCGACCTCGGACAGTTGCTGGCGAAGGCGCTCGCGATCGAGGTGTGCGCTGCGCGTGACGGGGTCCATGATCTCGTCGGCGAGCAATTCATCGAGGCCGGGCTCGTCGCAATCGCAGCGGCAGCTCAACGAGGCGGCCTCGGCCGTGGATGCGTGTGTCATCCTTTATTTTACGCTGGCTGCGGCGATCTCATCCCTCGTCGGCCCCCAGGGAATTACGAGGAAATTCAGCGATTTTCCTCCGCCTTGGGCGAACTGCGGCATGCACTAGCGAATGGTAAAGCCGGCGCCGCCACAATGGGCATCCGGCCGGCCCAACCGGCGACAGAATCCTGGATGGCGGATGCAACAGTCCGTCGCGGTCCGACGCGCATCTCCGACGCCGCCGCTGGTGGCCGATCTCGACGGCACGCTGGTCAAGACGGACCTGCTCGCGCAGTCGTTTTTCGGTCTGTTGGCGGCGCGGCCGGTCCGCGCGCTGGATACGCTTACGGCGTTGTTGCACGGCATCGCCGCGGCCAAGGCGGCGCTTGCCGGTCAAGTCGATCTCGAATGCGCGACGTTGCCGTTCAATCCCGAGTTGCTCGCCTTTATTCGCGTGGAGCATGCCAAAGGTCGGGCCATCTATCTGGCATCGGCATCGGCAGCGGATCGCCGGCTCGTCGAAGCGGTCGCGGACGCGCTCGGCCTTTTCGCCGGCGTCTTCGCATCGGACGGCACGACGAACCTTGCGAGCGCGGCCAAGGCGCAGGTGCTTTGCGACGCCTTCGGCGTTGGCGGCTTCGACTATGTCGGTAACGCCCGGTCGATTTTCCCGTCTGGGAGAAGGCACGCGGTGTCTGGCTCGCGGGTGCCGGCGCGCACCTACATCGCCGAGTCGTCGCGCGCTTTCCGGATGCCCGGATGGTCGATCCGGCAAGCCGGCAATGGTCTGATTATCTTCGCGCCCCGCGCGTCCATCAGTGGCTCAAAAACCTGCTGATCTTCGTGCCCGCGGCGACGACGCATCGATTTATGCCGACGACGGCGCTGGCGCTTGTGCTGGCGTTTCTCAGCTTCAGCTTGTGTGCCTCCAGCGCTTATATCGCCAACGATCTGCTCGACCTTGCCTGCGATCGCGCGCATCTGCGCAAACGCGATCGGCCGCTGGCGTCGGGCCGTGTGCCGCTCGGCCATGCGCTGACGCTGGCGCCGATGCTTCTGGCGTCGGCGGTGGCGCTCGCGTGGCCGTTGCCGCACGACTTTCTCGCGCAGCTCGCCGGCTATTACGTTCTCACCATGGGCTATTCACTCGTCCTGAAGCGCAAGGTGATGGTCGACGTAGTGACGCTGGCCTGCCTTTACGGCATGCGGCTCGCCGGCGGCGCGGTGGCGGTCGCCGTGCCGCTGTCGCCATTGTTCGTCGCCTTTTCAGTGTTCTTCTTCCTGTGCCTCGCCCTGGTCAAGCGTTGCACGGAAATTACCGACCGCATCGCCAAGGACGCCGGCGATCCCAAGGGCAGGGGCTACATCCAACGCGATTTGCCGATGCTCGAGGCGATGGCCGCGCGTACGGACTATGTCACGATCATGATCTTCGCGCTCTATATCGACAGTCCTGCGGTTGCCGCGCTCTATCGGTCGCCCGAGTACCTTGGGGCCATCTGCTTGGTGCTGTTCTATTGGATCAGCCGCGTCCTGTTGTTGACGCATCGCGGCGAAATGGACGACGATCCAGTTGTCTTTGCCGCCACCGACCCGAAGAGCCTGGTTTGTGGAGCGCTCATCCTCGTCATCGGCGCTTTCAGCATCTAAACCCGCCATGATGATTGCCGGCTGGGGCCGTTATCCGCGCGCGGATTGTCGGGTCATTGCGGCAGGTTCGCAGACCGAGGTGCTCGCCGCGGTCGCCGCCGAGTCCAGTCTGATCGCCCGCGGCAACGGCCGCGCCTACGGCGATGCAGCGCTCAACCCGGCGGCAACGCTCGATCTGCGCCGCGACGACCGGTTTATCGCCTTCGACGAAGCAAGCGGCGTGCTCACGGCCGCCGCCGGTGCGCTTCTCGCCGACATTCTCGACTGTCTGGTGCCGCGCGGCTGGTTTCCGCCGGTCACGCCTGGCACCAAGTTCGTGACGCTTGGCGGCATGCTGGCGGCCGACGTGCACGGCAAGAATCATCACAAAGCCGGCACCATCGGCGATCATGTCGAAAGCCTCGATCTGGCGGTGGCCGACGGGCGCGTGGTGCGTTGTTCGCGTGACGACAATGCGCCGCTGTTCGCGGCGACGCTCGGCGGCATGGGGCTGACCGGAATCATCCTCGGCGCGCGCCTCAAGCTGCAACGGATCGAAACCGCTTACGTGCGTCAGGAAACGCTGCGGGCCCGCGATCTCGACGCTATCATGGATCTCTTCGAAGCCTCGCGCGACTGGACATATACGGTTGCCTGGGTCGACTGTTTGGCGCGCGGACGGGACCTCGGCCGAGCGCTGCTCTATCGCGGCGAGCATGCGCGCAGCGACGAACTTCCGGCGCGACGTCGCACCGCGCCGCTCGTCGTGCCGGTTCGGCGGACGCGCCGGATGCCGGTCGATCTTCCCGCGATCATGCTCAATCGCTGGACCGTCGTCGCGTTCAACCGGCTCTTTTATCGCGCAAGCCGGCCCCGCACAGCGGTCGTCGATTACGATCGCTTCTTCTATCCGCTCGACGCGATTCACGAATGGAACCGGATGTACGGAAGCGGTGGCTTCGTTCAATACCAGTGCGTGTTGCCCAAGGCGGCCTCGCGCGCCGGGTTGAGCGCGCTGCTGGACCGGATCGCCGCCGCCGGCGCCGGCTCGTTCCTCTCGGTTTTGAAGCTTCTCGGTCCCGGCCGTGGCATGCTGTCGTTTCCAATGGAGGGTTATACGCTGGCGCTCGATTTCCGCGCGGATCCGGCAAACCTGGCCCTGCTGACCGAGCTCGACGCGGTCGTCGCGGTCCACGGCGGTCGCGTCTACCTGGCCAAGGACGCGCGTGTTGCCGCCGCCGATTTCCGCCGCGCCTATGCCGGATTGGACGAATTCGCCGCCGTCCGTAACGCGGTCGATCCCGGGAGAAAGTTCGCGTCGCTGCAATCGCGGAGGTTGGGCTTGTGAGCGCGGTCCTGATCCTCGGCGCGAATTCCGATATCGCGCGCGCCATCGCCCGCGCTTATGCCAAGGCCGGACGCGATTTGATCCTCGCGGCACGCCGGCATGAGCGCCTCGCGGCCGATGTCGTCGATCTCAAAGTGCGCCATGGGGCGGCGGCGCGAGCCGTTGAATTCGATGCGCTGGACATCGCCGGTCATGTGCATTTTCTCGACGCACTGGGCGAACTGCCGGGCACGGTCATCTCGGTGGTGGGGTTCATGGGCGAACAGACGGCCAACGAGCGCGATCCCGATGCCGCGTCGCTGGTCATGCGCAGCAATTACATCGGACCCGCAGCTATTCTGGGCGAGGCTGCGAACCGCATGGCGGCGCGCGGCACGGGCGTCGTCGTCGGCATTTCGTCGGTTGCCGGCGAGCGCGGCCGCGCGCGTAACTACGTCTACGGTTCGGCAAAAGCGGGCTTCACGGCGTTTCTTTCGGGATTGCGCAACCGTCTGCATGGCACCGGCGTGCGCGTCATCACGGTCCTGCCGGGTTATGTGGCGACGCGGATGACCGAGGGCATGCCGACGCCTGCGTTGCTGACGGCGCAACCGGACGAGGTGGCCGCGGCCGTTCTTGCCGCCGAACGCGGGCGCCGCGACGTGGTCTACATCCGGCCAATCTGGCGGTTGGTGATGGCAATCATCCGCGCTATCCCCGAGCCGGTGTTCAAGCGCCTGCACATATAATTAAGTCGTGCGGCGCGGCGGGCGCCAAAATCCGCGCCAAAGGCCGGGGATTTGTCCTCAATTAGCGTTAATTTCTTCGAAAGGTTCGCCGGGTACGCTGGTTCGATTGAACTCTGGGGCGGAGAACCGCAATGCGGCAGTCTATCGGCGTACGTTTCATCGAGATCATGATCGGCGTCGCGGCGTCGCTGATCGGCGTCGCGCTGCACGGCATGTGGCGCTAAGCCGGCGGCGCGAACAAGACGCTTCGCCGACGTACGCGTTGCATCGGGTTTTATTGAATTTTGCATCGAAATGACGGGGGCGATTGCAGTACTGCAATGTTCGCGTCCGGCTGCAATTTTTCCGACCAACTTCGGCTAAAATATTAACCCGCTCCGCGCAAAGTAGCTGGGAATACAAGCGTCTAAGCTGCTAGCGGAAACCTCATGTCGCTACGGCGACGGATTGCCATCTCTGGCTTGAGACACATCCGAGCGATCCCGTTCGCGCGGCGCATCGTTCTGCTGACGATTTTATTTCTGGTCGCGGTATACGCCGGCAACGCCGTCATCCTCGGCCATTATTACGGCGTGCTCTCGAGCCGAGAGCGCGATGCCCGCGACGCCCGAGCGGCACTCTTGGCGGAACACGTCGGCCGCGCGCTGGCCGCGGTCGATCTGTCGCTGCGAGACATCGCCTAGCAGCTGAAAGCGCGCTTGCCGCTCGACAAGCCGACGATCTTCACGCAGTTGCTGCTCGACAAATATGTCAAGGCGCTGCCGGAAGTGCACGCGATCTTCGTACTCGATGCGGATGGCCGCGACATCAACAGCACGTTGTCCTACCCGCCGCCGTCGCTCAACTTTTCCGATCGGATGTATTTTTCCGAGCAGAAGAAATGGCTCGGCATCGGGCTTTATCTCGATCGCCTTCAGGTCTCGCGCGTCGACCACCACGTCGTATTCACCGTGAGCCGCCCGGTTCTCGACAATAACGGGAACTTCGAGGGGATCGTCGCGTCGGTCATCGACCCAGCGTACTTTTCCGATTTTTACGGCCAGCGCGGGGGGGCAACAGGGGAACGTCGTCCTCCTCGAACGCCATGACGGCGCCATTCTCGCCGGCACCGGCTTGTCCGACCAAGATATCGCGGAGAGCGATCTCAGGGCCTTAAGCAAGCACGCGAAAGCGTATTCGACCCATGCGGAAATTCACGGCTTCCCCGCCCGGATCGTCCTGATCGGCAAGCCAACCATCACCTCGCCGCAATTCCTCAGCTTTTGCGCGACGGACGGCGGACTGCTGTTCGCTATGACCATCATCGCGTGGTGGCTCGCCACCGCGGCGGCGCGCGAGGCCGCCGCCGTGGATCGCGAGGCCCGTGCGCGGCGGACTGCCGAGGCGCGGCTGCTGAGCGCGTTCGAAAGTGCGCCGGCGGCATTCGCGCTCTACGACAGCGACGACCGCCTGGTGCTGTCGAACAGCGTCTATCGGTCGTTCTTTGCGTCGATCAAAGACCTCATCGTGCCCGGCAAGACCTTTCAGGAATTGAGCGAGGCGACGGTCAAATACCGCGCCTTTGCCGACGAGCACCCCGACGAACGCGAGTTCCTGCGGTGGCGCATGGATCAGCACCGTTTGGGCATCGGCGAGCCGATTCTCCAATTGCGAGACGGCCGCTGGATCTTGATGCGCGAGCGGCGCACCGAAGAAGGCGATACCGTTCTGTTATATTCGGACATCACGCCGCTGAAGGAGCGCGAAGCGCAGCTCGGCCTCGCGCGGCAACAGGCCGAGCAGGCTAACCAAGCCAAGACCGCATTCCTCGCCAACATGAGCCACGAACTGCGCACGCCGCTCAACGCGATCATCGGCTTTTCCGAGATGATCGAGCGCAAGGTGCTCGGTCCGATTTCTGAGAATTATCGCCAATATGGCGAAATCGTGCGCACCAGCGGCGAACATCTGCTGGCGATCATCAACGACATACTGGATATCGCCAAGCTCAACGCCGGCAAAACCGAGCTCCATCTCGAACTTGTCGATATCAATCGCACCATCGTCGAAGCGATCGCCATCGTGTCGCGCAAGGCGGACGTCGCCGGGATCGCGATCGTCACGGATTTGGCGGCGCAGGCGCCCGTCGTCGACGCGAACCCGGTCCGCATCCGTCAGGTCGTGCTCAACGTCCTCGCCAATGCCGTCAAGTTCACGCCGGCGGGCGGCCGGATCGACGTGTCGACTTCGGTCACGCCCACCGATTTGCGGATCGCCGTGAAGGATAACGGCGTCGGCATGGCGCCGGAAGACATTCCGCGCGCCCTCGAACCGTTCACCCAGGTTGGCCGCGAGCGGGCCCAGTCGCAGGAAGGGACCGGGCTTGGCTTGCCGATTTCCAAGACTCTGGTCGAACTGCACGGCGGCCGGTTGGAAATCAGCAGCGCTCCCAAGCAGGGCACCACCGTCACCATCAACCTACCGATCCGCCGCGCGGGCCAACCCGCGACGGATAAACCGAAATTGGACATCGCGGTCTAGACCGCGTGCCGGGAGTGCATGTCGTGCAATGGAAAACGCTGAGTGTCGTCTTCGGAGTTCTTGCGGTGGCAGGCGTACCGGCTCACGCGGCCGATCCGATCCGCATCGGCGTCGACGGGCCGTTCACCGGCGGCTCCGCGCCGATGGGCATCGACATGCTGCGCGGCGTCGAACTGGCGGCGGACGAGATCAACAAAGCCGGCGGAATTCTCGGCCGTCCACTGGTCCTGGTGAAACGCGACGACCAGGCGAACAACGACCGCGGTGCGAAAATTGCCGAAGAGATGACGGAGCACCATCTGGTCGATGCAACGGTCGGCTACATCAATACGGGGGTGGCCTTGGCGGCGATTCCCTATTTCGAGGAAGCGCACATCCCGGTCGTTCTCAGCGTCACCACCGGCAGTCTGCTCACGCGCCAATTTGCGCCGCCAGAATATGCCGAGAATTACGTCTTTCGTGTTTCGTGCAGCACCGCGCTCGAGGTCGAGAAGATCGCGGAACTCGTCAAGGCGCGCGACTATCAGAAGATCTCGATCTTCGCCGACACCACCGCCTACGGCCAGGTCGGCCGTCACGATCTGATCCAGGCGCTCGCGGCGCAGGGGATCACGCCGGTGTCGAATGAGAAATTCAATATCGGCGATACCGACATGACGGCACAGTTGACGCGCGCCCGGCAGGCCGGCGCCGAAGTCGTGCTGACATACGGTATCGGCCCGGAGCTCGCCGCGATCGCCAACGACCGTGCCAAGATCGGCTGGATGGTGCCGGTGATCGGCAGCTGGACACTGTCGATGTCGAATTTCATCGACGCGGCCGGCGTCAACGGCAATGGTACCGTCATGCCGCAAACGTTCATCGGGCAGGGCGATGCGCCGAAGCGCGCCGCCTTCATCCAGGCGTTCCATGCCGCCTACAAGGTCACGCGCATGGAGTCGCCGCCGTCAGCCGCGCAAGGCTACGATTCGCTCTATCTGCTGGCGGCCGCGATTCGCCAGGCCGGTACCGTCGACGGTCGCAAGGTCCGGGCGGCGCTCGACGACCTGCACGACAAGATCGAGGGCGTGGTGCAGATCTACAACCATCCGTTCAATCCGGCGAACCACGAAGCCGTCGCTGCCGACGATGTGGTTTACGGCGTGGTCGAAAACGGCCATGTCGTACGCCTGACGCCGACGACGCAAACGGCGGGCGCGAAATAACCCCTCGGCCTCTCGACCCCCGCCGATCCTCGATCCGCGCATAGGCGTGCGGCGCAGCTTCGTCTTGCGCGGCGGCGCATGACGCAGGGATACTGCGCCACCGCAACGATAGAAGCCGCCGCCATGCTTGGTGTTCGTGACATTCTGAAGCGTGTTGCCGCCGGCCAAGCGACTGCCGAATCCGAAACCCGCACCCGCCTCGAGCGCATCGCCGAGCGTGAATCTGCCGTCGGCGCCTGGACTTATGTCGATGCCGAGCGCGCTTTGGCCGAAGCACGCCGTCGCGATCAAGCGCACGCCAAGGGCCCACTGCACGGCGTCGCCGTTGGCATCAAGGATATCTTCGATACCGCCGATATGCCGACGTCTTACGGCTCGCCGATTTATGCCGATCATCGGCCGGCGGCTGACGCCGCTTGCGTCGCGTTGCTGCGCGCCGCGGGCGCAGTGGCGCTCGGCAAGACCGTCACCACCGAATTCGCCATGACGCATCCCGGCAAGACGCGCAACCCGCACGATCCGGCGCATACGCCCGGCGGTTCGTCGTCGGGCTCGGCCGCGGCGGTGGCGGCCGGAATGGTGCCGGTCGCGCTCGGCACCCAGACGCTTGGCTCGGTGATCCGCCCGGCGGCGTTCTGTGGCGTCGTCGGCTTCAAGCCGAGCTATGGCGCGATCAATCGGGCCGGGGCGAAGCTGCTCTCCGAATCGGCCGATACCATCGGCATCTTCGTGCGCACGGTCGCCGACATTCCGCCGGTGCTTGCCGCTTTCACGGGCGCGCCGATGGACTCCTACGACAAGACGCTCGACAAGGCGCCGCGCATCGGTTTGGTACGTGGGATCGAATGGGATAAAGCGACGACGCCGGCGCAAGCGGCATTCGAAGACGCCGCGCGGCGCCTTGCCAAAGCCGGCGCCGGTGTACGCGACGTCGCGATCGATCCGGCGCTCAAGACCGCGCATGAGCGTTCGCGGGTCGTCACCGGCTACGAGACGGCGCGCGCCTATGCCTATGAATGGTTCAATCGCCGCGACCGCCTCAGCCCGGCTTTCGCACGCAACGTTGCCGACGGCATGGCGATCACGTTCGCGGATTACAACGCCGCACGGGGCGTGTTCGACGCGGCGCGCCGCGTCACCGCCGAGGCGTTCGGCGACTGCGATTTCTGGCTGACCCTGCCGGCGCCCGGCGAGGCGCCGGAGGGCATCGAATCGACTGGCGACCCGGTGTTCAACCGGGTGTGGACGCTGCTGCACGTGCCGTGTCTAACGGTGCCTTGCGGCAAGGGACCGGCGGGCTTGCCGCTCGGCGTGCAGCTGATCGGGCCGCCGCGCGGCGCGGCTTGGCTGCTGGCGGCCGGCCGTTGGGTCGAGGCGGCGCTGGCTTAGCGGCGGACGCCGACGCGGCGCTTGCTCGCGCGGCGTGCCGCGGGACGCGTAACCCGTGCTTTGGTCCGTCGCGCCCACAGGGCTTTGCTGGCCAGCCGCGCGCCGGCGGCCAGCGCTTCGAGCTTCGCCCACATGATTTCCGGATGGACGCGGCGGTAGAACGGCCCTTGCGCGAAGCCGCAATCGGTGCCGGCGATGACCTGCTCGCGGCCGATCAGCTTGGCGAGCCGAACGATGCGCTCGGCAATAAGCTCGGGATGCTCGACGACGTTGGTCGCATGGCTGATGACACCGGTCACCAGGATCTTGTCCTTGAGGTCGACGTCGCGCCACACCTGCCACTCGTGCTCGTGGCGCGGGTTGGCGCCCTCGATGACGAACGCGCCGACGCGTGCCTTGAGCAGCGTCTTGACGATCGCCTTGAGCGGCACGTCCGTCACATGCGGTCCGGGCCAGCTGCCCCAGCAGACGTGATAACGCACGCGTCCCGGGTCGATGCCGTTAAGCGCATGATTCATGATCTCAATCTGGCGTTCGAGCCAGCGGTGATAGTCTCGGAACGTCTTGGGCGGCACCATGCGATCGAAGGTGACGGCGGCGCGCGCATCGTCGAGCTGCACCAACAAACCGGCGCCGACGATGGTGCGGTATTCGGTGCGCATGGCTTCGGAGACCGCCGCCTGCAAATCGTCATCGGTCTTGTAATACGCGTTCTTCCTGTCAGGCACGACGCTCGATGGCGCTGCCACCGGTAAAAACCCCTCGACCACGTCGACGTCCGCGAGCGCCGCCTTGAAATCGTCGATGTCGCGCTGCAACGCCGTCTGGCCGGTATAGCGGATCGGTCCGACAACCACGGATTCCGCGATCGTTGCGCCCCGGTCGCGGCTGTCCATTTCGGCATAGAAGCCCTTGAAACGTTCGCGGTCGGCGCCCCGCATCCAGGGATTGCCGCCCGCAAACGGCTGGCGCTCGAAGCCGGCGAGCCGCTCGAGCGCGTATTGCGACCAGCTGATTGCCTTGCCGAACTCGCCGTCGCTCACCACGTCGATCCCGGCCGCTGCCTGCTGTTGCACCACTTCGGCAACCGAGTCCTTCAAACACGCCGCATGGGCGCGCTCGTCGTAGGGCCGATTCTCCTGTTTGGCGCGCAGGAATTCGAGGAGCCGCGGCGGCCGGATCAGGCTGCCGACATGGGTCGTGAGGATGCGATCGGTGCTGCGTTTCACGCGGGGATTCCTGTCTGTGCGCAGTCACGGGCCTGCGCGCGCGGCGTTCTTTGTGCTAGGGATTGAAGCCAACGGCAAGTCCGTCATGTTGGCACGCCACGAGCGAGTGGGAGGGGGCCCATGCGACGCATTACGGTTCTTCTGATCGCCGCGGTGCTGGCCGCAACGGGTCCGGCGCATGCCAAACCGCTCAAGCTGCGCATCGGCTGGGTGGTGGTGCCGGCCTCGCTCGAGCCGATTTATTTCGCCAAGCCCGGCATCGCGCTGCACAACGGCAAATCCTACGAGCTCGAGCCCATCCACTTCGCCGGCACGACGCAACAGCTGCAGGCACTCGGCACCGGCGATCTCGACCTGGCGAATCTCGCCTATTCGGCGGTCGGCACCGCCATCCAGAACGCTAACATGCGCGATCTGCGCGTCATCTTCGACGGCGTGCAGGACGGCGCGCACGGCTACTACAGCAACGAGTTCATGGTGCTGAAGGACAGCCCGATCTACCGGATCGAAGATCTCAAGGGCAAGGTGCTGGCGACCAATGCGATCGGCACCGCCGTCGATATCGGCATGAAGGCGATCGCGCTGCGGCACGGTCTCGCAGACCGGAGCGACTTCTCGGTCATTGAAGTCAGCTTTCCCAACATGAAATCGGTGCTGCTGTCGCGCAAAGCCGATCTCGGCACCTTCGTGCCGCCGTTCGCTTATGACCCCGCGCTGCGCAGTCAGGCGCGGACGCTGTTCACCATGAAGGACGCGATGGGCGTGACGCAGCTGACCATGCTCACTGCGCGCGAAGGCTTCATCAAGCAGCACCGCGCCCAAATCATCGATTTCATGGAAGACGCGATCCGCGCCATCCGGTGGTACACCGATCCCAAGAACCACGACGAAGCACTGCAGATCGTCGCCAATTTCATGAAACGGCCGCCGGCGCTGTTCCAGCAATGGCTCTTCACCAAGGGCGACGATTACCGCGACCGCAGCGGCGTGCCCGATCTTGCGGCTTTGCAGCGCAATCTCGACACCGAGCAGCGGCTGGGCCTGCTCAAGGAAAAGATCGAGGTCCGCAAATACGCGGACCTCAGCCTGGTGAAAGAGGCCGGCCGGCGCGTCGGCCCGTAGGGTTTCGCGTCAAGCGAGCAGCGGCGGCACGCCAAGCACGTCGCGTGCCGTGCCGATGACGCGCTCAGCCGCCAATGCCGCGGCCAGTAACGCCTCCTCCTGCCGTGACCGGGCAACGAACTGGAGGCCGACCGGCATGCGCGCGGCATCGAGGCCGACGGGCAGCGAGATCGCGCACAAGCCGAGATAATTGACCGGCACCGTGTTGCGGGTGAGGGCTTGGTTGGCCTGCCAGTGGCTGGCGGTGTCGCGGATCGTTGACACCAGCGGCGGCGTCACCGTCAAGGTCGGGGTCGCGATGACGTCGACATCGGCCAAGGTCGTCGTGACGGACGCCGCGGGCGCGGCCAGCCGCGCGAGCCGGCCCCGATAGGTTTCCTCGGGTATGGTCGCGGCGCGCGCGATCACCGGCGCGTTGATTGGGTCGAGCGTCGTAATCCACTCCGGTAGCTCGCGGTCGAGGAACCGGCGCAGTTCGATCGCCGATACGCCGCCGTCGCAGAAGACCGCAAACGCGGCGGCGAATTCCGGCACTGTCTTGGTGACCAACCGCGCGCCGGCGCGCGTCAGGCGATCGACCGCCGCTTTCGCGGCCTCGGCGATACCGGGCGCGCAATCCTTCCACATGGCGTCGTCGATGCCGATGCGAAGACCGGTCAGGCTCGCCGGCTCGATGGCGCGCGGTGCGCCGGGATCGATGACGGTGAAAGCGAGCGCCGCGTCGGCGACGCTGCGCGCCAGGACACCGGGCGTATCGAAGGTATGGCTCAACGGCACGATGCCGTCCGTCGACCAGCGGCCCGCCGTGACCTTGAGACCGGCCGTGCCGGTGGCGCTCGCCGGAATCCGCACCGAGCCGGCGGTGTCGGTGCCGAGCGCGATCAAGGCCGAGCCTTCTAGTAGTGCCACGCCGGCGCCGCTCGACGACCCGCCGGGCGAGCGTTCCTGCGCCACGTCCCAAGGGTTACGCGGGCAGCCCCAATGCGCGTTGACGCCGGTGCCGCCGAAGGCGAATTCGACCATATGGGTCTTGCCGGTGAAGACGCCGGCTTGGCGGCGCAACGCCGCAATCACCGGCCCATCTTGTTCCCAGCGCGCCGGCAAGCGGCGCGGGCTGCCGGCAAAGGTCGGCATGCCGGCGGCAGCGAATAGATCCTTGGGCGCGATCGGAATGCCGTGCAGTGGCCCGAGCCGGCGGCCGCGCGCGAGCGCATCGTCCGCGTGCTGCGCCATCATGCGGGCGATGTCGGGCGTCCACAGCGAATAGGCGTGAAGCTTGGTGTCCCATCGTGCGTGATTGGCGATGGCCGCTTCGACAAGGTCGTGCGCCGACAGGCGGCGCTCGTCGAAAGCCTGGCCGATCTCGGCGAGCGAAAGCGCGGTTGGCGCAGTCACCCGACGGGCACGTCCGCCAGCGATGTGACGCGCGCGGTCAGAACGGCCGAGCGTTTCTCCTTGAGCGCCGTGAAACACCGGTCGATTGCCGGTCCGAGTGCCGTCGGCTCGTCGACATATTCGCCGTGCGCGCCGAACGCGTGCGCCAGCTCGTCGAAGCGCCGGCGCTCGCCTGGCTTGCCGCTCGACAGTCGAGCTTGGAACTTGCCACTCTCGGCGGCGATGCCCTTGGGGTAGACGCGCTGCACCGACGCCTTCACCGCCTGCCAGCCGCGGTTGTCGAGCACGACGGTGAAGATCGGCAGGCCGCATTGCTGCGATACCGCATAGACCGCGTCGGGGCTCATGAAATGGAACGAGCCGTCGCCGACGACCTGAATGACGCGCCGGTCGGGATGCGCCAGCTTGATGCCGAGGGCGATGCCGCCGCTGCCGCCGAGACCGCCTCCGCCGTGCGCGAAATAGGTCAACGGCTTGGTGCGCGGCATCTGGCTGAGCGTCGCCCCGGTGTTGCGCACCGCCTCGTTGACCACGATGTCGTCCTGCGTCAACCGCTGGTTGAGCGTCGCGGCGACGTATTCGACGGTCATCGCGTCGCGGCTGCCGGTTTTTGCCGCGGCCGCAGCCAGCCGTTTCGCCCGCGCGTTGCGCGCCGGCGCCCAGCTCGCAATGCGCGCCTTGACCTTCTGCCGGTAGCGGTCGTCGGTGCGCCGTTGCACCGCTTCCAGCACCTGGCGGAGCACCGTGGCGGCGTCGGCCTGATAGCGGCGGTCGGTTGCGAAACCCCAGACCGGAATGTTCTCCTTCAGCGGATCGACGTCGATCTGGATCCAGCGCAGCGTCCGCGCTCGCGGATGGTCGAGTGGAATGAACGGCACGTCCGTGTCGAGCAGCAGGCCGAGATCGGCGTCCTTGATGCCTTCGCCGATGTTGAATCCTGCAAAGCATGGTGAGTCGTGCGGAATATTGAGTGTCGACGGGAAGCTCTCGAAAACGCGGATGCCGCATTCGCGCGCCAGAGCGTCGAGCGCGGCGACGCCTTCGGGCTTGCGGCCGATATAAGTCGTGGCGGCGATCGGCTTGTCGGATGCCATGATCTCGGCGGCGATGGCATCGGCTTCCTCGGGCGCAATGCCGCCGGCCTTGACTGGCCCGTATTTGGTTTCGGAAAAGGTCGCTAGCTTGTCGTCGTCGATTTCGGCGGCGAGGATTTCGCGCGGCAGCGTCAGATAGACGGGACCGCGCGGATCGCTTTGCATCATCGTGTGCGCGCGGCGCAGCACCTCGTTCACGACGACGCCCGACGG
>JBOHLR010000046.1:0-15107 GCA_050729555.1 Allostellaceae bacterium
CAGTCGAGCGGCCGTCGAGATCTTCGTAGAAATCGTCGTTGACCTGGATGATCGGCGCGTTGACGCAGGCGCCGAGGCATTCGACCTCGCGCAGCGTGAACTTGCCGTCGGCCGTGGTCTCGCCGATGCCGATGCCGAGCTTCTTCTTGCAGGCGGCGACCACGTCGTCCGAGCCCCGCAGCCAGCACGGTGTCGTGGTGCAAATCTGGAAGAAGTGCTTCCCGACCGGCTTCAGGTTGAACATCGTGTAGAAAGTCGCGACCTCGTAGACGCGGATACGCGGCATGCCGAGCATGTCGGCGACCATGTCCATCGCCGCGCGCGGCAGCCAATTGTCGTGCTGACGCTGCGCCAGATCGAGCAGCGGCAACACCGCGCTCGCCTGCCTTCCGGCCGGATATTTGGCGATATGCGCCTGCGCTTTCTTCAGGTTTTCGGGCGTGAAGGCGAAGCTCGTCGGTTGCGCCACCGGCGGCGAATTGTCGTGCGCGCTCATCGATCGATCTCGCCGAAAACGATGTCCATCGAGCCGATGATCGCCACCACATCGGCCAGCATGTGGCCGCGCGACATGAAATCCGTGCTTTGCAGGAACGGAAAGCCGGGCGCGCGGATCTTGCAGCGATATGGCCGGTTGCTGCCGTCGGCGACCAAGTAGACGCCGAACTCGCCTTTTGGCGCTTCGACGGCCGTGTAGGTTTCGCCCGCCGGCACGTGATAGCCCTCGGTGTAGAGCTTGAAGTGATGGATCAACGCCTCCATCGAGCTCTTCATCTCGACGCGCGGCGGCGGCGCGACCTTGCGGTCGTCGACCATGTGCGGGCCCGTCGGCATCTGGTCGATGCATTGTTTGATGATGCGCAAGCTTTGGCGCATCTCTTCCATCCGCACCAGGTAGCGGTCCCAGCAATCGCCGTTCTTGCCGATCGGGATGTCGAAATCCATCTCGCCGTAGACGTCGTAGGGCTGCGCCTTGCGCAAATCCCACGGCACGCCGGAGGCGCGCAGCATCGGGCCGGAGAAGCCCCAATCGATCGCCTGCTCGCGCGTCATACGGCCGATGTCGACGGTGCGCTGCTTGAAGATGCGGTTCTCGGTCAGTAACTGCTCGAGATCGTCGATGCGCTTGGGGAACTGGTCGCAGAAGGCCGCGATGTCCTCGAGCAGGCCGGGCGGCAGATCCTGATGCACGCCGCCGGGGCGGAAATAATTGGCGTGCAGCCGCGCGCCCGACGCGCGCTCGTAGAATTCCATCAGCTTCTCGCGCTCTTCGAAGCCCCAGAGCAGCGGCGTGATCGCGCCGACGTCGAGCGCGAAGGCCGTCAGGTTGAGGAGATGGTTGAGGATGCGCGTGATTTCGGAATAGAGCACGCGGATGTATTGCGCGCGCGGCGGCGGCGTAATGCCCATCAGCTTTTCGACGGCGAGCGCGAACGCGTGCTCCTGGCACATCGGCGAGACGTAATCGAGCCGGTCGAAATAGGGCGTCGCCTGCATATAAGTCTTGTATTCGATGAGCTTCTCGGTGCCGCGATGCAGCAGGCCGATATGCGGATCGGCGCGCTCGATCACTTCGCCATCCATTTCCAGCACCAGGCGCAGCACGCCGTGCGCTGCCGGGTGTTGCGGCCCGAAATTCATCGTGAAGCTCTTGATCGCGGCTTCGTTCACGATCGTGGGCGGCTTCACCGAGGCGGTTTCGGCGCTCATTTCGAACCGTCCTGGCCGGAAGCCTTCTCGTCGCCGGGCAGAATCGTGTTCATGCCCTCCCACGGCGACAGGAAATCGAAGCTGCGGAATTCCTGCTTGAGCTTGACCGGCTCGTAGACGACGCGTTTCTGCTCTTCGTCGTAGCGCACCTCGACGTAACCGGTGAGCGGGAAGTCCTTGCGCAGCGGATGGCCTTCGAAGCCGTAATCGGTGAGGATCCGGCGCAGATCGGGATGATCGGCGAAATAGACGCCGAGCAAATCCCAGCACTCGCGCTCGAACCAGCCGGCAGCGCTGTAGACCGACGTCGCCGACGGTACCGGCGTCTGCTCGTCGGTCGTCACCTTGAGCCGGATGCGCCGATTATTCGTCAGGCTCAGCAGGTTGTAGACGACCTCGAGCCGCTCGGCGCGTTCGGGATAATCGACGCCGCAGATGTCGACCAGCACGTCGAACCGGCAATTCGGGTCGTCGCGCAGTAATTGCAGCATGCGCACGATCGCCTCGCGCCGCACGCCGACCATCAACTCGTCGTGCGCGATCTCGCGGCGCAGCACGTCCTGCGGAAAGGCGGCGGCCAGCTTTTCGCCGAGGGCCTCAAGCGGCTGGGTCATTCTTCGTCCTGTCGAGTCTCACCGATCAGCGCGCGAAACGCCGCTCGCGACGGATCTTTTTCTGTAGTTGCAACACGCCGTAAAGCAGCGCCTCGGCGGTGGGCGGACAGCCGGGAACGTAGATGTCCACCGGCACGACGCGATCGCAGCCGCGCACCACCGAGTACGAATAATGGTAATAGCCGCCGCCGTTGGCGCACGACCCCATCGAGATCACCCAACGCGGCTCGGCCATCTGGTCGTAAACCTTGCGCAGCGCCGGCGCCATCTTGTTGCACAGCGTGCCAGCGACGATCATCACGTCGGATTGACGCGGGCTCGGCCGGAACACGACCCCGAAGCGGTCGAGGTCGTAGCGCGAGGCGGCGGTGTGCATCATTTCGACCGCGCAACAGGCAAGACCGAAGGTCATCGGCCAGAGCGAGCCGGTCTGCGCCCACTTCACGAGCTGATCGACCGTCGACAGGATGAAACCTTGACGACGCGCTTCGGAAAACGCCTCCGCGGGCGCGATCACTCCCATTCGAGCGCTCCCGTCTTCCATTCGTAGATGAATCCGACGGTGAGAACGCCGAGGAAGACCATCATCGACCAGAAACCGAAGACGCCGATCTTGCCGAGCGCGACCGCCCACGGAAACAGGAAGGCGACTTCGAGGTCGAAGATGATGAACAGCAGCGACACCAAGTAGAAGCGCACGTCGAATTTCGTGCGCGCGTCGGAGAACGGCGGGAAGCCGCACTCATAAGGCGACACTTTTTCCGAGTCGGGCTTTTGCCGCACGAGAATGAACGACGCCAGCACGATGGCGACGGACAGCGCGACGGCGACCCCTATGAAGATCAGGATCGGCAGATATTCGCGCAGCAAACTGTCCATCGACGACGCTCCCAAACGAGCGCGATGGTGGGCTGCGAAAGGCGAAGGTGACGCCGTCACGCAAATGGCGGGAGTGACGGGGCTCGAACCCGCGACCTCCGGCGTGACAGGCCGGCGCTCTAACCAGCTGAGCTACACCCCCGCAGCACCGAACACCGCGGCGGCCATTGCTACCCCCGTGGCCCCGGAGGTGTCAAGCGCGCGAGGCCGGATTTTCCCAAGTTTTCCCTGGCCTTTGCGCCTCTTTCGGCAGCGCGGTATCGCACCGCAAAAACGCGTTTGCCGACCCCAAAACCCATCGCGGGATCGCTCTCTCATGTGGCGCGCGTGGCGACCTCGTTCAAGCCGCGATCCGTCGGTCAGCGTCGCGACCGCGCGAACCCGTTCTTCGATCGAGCGCGGCTCTCCGCAAAACGAGCGAATTTGGATTCGCCTTTCATCGCCACGGGCACGTGCGGTTCGGACCTCGCGCCGCAACGGCAGGCGACAGCGTTAACCGCGATCGGCCTCGAGCAGACGGAATTAACCGTTGCCAGAATTGACAATCGCGCACGATGGCGCGTGATTTTTCGAGGATTTCGGCCATTGGCCCGGCACTTGCTGCCTTATAGGCATGAAACCGGGCACGCTCGACGTCATCGTGCCGGCCCACAATGCCGGTCGCTTCCTCGGCGCCACGCTGCAAAGCGTCGCGCTGCAATACGTTTTGCCGCGCAGCGTCATCGTCGTCGACGATCGCAGCACCGACGACACGGCCGCTGTCGCGGTTGCCTGCGCCGCCGACTATGCCGACTTCCTGCCGATCCGGCTCTTACACAACACCGGCCCGCGCGGCCCGTCCGCGGCGCGCAATCTGGCGATCCGCCGCAGCGACGCTGAATTTGTCGCGTTGCTCGACGCCGACGACCTCGTCGCGCCGGCGCACCATCAGCTGTTGCTATCGGCGATCCAGGCCGCGCCCGGCATCGTCATCGCGTTCGGCGATTCGACCGAGTTCAACGCTCACGGCGAGATCGTGCGCAGCCAGCTCGCCAAGTCGGGCATCGGCGCGCGCAAGGCGACGGCGCTCGCAAACGGCATCTTCACGCCCGCCGACGGCATGTTCACTGCGCTGCTCGGTGCCGGCGCCTTCGGCACCTCGGCTTGCATCATCCGCCGACAGGCGGCGCTCGATGCCGGCCTATTCGACGAGACGTTGCGCTTTGGCGAGGACACCGACCTGTTCCTGCGGCTAGCGCTCGCCGGCCGCTTCGCCTACACCCGCGCGAAGGTGATGCACGAGCGCGAGCACGACAGCAATCTGACGCACGCACGCAATACGCCGGAATTCGATCGCGCCAAGGTGCTGAGCCTGACGCGCCTGTCGGCGCAGGCCGAGACCTTGCCGTTGAGCGCCGCCGAAAAGGACGCGCTGCACGCCGAACTGGCGCGCGCGATCGATGCCTATACCTATCACGCGTCGCGCCGCGGCCCCATCGGTTATGGCGACGCGCTGCGCCTCGCGCGCGGCGCCGGCCACTCGGCGATCGCGTTCAAGCCGCGGCACCTCGCGCGCATGGTGCTGCGCGGCATGGGCGCGTCCAGCCGGAGCGCCTGAGGTTTGTTGTCATGACCATGCCCGCCACGCTCGAAGCCGCTCCGTCTACTCAGCCGCGCATCATCCGGCTGATCCGGGCCGCGCTGCCGTCGTGTTTCGCGGCGCTTGCCATCGTGCTGGTCGGCATCGCGGCCGCCGCGGTCACGTTCGCCGTCGCCCATTACGGCCCGACCATCGACGAAGGCGCGCATATCGCCGCCGGCATGCAGTGGCTCGATCACGGCCGGTACGCCTACGAGCCGAGCACGCCGCCGCTCGCGCGCGTCACCGACGCGCTCGGCCCCTATCTCGCCGGCGCCCGCAGCACCTTCAATCCCGACATGTGGCATGAAGGGGACGACATCCTGCGCGCGTCGGACAATCCGGCGCGGGTATGCTCGCCTTGGCCCGGCTCGGCACCCTCGCCTTCCTACTGCTTGCCACCGGCGTGATCTGGCGTTGGAGCCGTGACCTTGGTGGCGAGCTCACGGGTCTGTGCGCGCTGGCGCTGTTCCTGACGTTGCCGCCGGTTCTCGCGCATGCTGGCCTCGCCACCGCCGACATGGCGGTCGCGGCGACCTTCGGTCTCGCCGTGCTGGCCGCCATACGCTGGCTGGAACGGCCCGACCTCGGCCGCAGCCTGGCGCTCGGCGCCGCCGGCGCGCTGATGATCCTGTCCAAGTTCACCGTCTTCCTGTTCTTTCCGGCGGCGCTGCTGCCGGTCTTGAGCTGGCGCCTCTGGATCGACGGCCACAAACGCCGGCCGACGCGCGTGTGGCTGTACGGCACTGCGTTCGTCGTGCTGGCCGCGGTCATGGTGATTTGGGGCGGCTATCGCTTCTCGGTCGGATCCTTGGGATATGAACCGGCCCTGGTGGGCCAGCAAATTGTCACGACAGTGGCGCATCCGTCCACGGGCCTGGCGGCATCCATCGCCAAGCTGCCGATTTATCCGGCGCATGAATTTTTCCGCGGCATCTTCGACACCAGCCGCCGGGTCGATGCGCACCACGATCCGGTGTTCCTGCTCGGCCATCTGAGCCAGGGTGGCCTGTGGTACTTCTTCCCGGTCGATCTGCTGGCGAAAACGCCGCTGCCGTTCCTGATCGCCGCGGCGCTGGGCATCGTGATGCTGATGCAGCGCTCGCGCGCGCTGCGCGACTGGCGCATCGCCGCGCCGGCGTTCGCCGCGATCGGCGTGCTCGCCGGCTCGATGGCGAGCCCGGTCGATTTCGGCTCCGCTATCTGCTGCCGATCTATCCGTTGCTGGCGATCGCCGCCCGCACCGCGCTGCTGACGCTGGCGCGCGGCAAGGGCTGGGACAAGGTCACGGCTTGCGCGGCTGTTGCTGTGGGCCGGCGTCGACGCCGTCACTGCCTATCCCGATTACCTGCCGTGGTTCAATGCGCTCGCCGGCGCGACGCCGCAGACGGTTTCGATCAATTCGGACCTCGATTGGGGCCAGGACGTCAAACGGCTCGATCAGGACGTGCGCGCCCTCGGCATCCATCACATCCACGTCACGGTGCTCGAGCAGTCGGAATACGATTTGCGCGCCTATATCGCCGGCTACGAGAAGCTGCTGCCGGGCATGCCGGTCGGCGGCTGGATCGCCGTCAGCCAGTACATGCTGCACGAACAGCCGGGCTACGCGTGGCTCCGCCAGTACGCGCCGGTCGCCACCGTCGGCGCGTCGATCCTGCTCTATCATTTGCCGGAGAACGCCAATGAGTAGCGCCTCCGGCAAGGCGCCGCAGCAACGGCTGCGTGGGCTCGACGTGCTGCGCGGCGTCGCCGCGCTCGCGGTCTGCCTCTTCCACTACACCGACAGCTTCCCGCGCGAGACCGGCATCGCGTTGCCGATCGCGTTCCATCTTGGAGACGCCATCCATGGCGTCGACATGTTCCTGGTCATCAGCGGGTTCGTCATCTACATGTCGATCGAGAAAACGCGCGATGCTTACGATTTCCTCACCGCGCGCATCTCGCGTCTCTATCCGGCTTTCATCGCCTGCCTGCTGGTGACGACCGTCGTGGTCTGCTTCATCGGCGGCGTGCCGCTTCTGAAGCCGAGCCTCGGCAAGTTTCTCGCCAACGTCTCGATGGTGCCTTACGTTTTCGGCCAGGATGTGGTCGACGGCGTCTATTGGACGCTCGCCTACGAAGCGTTCTTCTACATCTTTGCCGCCACCGTGATCCGGCGCGTCGGTCTCGACCGCGTCGAGTGGGTGTGCATTCCGTGGTTCGCCATCGCGCTGATGATGCGGCTGGAGCCGGTCTTCATCTGGCACTCGCCCTATCTTTTGCTGATGGCGCGCCTGGTGACCTCCGGCGCCTACGCGGGCCTGTTCATCCTGGGCATCATGCTGTACCGCATCTGCGCCGGCCAGGCGAAGCCGCTGACCTACGTTATGCTGGTGGTTTGCCTGCTCAACACGCTCGTCGGACCGCCGATCAACGTCAAGCCGCTGAGCTCGGTGGTCTATTGCGCGATGATGTGCGGCGCCGCGTTTCTGGTCTGGCTCGGCGGCACCAACCGCATACCGGTGAAACCGTTCTGGGCGCTCGTCTTCCTCGGTGACATCTCGTACAGCTTCTACCTGCTGCACGACGATATCGGCTTCGTCATGATGAAGTGGCTGCTGCAGTGGGGCATCAACGCCTACGTCACGCTGGTGCTGACCTTCGCCGTCGCCGTGGCGCTTTCCTATGCGATGAACCGGCTGGTCGAACGACCCGGCCAACGCGCCTTGCGCGCCATGTTCAAGCGCTGGCGCGAACGCTGCGCCGCGCAACCCTGGCGGCCGGCTCAACCCAAGCCGCTCGCCGGCGACTGAGCGCCTCTTAGGCGGCGGCGCGCGGTGCGTGCGGCATCGGCCGCGTCCGCCGCGCGAGCGCCAAATCAAACCGCTCCAGCACCTCGGCATGACAGCGCGTTGCGTCGTCGTTCCACGCCGACAGCCTCGAATGCGTGTGCAGCCCCCAGGCGAGCGCGTAGAAGCCCTTGTAGTAGTTCTGGATCAGCGTGCTGCGATCGCCGCCCAGAAGATTGAGCACCGCGCGTTCGATGGCGCCCATCGGATCGAATGCGACGGCTTCGGGCGATGACGCCTCGGTAGCGCGTCCGTGCGCGTCCTTGGCCATCGCGCCCTGGCACCAGCCGGCGGCGACGATGCGTCTACCCTCGGTCAAAATGTCGAGAACGTCGAGGTCGCGCCGCGTGGGCGCACGATTGAGGTCGTCCATAGCTCCCTCCACCCGACGGCATGCGGTCCATCGGATCGCCAAAGGCGAAGTGCGGCGGCTTTTGCCGCCTGGACATCGGTTCACGTCGATGCCTGGGCTCTTCGGCCTGCGTGTTGGTAGCGAATCAACGATACGCCTGCGGTCATGACAGCTTCAAGACCGCCAACATTAAAACGTTGCTGCGCTGCGAGAGACGCGTGGTGGGCGATGAAGGTTTCGAACCTCCGACCCCCTCGGTGTAAACGAGGTGCTCTACCGCTGAGCTAATCGCCCGGCCAGCGGAAAGCGGCTGCGCGCCGCCTTGGTGCGCGCAGCCTGGGGCAATTCCGGGCGCGCCGCAAGGGCGCGCAGTCGCTCAGGCGATGGCGTCTTTGAGGCCTTTGCCGGCGCGGAAGCGCGGCACCTTGCGGGCCGCGATCTTGATGGTTTCGCCGGTACGCGGATTACGGCCTTCGGTCGCGGCGCGGTTCGAAACCACGAAGGTACCGAAGCCGGTGAGGCGGACCTCGCCACCCTTCTTCAGCTCCTTGGTGATTGAATCGAAGACCGCGTCGATCACGGTCTCCGCCTCGGACTTCTTGATAGTGGCGGTGGTAGCGACGGCGTCTACGAGTTCATTCTTGTTCACGAGCGAACCCTCCATGCGCCAAGCGGCGAGCGTCGAGATGACTTCGCGCTTTGCGGCGCAAAGTCTAAATCGCCCTTTTCCGAAAGGTCAATCGGCGGAAGGCCGCGAATCCGGCATTTTCTGCCCGATTCGCGGCATTTTTCGCGTCGACTCGTCGATCGCCGGCGGCGCGTGGCCTGCTTAGTGCGTGACGACTCCGGGCCGTTCGTCAGTTTTCGGCGCGATGACCCCTGGAGTCTCGCTTTCCTCGTTCCAGACGATCGGCGTCAGCGGCTTGACCAGCGCGTGCTTCAAGAGGTCGTCGACCGACGCCACCGGAACAACCGCAATCTCGTCCTTCACGTTGTCCGGAATCTCGGCGAGGTCCTTTTCGTTGTCCTTCGGGATCAGCACCGTCTTGAGGCCGCCGCGCAGCGCCGCCAGCAGCTTCTCCTTCAAGCCGCCGATCGGCAGCACGCGGCCGCGCAAGGTGATCTCGCCGGTCATGGCGATGTCCTTGCGCACCGGGTTGCCGGTCAGCACGGAGACGATCGAGGTCAGCATGGCGACGCCGGCCGAGGGCCCGTCCTTGGGCGTCGCACCCTCGGGAACGTGGACGTGGATGTCTCTCTTCTCGAAGATGGTGGGCACGATGCCGAACGCGGCGCTGCGCGACTTGACGTAGCTTTCCGCCGCCTGCACCGACTCCTTCATCACGTCGCCAAGCTTGCCGGTTGCCGTCACCTTGCCCTTGCCGGGCACGGTGACCGCCTCGATCGACAGCAACTCGCCGCCAACCTCGGTCCAGGCCAGACCCGTCGTCACTCCGATGAGATCCGTTTCCTCCACCTCGCCATAGCGGAAGCGGCGGACGCCCGCGTATTTCTCGAGATTGCGACGGGTGATCGCGACGCGCTTCAACCGGCGCATCATGATCTCCTTGATCGCCTTGCGCGCGAGATTGGCGATTTCGCGCTCGAGATTGCGCACGCCAGCCTCGCGCGTGTAATAGCGGATGAGGTCCTGTAGCGCCTCGTCGTTGAGCGACCACTCGCCGTCTTTCAGGCCGTGCGCCTTGACCTGCTTTGGAATCAGGTGGCGACGCGCGATCTGGATTTTCTCGTCCTCGGTGTAGCCGGGGATGCGGATGATCTCCATGCGGTCCATCAGCGGCTGCGGCATGCGCAGCGTGTTGGCCGTGGTGACGAACATCACGTCCGATAGGTCGTAGTCGACCTCGAGATAGTGGTCCTGGAACGTGGTGTTCTGCTCGGGATCGAGCACCTCGAGCAACGCGGACGACGGATCGCCGCGCCAGTCGGCGCCGAGCTTGTCCACCTCGTCGAGCAGGAACAACGGGTTCGATGTCTTGGCCTTCTTCATGCCCTGGATGACCTTGCCGGGCATCGAGCCGATATAGGTCCGACGGTGACCGCGAATCTCGGCCTCGTCGCGCACGCCGCCAAGCGACATGCGCACGAAGTTGCGGCCGGTAGCGCGCGCCACCGACTTGCCAAGCGACGTCTTGCCGACGCCGGGCGGGCCGACGAGACACAGGATCGGGCCCTTGACCTTGCGCATGCGGGTTTGCACCGCGAGGTACTCGAGGATGCGTTCCTTGACCTTCTCGAGGCCGTAGTGATCGACGTTCAAGACCTTCTCGGCGGCCTTGATGTCGCGCTTCACCTTGGAGCGCGTCTGCCAGGGAATCGACAGCATCCAGTCGAGATAGTTGCGGACGACCGTCGCCTCGGCCGACATCGGGCTCATGGTGCGGAGCTTCTTCACTTCGCCCATCGCCTTGTCGCGCGCTTCCTTCGACAGCTTGGTCTTGTTGATGCGCTCTTCGAGCTCGGCCAGCTCGTCGCGGCCATCCTCGCCCTCGCCCAGCTCCTTCTGGATCGCCTTGAGCTGTTCATTGAGGTAGTACTCGCGCTGCGTCTTCTCCATCTGGCGCTTGACGCGCGAGCGGATGCGCTTCTCGACCTGGAGGACGCCGATCTCGCTTTCCATGTAACCGAAAACCTTCTCGAGCCGGCCGGATACGGTTTCGGTCTCGAGCAGCTCCTGCTTCTCGGGGATCTTCAGCGTCAGGTGCGATGCCAGCGTGTCGGCGAGCTTCGACGGGTCGTCGATCTGGTTGATCGAGACCAGCACCTCAGGTGGAATCTTCTTGTTGAGCTTGATGTAGGCTTCGAACTGCGACACCGAGGTGCGCGCCAGCGCCTCAAGCTCGTTCTGCACGCCCGGCTGATCTGGCATCGGTTCGGCATAGGCCTGGAAAAATGCTTCGTTCTCGGCATAGCGCGCGATGCGCGCCCGCGCGCCGCCCTCGACCAGCGCCTTGACAGTGCCGTCGGGCAGCTTGAGCAGCTGCAACACCGTGCCGATGGTGCCGACCGAATAGATGTCGGCCGTCGTCGGATCGTCCTGGGCGGCGTTCTTCTGTGTGACCAGCAGGATCTGCTTGTCGTCCTTCATCACGTCTTCGAGGGCGCGCACGGATTTTTCGCGGCCGACGAAAAGCGGCACGATCATGTGCGGAAAAACGACAATGTCCCGCAATGGCAGGACCGGATAGAGATTGCCGCGCGGCAGATCGAGCATGCTGCTCCTTTCGAGGAAGCCCGTGAGACAGAACGCCTCAGGGCACGCCGGGATCAACGGGAACTATAGCACAACATAAAGTGGCCCGCCGGACGGCCCAGATCAAGGGGTCGTGCCCGGATTTGCGCCATACGGCGCATTCGAATCGGATTTGTGACAAAGCCGGCCGGCGGCCGGCGACGATCAGGCGCTGGTCGGGACGTCGCCCCGGCGCTCCGAGTAGATGTGAAGCGGCTGGGCGCGGCCTTCGACGACCTCGCGGTTGATGACGATGCCGGTGACGCCCTCGAGGCCCGGTAATTCGAACATGGGTTCCAGGAGTATGGCCTCCATGATCGAGCGCAGGCCGCGCGCGCCAGTCTTGCGCGCGATCGCCTTGTGCGCGATCGCCTTCATCGCCTCGTCGTTGAACTCGAGGCGGACGTCTTCCATCTCGAACAGCCGCTGGTACTGCTTGACCAGCGCGTTCTTCGGCTTGGTGAGGATGTCGACCAGCGCGCTTTCGTCGAGGTCGTCGAGCGTGGCGACCACCGGCAAGCGACCGACGAACTCGGGGATCAGGCCGAACTTGAGCAGATCCTCGGGCTCGAGATCCTTCAAGATTTCGCCGGTCTTGCGTTCCTCGGGCGCGCGCACTTCGGCGCCGAAGCCGATCGACGTGCCTTGGCGACGCTGCGCAATGAGCTTTTCCAGCCCGGCGAACGCGCCGCCGCAGACGAACAGGATGTTGGTGGTGTCGACCTGCAGGAATTCCTGCTGCGGGTGCTTGCGGCCGCCCTGCGGCGGTACCGAGGCGACGGTGCCCTCCATGATCTTGAGGAGCGCCTGCTGCACGCCTTCGCCCGACACGTCGCGGGTGATCGACGGGTTGTCCGACTTGCGCGAAATCTTGTCGACCTCGTCGATATAGACGATGCCGCGCTGCGCCCGCTCGACGTTGTAGTCGGCGGCCTGAAGCAGCTTCAGGATAATGTTCTCGACGTCCTCGCCGACATAACCGGCCTCGGTCAGCGTCGTCGCGTCGGCCATGGTGAACGGCACGTCGATGATGCGCGCCAGCGTCTGCGCCAGCAGCGTCTTGCCCGAGCCGGTCGGCCCGACCAGCAGGATGTTCGATTTCGCCAACTCAACGTCGTTGCTCTTGGCGCCGTGCGCGAGGCGCTTGTAGTGGTTATGGACGGCCACCGAAAGCACGCGCTTGGCGTGGTCCTGGCCGATCACATAATCGTCGAGCACCTTGCAGATGTCGCGCGGCGTCGGAACGCCGTCCCGCGACTTGACCAGCGTCGTCTTGTGCTCTTCACGGATGATGTCCATGCAGAGTTCGACGCATTCATCGCAGATGAACACCGTCGGCCCGGCAATGAGCTTGCGGACCTCGTGCTGGCTCTTGCCGCAGAAGGAGCAGTAGAGCGTGTTCTTCGAATCGCCGCCGCTCGGCTTGGTCATGGTCTCTCCGTCAACACCATCCGACGCATACGGTTCCCCGCACGCCTCGCGCCGCTGCCATCCGCCGAGCCGGCCTCCGGTTTTTGTTCCGGTTCACGACGACAGGGCCTTTTCCGCCCTATTCCATTCAACATTATGCACGGCCGTAGGTTCAATAACTAGTTAATAAGCCGCGCGAATCCAGAGGTTAACGCGTTAACCCGGCCGTCAGGTGCGTTTTTCTTCGGCTGTGACCGGCCGATTGGTCATGACCTCGTCGATCAGGCCGAACGCCTTGGCCTCTTCCGGCGACATGAAACGATCTCGCTCGAGCGCGGTTGCCACCGCGTCGAGCGACTGGCCGGTATGCCGCACATAGATTTCATTGAGCCGGGCGCGCGTGCGCAAGATCTCGCGGGCGTGGATCTCGATGTCGGTGGCCTGGCCCTGGAAGCCGCCCGACGGCTGATGGATCATGATGCTGGCATTGGGCAGCGCGACGCGCTTGCCCTTGGCGCCGGCGGTCAGCAACAGCGACCCCATCGACGCCGCCATGCCGATGCAGACCGTGGCGATGTCTGGCCGGATGTATTGCATGGTGTCGTAAATCGCCAGACCCGAGGTGACGACGCCGCCGGGCGAATTGATATAGAGCGAGATGTCCTTGGTCGGATTCTCGGATTCGAGAAACAAAAGCTGCGCGCAGATCAGGCTCGAAACCATGTCGTTGATCGGCCCGACCAGGAAGATGATCCGCTCCTTCAACAGGCGCGAATAGATGTCGTAGGCGCGCTCGCCGCGGTTGGTCTGCTCGACCACCATCGGCACCAGCGTCTGCATGTACTGTTCGAACGGATCCGTCATCGCTACTTGTCCTCGCTTCCTGGGTCGATCGTCGCGTTCAGTCTTCCTTGGTCGCGGCGGCGGTCAGTTCCGCCGGCGGCACGCCGCGCTCGGTCACGCTCACCTTGCCGAGGATGAAGTCGACGACTTTTTCCTCGTAGATCGGCGCGCGCAGGCTGTCGAGCGCCTGCGGATTGTTGCGGTAGAAGTCTAGCACTTCCCGTTCCTGGCCGGGAAAGCCGCGCGCGCGATCGATGACGGCACGGTTGAGCTCTTCGGCCGCGACGGTGATCGAATTGATGCGGCCGATCTCGTTCAGCAGCAGTCCGAGGCGCACGCGCCGCTCCGACACCGCCTGGAACTCGGCCTTGAGCTCTTCGTCGCTCTTGCCGAGTTCGGGATCGGGCGCGCCGCTCTCCTTGGCGCGCTTGCGTTCGGCTTCAATCTCGCGCCAGAGGCTTTGGAATTCGAGATCGAGCATGCCGGCCGGCACGGCGAAAGAGTGGCGCGCGGCCAATTGGTCGAGCAGTTCGCGCTTCAGCTTCTGCCGCGCGATGCCGCTGTATTCGCGCTCGATGCGCTCGCGCACGGTTTGGCGCAGCTCGGCGAGATTTTCCATGCCGACGGCGGCGGCCAGGGATTCGTCGATGGGTTGAGTCTCGGCCTGGCGCACTTCCTTGACTGCGACCGCGAACTCGGCGGCCTTGCCGGCGAGGTCGGCGTTGCCGTAATCCGCCGGAAAGGTCACGGCGACGGTGCGCGTTTCGCCCGCCTTGGCGCCGACCAGCTGATCCTCGAAGCCGGGAATGAAACCGCCCGAGCCGAGTTCGAGCAGATAATTTTCTGCGCTGCCGCCCGGAAAGGCGGCGCCGTCGAGAGTGCCCTTGAAGTCGATGCGCACGAAGTCGCCTTTGTCCGCGGCGCGTTCGACCGGCGACGTCTTGCGCTGCTGCTTGGCAGTGCGCTCCAGCGCCTGGTCAATTTCGCCGTCCGGTATCTCGGCTTTCCAGCGCTCGAGCGCGATGCCGTCGAGCGAAACCGTGCCGATCTCGGGCAGCACTTCGACCGCCAGCTTGTATTCGAGGTCCTTGCCTTCGTTGAACGAGACGATCTCGATCTTCGGCTGCAGCGCCGGCCGCAGCTTGTGCTCCTTGATCGTCTCGGTCGAGCTGTCGTTGACGGCGCGCTCGACCACCTCGCCCGTCACCGACGGGCCGTAGCGCTTCTTCAACAAGGCGAGCGGCGCCTTGCCCTGGCGGAAGCCGGGCAACCGCACCGAGCGGCCGATCTCGGCCAGGCGGTCTTGGATCTTCCGCTCGATCTCGGCGGCAGCGACGACGACGGTGAATTCGTGCTTCAGGCCTTCGGCGCTGGTCTCTCTCACTTGCATGGGGTCACGATTTCTTCTTGCTTGAGGTTATCCGGTTTCGGGGTGAATCCGGTGGTGCGGGCGGAGGGATTCGAACCCCCACGACTTGCGTCGCTCGGACCTAAACCGAGTGCGTCTGCCAATTCCGCCACGCCCGCAACTGGACGTGCCCGCCGCACGGCGAAGCCGGGTTCATAGCACAGGGCCTAACGGTGGAAAAGCCGCCGG
>JBOHLR010000047.1:0-14688 GCA_050729555.1 Allostellaceae bacterium
GCTGATTGATCTCATCGCCGACGGTACGCTATCGGGTCGGCTCGCCAAGGACGTCTTCGCCGAGATGATCGCCAGCGGCAAGGCGGCGCGCGTCATCGTGTCGGAAAAAGGCCTCAAGCAGGTGACTGATACCGGCGCAATCGAGGCGGCGATCGACGCCGTGCTGGCGAAAGAGCCCGACAAGGTTGCCGATTACCGCAGCGGCAAGGAAAAGCTGCTGGCGTATTTCGTCGGCCAAGTGATGAAGGCGACCCAGGGCAAAGCGAACCCGGCCCTCGTCAACGAACTGTTGAAAAAAAAGCTGGTGGGCTAGCCGCTACTTCTTATCGATGCGGCCGTAGGTGTCCTCGAGGCGCACAATGTCGTCCTCGCCGAGATAGCTGCCGGACTGCACCTCGATCAGGTGCAATGGAATCTTGCCCGGGTTCTCGAGCCGGTGGACGGTGCCCATCGGGATGTAGGTCGACTGATCCTCGTAGAGGATCGATTCGTCGTTGTCGCGCGTGACCCTGGCGGTGCCGTTGACGATGACCCAGTGCTCGGCGCGATGGTGGTGCTTCTGCAGGCTCAGCTTGGCGCCCGGCTTGACCATGATGTGCTTTACCTGGACGCGATCGCCGGCGTGGATCGAGCGATAGGTGCCCCACGGCCGGTGCACCAACGGATGCGTCTTGAGCTCGCCGCGGCCCGCATGCTCAAGCTTGGCGACCAGCTGTTTGATGTCCTGCGCGCGGTCGCGTTTTGCGACCATGACCACGTCTGAGGTCACGACGACGACCATATCCTCGACGCCGAGCACGGCGAGCATGCCGCTATCGGCGCGCAGCAGGTTGTTGCGCGAATCCTCGATCACCACGTCGCCGGTGGCGAGGTTGCCGGCATTATCCTTGCGGCCGATCTGCCACAGCGCATCCCACGTGCCGACGTCGCTCCAGCCCATTTCGGCCGGCACGACGGCGGCGCGCGGCGTGTGCTCCATCACCGCGTAGTCAATCGAGACGTTTTCGGCCTTGGCGAATTCGGCCTTGTCGAGCCGGATGAAATCGAGGTCGCGCGTCGCCTTGTCGACGGCGGTCCGGCACGCGTTCAGCAGCTCGGGCTTCAAGCGTTCGAGCTCGCGCAGGTAAAGCGCCGCCGGCAGCAGGAAGATGCCGCTGTTCCAGGAATGGTCGCCAGAGGCGACATAGGATTTGGCGCGCGCGGCATCGGGTTTTTCGATAAAGCCCGCGACCTCGAATGCGCCGGCAATGCTGTCGAGCGGCGGGCCGCGCTTGATGTAGCCGTAGCCGGTTTCCGGTGTGACCGCTTTGATCCCGAACGTGACCAGCCGCCCGAGGCGGGCGGCCGTCGCGGCGCGTTCGACCGCGGCAAGAAACGCCTCGCGGTCGGCGATGACGTGGTCGGACGGCATCACCAGCAGCAGCGCGTCGGGTGCGTCCGAGACCAGCGTCAAGGCGGCGACGGCGACAGCCGGCGCGGTGTTGCGGCCGATCGGTTCGAGCAGGATCGCGCGCGGCTCGGTGCCGGCGACGCGCAGCTGTTCGGCAACGATGAAGCGGTGCTCGTCGTTGGAGACGATCAGCGGTGCCCCAAACCGCTTGCGGTCGGCGACGCGCATGGCGGCTTCTTGTAGCAACGAATGATCGGAGACGAGGGGGAGAAGTTGTTTAGGATAGAGCGCGCGGGACAGCGGCCAAAGGCGCGTGCCCGAACCGCCAGAAAGAATTACCGGATGGATCACGCCGTTCGGCGTTGCTTGGGTCGGCGGCATCTTCTGATCCTGCGCGGCGCTATTTTAGCGAAGCCATCATAGCGGAAACCGCGTCAAAAGCCGCGCATCTTGTGACCAATCGGAGACAGCGCCGGACCGGCGCCAGCCGGCCGCCGCACGGGCGGCCGCGAATAGGCGACGAGGCGGGAAGGCTTCAGGCGACCGCGGCGCGCGGACGACCCGGACGGCGCAACGCGCGTGCGAACGACGCGACGTTATCGACGCCGCGGTCGAGGCACGACAGCTCTTCCTTCGCGCGTTCGAGCACTTGCATGTCGCGCGCATCTTCGCGGTCGGAAATATCCATGTAGCTGAGCTTGATCTCGACGAGATCGAGCAGCATTTCGATCGAACGCTTCGACAGGCTCATTTTTCTCTCCGCCCTTTTTCGGAAGTCGAACCGCCGACCTCCTAGAACATGTGTCGATGATCGGGCTTTATTCGTTAAAATGCGGTGAATCGAATTCTGGGAAAATCGCAGGTATTGCTTAGGTTAATTTGTGGCAACCATGATGGCGCGGCGCTGTTTGACACCCTCTGGCGCGGCCTTTAGAACGGCGGACGCATACGCCGTGAACGACACCGCTCTTGCGGAGGGGTGGCCGAGTGGCTGAAGGCGGCGGTTTGCTAAACCGTTATACGGTCAAAAGCCGTATCGTGGGTTCGAATCCCATCCCCTCCGCCACCTTTTCGCTATGATGAAGCGGTGCTAACCAAAACCGCGTCATCCGGTGTCGACGGCAATGGCCGGTCGACGAAATTATAACAAGAAGCGTGGGGGAGGGATGAGCGACCTGCTGCCGACGACCGTCGTCGGAAGTTATCCACAGCCCGATTGGCTGATCGATCGCGACAATCTGCGCAGCCGCCTGCCGCTGCGCGTCCGCGCGCGCGAGATCTGGCGTGTCGCCGAGCCGTTCCTCGAGCAGGCGCAGGACGACGCGACCTTGGTCGCGATCCGCGACATGGAGCGCGCCGGCATCGACATCATCAGCGACGGCGAAATGCGCCGCGAGAGCTATTCCAACCGGATGGCGACCGCGCTTTTAGGCGTTGATATCGACAAGCCCGGCACGGCGCTCGATCGCACCGGCCATCCCAATCCGGTGCCGCGGGTTGCCGGACCGATCAAGCGGCTGCGGCCGGTCGAAGTGCGCGACGTGCAGTTCCTGCGCGCGAACACCGCTCGCCGGATCAAGATCACGCTGCCGGGCCCGTTCACGATGGCCCAACAAGCACAGAACGATTACTACAAAGACGAGGAAGAGCTCGTCATGGCGTACGCCGCGGCGGTCAACGACGAAGCCAAGGATCTGAAAGCTGCCGGCGCCGACGTCGTCCAGATCGACGAACCCTATCTTCAGGCGCGCCCGGAGAAGGCGAAGAAGTACGGCATCAAGGCGATCAATCGGGCGCTGGCCGGCGTGCCTGGGCCGACGGCCGTGCATCTCTGCTTCGGCTATGCGCACGTCGTGCACACGCGGCCATTGGGTTATTCGTTTCTGCCGGAATTGGCCGATTGTATCGCGCAGCAGGTCTCCATCGAAACCGCGCAATCCAATCTCGATCTCACCGTGCTCAAGGCTCTCGGCAACAAGCAGATCATTCTCGGCGTCATCGACCTCAACGATCCGAAAGCCGAGACGCCGGCGACGGTGGCGGCGCGCATCCGGCGCGCCTTCGCGGTGGTGCCGCCCGAGCGCATCGTTGCCGCGCCCGATTGCGGCATGAAGTACATTCCACGCGAGACCGCATTCGCCAAGCTCGCTGCGTTGGCCGCCGGCGCGGCGATCGTACGCCGCGAGTTGCGCGGCTAGACCCGGGCGACGCGCGCTCCGCGTGCGCGGCACGCGGTAAACCGAATTTAACCGTCGCCGCTCGACACGAGTCGTTTGTCATAAAGCGTACCAATCGGACGCGCACCCTGTTGTGACATACGCCGAAATTGCAGTTGCCGGTCGGTTGGGCGGATAATCCGCCAACTCCAGCGAGGTCGATTGTCATGGGTGTGGATCAAGGGTCCGCCGGTACGGCGGACCGCGCACCGAAACGTCGGCTGCCAACCGGCGTCGCGCGCGGCGGTGTCATTGGCGATGCGCGCCTGGAAACGCTCTACCGCTATTGGCTCGAGCGTTGCAGCGGGCGCGCAATGCCGCGCCGCGCCGATATCGATCCCGTCGCGATCCCGGCGGCGATCTGGCCGCATGTGATGATCCTGGAAGTGGTCCGCGAAGGCGCGAAGATCAGGTTCCGCTATCGGCGGGCGGGCGCGGTGTTTTGGCGCGCCGATGGCGCCGAGCCGACGGGACGCTTCATCGAGGACGTTCTGCCGGCGACGGCGGGCTACGTCGATTATGTCGTCGCGATCTATACCGAGATGACAGAAGCCGCACGGCCGATGTACTCCGAAAACTATTTCACCCGCGACGGGCAAAGCGTGCCGATGCGGACGCGGCGGGTGAGCCTGCCGCTATCGAACGACGGCGTCGTCGTCGACACCATCCTTGCCGGCCATGTTTTCGAGTACCCGCGCGAGCGCGATCCGGCGTTTCCGACGGTCGACGGGTTGTGCGAAGCTATGCGGGTGTACCTCGACGAAACCGCGGCGATCTAACGCGCCGCGATTGTCTAAGCTGCTTGTCCGACGTTAGAGTATCGCCCGCACAAGCGCGGCACATGAAGGATGGCCGATGGATAACAGGGTGACGGCGGAACCGCCGGTGACGAAGCCGGTCGCCGAAACCGCCCGCTACAAGCTTTTCGTCCGCAATCTGGTGCTGGCGGCGAAGATCGGCGTGCATCCGCACGAAAAAGTCAGGCCGCCGCGTCTGCGCGTCAGCGTCGAGCTCGACATGGCGGGCAACCCGCCGCGGCTTGACGATTTGACTGACGCGCTCGATTACGAGCGCGTGGTTGCCGGTATCCGCGAGCTCGCGGTGGCCCAGCACATCAACTTGGTCGAGACATTTGCCGATCTGGTTGCGCGCCTTTGCCTGGCCAATCCGCGTGTGTCGGGGGCGTCTGTCACGGTCGAAAAGCTCGACGTCTATTCCAATGCCGAAAGCGTCGGCGTGACGCTCGAACGACGCCGCGCCGAATAGATCACAGGGCGGTTGCCAACGCCTCGGTCGCGGCGACAGCGGCGCGCGTCTCGGCGACGTCGTGGACACGTAGGATCTGAACGCCCTGTTGAACGGCATGGATCGCGACCGCAAGCGATCCAGCGAGCCGTGCCTCAACCGCGCCGCCCAGAAACGATTTGCGCGAGGCGCCGATCAGGACGCCGGTGCCGAGATCGTGCAAGAGACCGATGCGGGCGAGAATTTCAAGATTGTGCGCCTTGGTTTTGCCGAATCCGATGCCGGGATCGACGACAATCGCATCGTGCGCGACGCCAGCGTTAACGCACGCCGCAATCCGGGCCTCGAGGAACTCGACGATGTCGAGCGAGGCAAGATCGTAACGCGGCGCACGCTGCATCGTCGAAGGGTCGCCCTGCATGTGCATAAGCACGACCGGCGCGCGCGTCTTTGCGGCAACCTCGACCGCGCTTGGCTGCGACAGCGCCGCGATGTCGTTGACGATGCGCGCGCCGGCTTCGAGCGCGCGCGTCATGACGCTGGCGTGGCGCGTGTCAACCGAAATCACTGTGCCCGCTGCGACAAGGGCCTGAATAACGGGCCCGATGCGGGCGAATTCGTCGTCGGGCGATACCGGTGTGGCACCTGGCCGGGTGGATTCGCCGCCGACATCGACGATGTCGGCGCCGGCCGCGACCAACGCACGCCCGTGGGCGATGGCATGCGCCGGATCGGCAAATTGCCCACCGTCGGAGAAGCTGTCCGGCGTGACGTTGAGGATGCCCATGATCAACGTCCGGTCGAACGCGAATCCTGCCCAGTTCGGCCGCGGCTCCGTCAAGCGATGAAGCGCGGCCTCCATCTTCGCGCGCAGCTCCGGCTCGCCTTTCAGCGCATGCATGAGCTCCGGCACCGGCGTCACGGTGGTGGCGATGCCGTTGGCGGTGCGGCACAGAAGCTCGACCGCGCCGAACGCCCGCGCCGAACCGGCAAGCCAATGGGCGGTGCCGTTCCGTACGCCGGCAGCAGCAACTTCGCCCGTGATCGTCGCAACCGGCCGCACGCGCAGCGGCGATCCCGCCACCGAGGTGAGAAAGGTGGTTAAGTCCGTGGCCGCGTAATTGCCGTGCGTCAGCGACACAACCGGGGCGGTGGCGTTGTTCCCGCGCGTTCCCATGCATATATAACGTAAAGGACGCCGCTCGTTGGCGTCTCCTCCCTAAACCTGGGCCGCAGCAACGCGGCCCATTTTTTTGGCCGTCGCGGATCTCGGCCGTTTTTGGGCGCTCCGTTTTAATATTCATTAATGGAAGCGGCAGTCTTACAGAATAAAAATGCACTTATTAAGCATATATTGGGTAGACGTCATAATTTTTATAGAATATATTCCATCCGTAATTCGAGTTTTCGTTAACTATGACTTGTAATTACTTTGTACATGCCTGTCGAATATTTTGACACCAAGATCAAGATTGGTTAACGGAAACCCGGCCGCGCAACGGCAGGGCCAAGGAACGAAGCAAAGAAAGACGGTCAAGGACGATGGTTCTGGGGATTGCAATGGGCAAGCGGCGTTGGGCCTTGAGTGCCAGCGTGGCACTGGTCGCGATTTTGGTTGCTGGCGGGGCGCAGGCTCAGAGCCTGAGCGATTCCGTGCGCATGACCGTTCAGACCAATCCGAAAATCCTTTCCCAGGAGAACAACCGGTCCGAGGTTGATTCAGAATTGCGTCGGGCGCGCAGCCTCTACCTGCCGCAAGTCGATATGCGGGCTTCGCTTGGTCCCGAATACACCGAGAACGTCTTCACGCCGCCGGGCAGCAACGGCCAGCATATTCGTCAGGAACTGTCCGCGGTTTTGACCCAGAAGCTTTATGACGGTGGCGCCACCACCGCCGAGGTCGACCATCAGCTCGGCCGCGCGCGTTCGGCGGCTTTCCGCGTCGCCGAGAATGCGCAGTATGTCGGCCTCGATGCCGTCGAAGCGCATCTCGACGTCGTCCGGCTGCGCGACGTCCTCGCGCTGGCCGACAAGAACGTTCAGGCGCACGCCGATCTCGTCCAACGCGTCCAGACGCGCAGTGCCGGCGGCGCTGGCACCGCGGCGAGCTTGAATCAGGCGCTGGCGCGCTACGAAGCGGCGCAGGCCGAACGCGATCAGGTCCGCGGCGATCTCGCTGACGCCGAAGCCCGCTATCTGACCATCGTCGGTCAGGCGCCGGGAACGCTGCAAGACCCGGGTGTGCCGGTTGGCATGCTGCCGACCGACCTCGATGCCAGCATCCACATCATGCGCACCAACAATCCAGTGGTGAAGGCGCGCGAGGCCGATATCGATACCGCAAAGGCGGCGGTCGAGCTTGCGGACTCGCGGTTCGATCCGAAGATCAATCTCGAAGTCGGCGGCGACCATAATCATAATGTCGGCGGCGTTCCGGGCCGCGACAACGAAGCGCGCGCGATCGTCGTCCTGCAGTGGAACCTCTACTCCGGCGGTGCCGACATTCACAATCGTGAAGCCGCTTACGCGCAGGTCGCACAGGCCCGAACCGATAGGCTCGAGGCGCTGCGCAAGTCCGAACAGGATATGCGCCAGGCGTGGGCCGCTTACGAGGCCGCGGAGCATCGCGTGCCGCTGCTGACCAGCGCGGCGCAGCACGACAGCGAGGTGCGCACCGCCTACAGCGACCAATACCAGCTCAGCCAGCGCAGCCTGCTCGACCTGTTGGACTCGCAAAACGACTTCTTCCAGGCGGCGATCAATGCCGAGAACGCCAAGAGCCAGGCGGTGTTCCAGGCCTACAAGATCCTCGCCATCCAGGGGACCTTGCTCCAGGCGCTCAACGTTCCGCCGCCGCCGCAGGCCGATCCGACAACGCCGACGCCGCGCCCAATCCGTCCCGAAGGCACTTGACCAATAAAGCCGTTGCATCCGGCCGTAGCGGCGCATGACGAGGCGTTCACCAAATGACGATTAATGTCGACGAGGTCGGTTCTTCGCAGCGCACGGCGCGCCGGCCGGTGACGCCGTCGGCGGCGCCACACGATCCGCTGCTGCAATCGCTGTCGATTCTTGCCGGTCTACTCGAACGTCCGATCTCCCCTGACGCGTTGCGCGCCGGATTGCCCGTGCTCGATCGGCGTCTGGAGCCGGAAATGCTCGTGCGCGCGGCGCAGCGGGCCGGCATTACCGCGGCTTGGCGCCGTCTCGCGTTGCGCGAAATCGCGCCCGCCAACCTGCCGTGCATGCTGATGCTGCAAGGCGGTGGCGGTTACGTGCTCGCCGCGCTGGTCGGCGACGAGGCGACCGTCATTCTGCCCGGCACGACCGGCGAACGGCTCCGCCTCCCGTTGCACGAGATCGAGGACCTTTACGCGGGCTATGCGTTGTTCGCGCGGAGCGAGTACCGCTTCGACGCGCGCACCGAGGACGTTGCGCCGCACAGGCGGGAATCGTGGTTCTGGGGAACGCTCAAGCAGTTTTGGAAGGTTTATGCCCACGCCGCGATCGCGTCGATCATGATCAACCTGCTGACGATCGCCAGCCCGTTGTTCGTGATGAACGTCTACGACCGCGTCGTGCCGAACAATGCGGTCGCGACGCTGTGGGTTCTGGCGAGCGGCGTGCTGGTTGTTTTCGGCTTCGATTTCGTCCTGCGCACCGCGCGCAGCTATTTCGTCGACAGCGCCGGCAAGAACGCCGACGTCGTGCTGGCGAGCCGTATCTTCGCCCATGTCCTGGGCATGCGCTACGACGCGCGGCCGGCGTCCGTCGGCGCCTTGGCCGCGAACCTGCGTGAATTCGAAACGCTGCGCGAGCTGGTGACGTCGTCGACCTTGATGGCACTCGCCGATCTGCCGTTCGCGGCGCTGTTCATCCTGATCGTCGCGCTCATCGCCGGTCCGATGGTGGCGCTCGTGCCACTGCTGGCCGTGCCGGTGCTGCTCGGCATTGGCTTCCTGTTGCAGACGTCGCTGCGCGGCGTGATCCACGAGACCATGCGCGAAGGCTTCCAGAAGCACGCGATCCTGGTGGAATCGCTCGAAGGCCTCGACACGGTGAAGATCGCCGGCGCCGAAGGCCGGGCGCAGCGCCTGTGGGAGCGCTTTGTCGGCACCACCGCGCGCACCGCCATGAAGGCGCGCTTCCTTTCGACCATCGGCGTCAACGCCGCGGTTCTGACCCAGAACGTGGTGAGCGTGCTGGTCGTTGTGGTCGGCGTCTACGAGATCGCACGCGGCGAGCTCACGGTCGGCGCGCTGGTTGCCGCTTCGTTGCTGACGTCGCGCGCCATGTCGCCATTGTCGCAAATCGCGGCGCTGCTGGTGAAGATCTATCAGTCGGCGTTGTCGCTGGGCGCGCTCAACAAGGTGATGGAGCTGCCGCTCGAGCGGCCGGCCGGTAAAACGTTCCTGCACCGTCCGCGTCTCGAAGGTGCAATCGAGTTCCGCGGCGTCAACTTCGCCTATCCGGGCAATAACCACACGGCGCTGCACGGCGTTTCGTTCCGTATTGAATCGGGCGAGAAGGTCGGCATCGTCGGCCGCATCGGTTCGGGCAAGAGCACGCTGGTGCGATTGCTCGCCGGCCTCTATCAGCCGAGCGCCGGCGCCATCCTGCTGGATGGCACCGATCTGCGCCAAATCGATCCAGCCGATCTGCGCCGCAACCTCGGCTACGTGCCGCAGGACGCGTTCCTGTTCTTCGGGTCGATCAAGGACAACATCGCGTTGGCCGCGCCGCACGCCGACCATCGGGCGATCCTCGAAGCGGCGACCATCGCCGGCGTCGACGATTTCGCCAAGCGCCATCCCGAAGGCTTCGACATGCAGGTGGGCGAGCACGGCCGTTACCTGTCGGGCGGCCAACGCGAGGCGGTGACCGTCGCGCGCGCGTTGCTCTTCGATCCGCCGATCCTGGCGATGGACGAACCGACCGGCGCGATGGACAACACCGCCGAGAACAAGCTGCGGGCGCGGCTCCAGCCGGTGTTCGCGCGCAAGACGCTGCTGCTGGTGACGCATCGGACATCGATGCTGTCGCTGGTGGACCGGCTGATCGTCGTCGACGGCGGCCGCGTCGTCGCCGACGGCCCGAAGGACCGGGTGTTGCAGAAGCTGAACGAGGGCGGGCTGCGCGTTGCCGCCGGAGGCGCGCCGTGAGCCTCACGCACAAGATCGACACCGATTTTCTACCCGATGCCGAACGCGCTTTCCGCGGCCAGATGAATCGCTTCGCCTATCTGCTGACGATCAGCGTTATCGCGTTTTTCGGATTGTTTCTGATATGGGCGAGCTTCGCCACACTTGACGAGGTGACCCGCGGTGACGCGCGCGTGATCCCGTCACAGCATGTCCAGGTCATTCAGAATCTCGAAGGTGGCATCTTGTCCGAAATGCTGGTGCATGACGGACAGGTCGTGCAGAAGGGCGACGTGTTGCTGCGTATCGCCAACACGGGCGCCGAGGCGGCGTATCGCGACAGCCGCATCCAGGCAATGACTCTCAAGGCGATGATCGCGCGGCTGACCGCCGAAAGCGAAGACAAGACGCCCGATTTTCCGGCCGACGTCGCGAGGGACGCGCCGCAAATCATCGACAGCGAGCGCGCGCTCTACAACACGCAGATGGCGCAGTTCAAAACCGCCATCGGCGTGCTCAACGATCAGCTGACGCAACGCCAGCAGGACATTGCCGCGCTGAAGACGAAGCAGGTCGCGCTTTCGCGCGCGCTGGTGCTGGCCAAAAAAGAGCGCGACATCACCGCGCCGCTGGTCGAGAAAGGCGCCGCCGCCCAGCTCGACCTAGTCAAGATCGACCAGCAGGTGAACGACCTCGAGGGCCAAATCGCCGAGGCCGAGGCGACGTTGCCCAAGGCACAGGCCGCGCGCGACGAGGCTCAACGCAGCATTCAGGAAAAGATCGACTCGTTTCATTCCGACACGCGCGCCGAGCTCAACCGGCACGAGGCCGAGCTCCAGGCGCTGACCCAGAAAGCGGTTGCCGAGAAAGATCGCGTGCAGCGCACCGAGGTCCGCTCGCCGGTGCGCGGCGTCATCAAGGACATCAAGGTGAACACGATCGGCGGCGCGATTCAGCCCGGCCAGGATCTAGTCGAAATCGTGCCGCTCGACGACACGCTGCTGCTCGAGGCGAAAGTCCGCCCGTCGGACGTCGCGTTCCTGCATCCGGGTCAGGACGCCATGATCAAGATCACCGCCTATGACTTCGCGGTCTATGGCGGCCTCAAAGCAAAAGTCGAACGGATCAGCGCCGATAGCATCAACGAACGCGATGGCGACCGCTCGCAGGCGTTCTTCCGCGTGATGTTGCGGACCGACAAGAACTCCCTCGGAACGCCGGCGCATCCGCTGCCGATCATGCCCGGCATGACGGCGCAGGTCGAAATTCTGACCGGCCATCGTACCGTGCTCGGCTACCTGCTGAAACCGATTCTCGACGCCAAAAGCACGGCGCTGACCGAGCGCTGACCGCCGCCTTTTAATACTTCGCTAACCAAGCCGGTTGATGATCCGGCCATGGATCATCCGTGGGTTTTCGCGCATCTCGGATTGGGCGGTGAGGCGGCGCTTGCCGTCTACGTCATCGCGCTCGTCATGGCGGGCGTGAGCGATTTCCGCACCTTGCGCATCCCCAATTGGCTGACCAGCGCGCTGGCGCTGGCGTTTCCGATCGCCGCGCTGGTTTCGGGACAGCCTGTCGATTGGCTGTCGCACGTCGGCGCCGGTGCGGCGGTGTTCGCGGTGGCCGCAGTGTTGTTTGCCCTCCGCCTGATGGGCGGTGGCGACGTCAAACTGCTGGCGGCGACTGCGTTGTGGGTGGGCTTTGGGCAGTTGCTGCCGTTTCTGGTGCTCGTCGCGCTGGTCGGCGGCGTATTCGCGCTGGTCTGCGTGATGCTGCGGCATCCGTTCGTGCAGACGGCAATCTTGGCGACGCTCCGCCGGCTGCCGGTCTTCGCGCACAAGAATTTGCCGATCCCGTACGGCATTCCGATCGCCGTTGCCGGCGTCCTGATGGCGCCGATGCTGCCGATCTTCAGCTGATACCGGTTCAGGTATCGTTGGTGACGATCAACCGGTGTGTGGCCGGATAGAAGACGGTCACGCCGCCTTCAAACGTGCAATAGGCGAAACCCGAGACATCGAGTCCGGATGCAGTGACGTGGTCGCCGCTGATGCCGTGCGATGCCACGGAATGGTCGGTGACGACCGCGAGGCTGCTGCCGCTGCCATCGAGAATCACGATCTCGTTGTGCGTATCGGGCATGAGGTCGGCGAGGGACAGCGACAAGCTCGCGGCCGGCGTTGAATTCTCGACCGCGCCGGAGGGCGCATCGAGACCGCCGAGCGCGATCGGTTCGTCGCCGACCGTGATGCCGGGAATGCGAATGCCAGTGCTCACTCCGCGGTCTGCCCGTAATGGTTAACGCCGATACCCTGGCACGGCGAAATTAACCGCACAAAAGGAATTCCGAGCAATCCTATACAGCCTGGTGTGATTTCAGACGGCGATGAACATGGCGGATGGTGGAATTGCGACGGGTTCGTCCGGCGGCCGCTTGCAGCAGCGCATCCTGCAGGTCGCCGGCCGGCGTTACTCGTTGCGCCTCGAGAGCTGTTATTGGGAGACGTTGACCGTGATCGCGGCGCGCCGGCGCCAGCGGCTCAACCGGCTCGTCGCCGAAATCGCGGCACTCGCCGAGGATGCAAACTTGGCGGCGCGGTTGCGGGTGTTCTGCCTCGAAGAGTCGCGCCAGGCGACGCAGGCGCGCGAATTCGCAGTCGACCGCACCAGCGTCCTCGGTTTGATCGAGAGCGCGCCGGTGCCGACGCTTGCCGTCGATGCAAGCGGACGAATCATTACGGTCAATGCGGCGTTTTCGGCTTGGCTCGGCACGTCAGCGGAACCGCTGGCGGGAACGCCACTGCTGCGCCACTTCCGGTTCCATTGCCGGGTGGGCTGCACCGTCGAAATGCTATGGAAGGAACTAGGCCGTGGCTGGGTGATGGCCGAAAGCGCGCGGATGATCCACATCGCGCCGGGCCGCGTGCTGGCCGCGAACGCGCGGCTGGCGCCGGTGATCGTGACGCGCGGTCGACCGCTGTGCGTCGTCTGGGTCGCAAAATAGCCACGCAAATTTTAATCGTCTGTCGAACGACTGCGCGCGCGGCTTAGCGATACGTTAAGCCCGTCGTCCGTAGCGTCGGCCTTGGATCCAAAGAACCAAGGTGCGACATGCGCGGACGCGCTGCGGCAGTCGGAATCATGCTCGGCGCGATGCTGAGCATCGGTCTGCCGGTTTCGGTTCCGGGGCAAGAAGTCGCGTCGCTGTCGCCGTCGATGCCGCTGCAATCGACGCCGGCGTTGCCGATGTTCGGCAGGTATCAAATCCACTATGCCGGATTGGGGCCGTTCGCGCGTTGGGGCGCGTTGTTGGCGCGTTGGCGGAATCAACAAGAGGACGCGGCCGAGTCATGTGTTTCTGCACATGACAACGTGCCGCCGTGCCCGCCGCGCGAATGGATCAATTTGATCGCGCGGTTTCGCGATCAGCCGGTGCGCGCGCAGATCAACGGCGTCAATGCCGCGATCAACGCGCATCCTTACGTTTCGGCGCTCGACAATTGGGGCGACCCGGCGCGCTGGGAGACGCCGTTCGAATTCATGCGCCGCAACGGTCAGTGCCAAGATTACGCGATCGCCAAATTTCTGCTGCTGCGCGCGCTCGGCGTTCCCAACGACGCGATGCGTCTCGTCGTGCTACGCGACATTCGCCGCCAGGTCGATCATGCGGTGCTGGTCGTCACCGTCGGCGGTCAGAGTTTGATGTTGGACAATCGGGCGTCGCGCGTCGTTTCGGCGGCGTTCAACCCGAATTACCGGGCATATTATTCGATTAACGAAGCGGGCTGGTGGATGTATCTACCCAACCCGCTGACCCCGCAGACCCTCAGCGGGCAGGTGGCGAGCCGGTAAGGCAACGCTAGGATTAGCGCATCGTTTGCGCTTTACGGTTGTAAAAATTGCTGACGGCAAGAGCTAAAAACCGGCCTAGCGGGCCGAATTGGCTTGCTTATTTGGCCGCAAATCCGGTACGGTTTTTGCGGTGAATGGCGGCGGGTTCGAAACCACGGCCCGCACGCGTCAAGCCGGCATAGACCGGCGGACAGGGACGGCAAGCGCCGCAGACCTCCATTCTCCGAGTTGAGGCGAGCGCCCAGTCAAGGGCGTCAACGCGTATTGGTGCAAGCTCCGGGACAGGAGCGATGCCACCTTGTGTATCCAGTTGGTCTAATGGGGGGCCATTGGTCGGCGGTCTGCGTGATCTAGGGGAACGTCTGTTTCCCGAGCGCCAACTGTTAGTGCGCTCGACGGAACGCGTCCGTTCCGTGCTGCTGCCCAGTTGGCTGCAGGCGATGATCGTGGTCGCCTGTATCGGCACCCTTGGCGGTGCCAGCTATTTGACCGTCGGTTATTTTTCGCTTCATCGCGACGTCGATCGCGCCGCCACCATCGCGTCCAACGAACCGGTTGCGCCGCAATCTGCCGCGCCGGCGCAAGTCAATTCCGAGGCACAAGCCGTCGCCGCACTTAACCAGCGGCTCGCCGCCATCAACGGGCAATATGCGGCGCTCAAGCAAAATTACGACGCGATGGTCGCCAGCCAATCGGCTCAAGCGGTCGGTCCGACGCCACAGGATTTGCAGCAAAAGTTCGCCGAGGCGCAGCAGCAATTGTCGAACAACAGCGGCAACGTCGCGCAGCTGAAGAAGTCGATCGATGAATTGCACGCCGAACTGAAGCGGTCCGAGCAGGC
>JBOHLR010000048.1:0-14117 GCA_050729555.1 Allostellaceae bacterium
AGCTGCGAGGCGAGCCGCACGTTCTGGCCGCGCCGCCCGATCGCCAACGACAGCTGATCGTCGGGCACCACGACCTCGATGCGCCGTTGCTCTTCGTCCATCACCACCTTGGCGACCTCGGCCGGCGCCAGCGCGTTGACGACGAAGGTCGCCGGGTCCTGCGACCACGGAATGATGTCGATCTTTTCGCCCTGCAGCTCGGCCACGACCGCCTGGACGCGCGAACCGCGCATGCCGACGCAGGCGCCAACCGGATCGATGCCGCTGTCGTTCGAGATCACCGCGATCTTGGCGCGCGAACCCGGATCGCGCGCGACGGCGCGGATCTCGATGATGCCGTCGTAGATTTCCGGCACTTCCTGGGCGAACAGCTTGGCCATGAATTGCGGATGGGTACGCGAAAGGAAAATCTGCGGGCCGCGCACTTCCTGGCGAACGTCATAGATATACGCGCGCACGCGCTCGCCCTGGCGGAAGCTTTCGCGCGGCAATAACTCGTCGCGACGCAGGATTGCCTCGGCGCGGCCCAAATCGACGATGACGTTGCCGAACTCGACGCGCTTGACCAAGCCGTTGACGATTTCGCCGACGCGGTCCTTGAACTCGTTGAATTGGCGCTGGCGCTCGGCATCGCGCACTTTCTGGACGATGACCTGCTTCGCGGTCTGCGCCGCGATGCGGCCGAAATCGATCGGCGGCAGCGGATCGGTGAGGAAATCGCCGACCTCGGCCTCGGGATTGATCTTCTTCGCCGCCGTGAGGGAAATTTGCGCCGCCTCGTTGACGATGGGATCGGCGACTTCACGGAAGCGCATCAAGCGTATCTCGCCGCTCTTGCGGTCGATTTCGGCGCGGATGTCGTATTCTTGGCCGTATTTCGAGCGGCCGGCTTTTTGAATCGCCTGCTCCATCGCCTGGAGAACCTCGTCGCGATCAATGCCCTTGTCGCGCGCGACGGTGTCGGCGACTTGCAGCAGTTCGAGGCGGGGGTAGGGGGCGCTGGTCTGTACGGCCATGGTCGAGATCCTCAGATGGCTTCGCTACGCGTCTTGGGGCGCGTCGCTTTGATGAGTTCGTCCGTCAGGACGAGTTTGGCGCGGGCGATGCCCGCGAGCGGCAGGCGCACGGTCTCGGCGCCCAGGTTCACTGTCACTGTGTCGCCATCGACGCCAAGCAGCCGGCCACGGAAGCGGCGGCGGCCGTCGAGCGGCTGTTGCAGTTCGAGCTTGGCTTCGAAGCCGGCGAAGCGCGCATAATCGTCGCGCTCAAACAACGGCCGGTCGATGCCCGGCGAGCTGACTTCGAGCATGTATGAGTCTGCGATCGGATCGGCGACGTCGAGCAGCGCCGAGACGGTCTGGCTCACCAGCGAGCAGTCGTCGACCGACATCGCCATGTCGTCGACACGTTCCGTCAACACCTGCAAGGTCGCGCGCCGCCCGCCGGTGAACACCGCGCGCACGACGCGATAGCCCATCGCGGCGAGCGATGGGGCGATCAGGGCTTCGATGCCTTTGGCGTCGATCAACGCCGGACTCCTGCGCCAGAAATAAAAAGTGGGCCGCACGGCCCACCGTTCGATCTCCCCGGCTCGCATGCCGAGGCTATGGGACTCTTGTTGTTGATTGCGCCCTTTATATAGGGAATTCCGGCGCTTGCGCAAGGCTGGCGGGCGCTTTATCCGCGCCGCGCCAGGCGGAAAAACCGCGGCAAGCGGCCGGCGGCCACTGCTTTTTGCTCATAACGGGTCGCCGGCCAATCCACCGGCCGGTCGGGCCACTCGCCTTCGACGCACGCCAGCGCGATAAAATCGGGCCGGCCGGCGAGCGCGGCGCCGATCCATGCGGCGTAATCGGCGTTGTCGGTCGCGACCCGCAGCTCGGCGCCGGGGCGCAGCGTCCGTGCCAGCTGATCGAGCGTTTCGGGCGCGACAATGCGGCGCTTTTTGTGACGCTCCTTCGGCCAGGGATCGGGATAGAGGATAAAGGCGCGGCCCAGGCTGCGATCGGGCAGGCAAGCCAGCAGCAGCCGGGCGTCATCGACGAACAGGCGAACGTTGGCGAGGCCATCGCGCTCGATGGCGGCGAGCAGCTTGGCGATGCCGTTTTCGAAGACCTCGGCGCCGAGCACCGCCACGTCCGGATGCGTGCGCGCTTGTGCCACCAGATGCTCGCCGGCGCCGAAGCCGATCTCGAGCCAGAGGTCTTTCGCGTGCGGCACCACCATTGCCGGATCGAGCATTCCCGCCGCCGGCAGGACGATGCGCAGCTGCGGCAACAGCGTGTCCATGAGCGCGCGCAGTCCCGCGCGCAGCTTGCGGCCGCGGCGACGTCCGTAGATCCGGCGGCGGGCGCCGGTTGCGGATTCAGCGATCATGCGACAGCAGATACGCGGCGGCGGCGGCTGGCAAGCGCCGTCCGCCGGTCAGCGCGAGCGCGTTCCGGGCGGCGTATAGGCGTTGGCGATGGCTTTGGCGAGCTCGAACACGCGACGACGCAGCTGCGGATCGGTGATGCGGAGATAAGCGCGCACCAGTTCGAGCGTTTCGCGCCGCATGATCGGCTCGTTGCCGTAAAAGACGTCGGCCGGCTCGCTGAGACCTTTGGGTGGCTTCACCGGCGCATCGGCGCCAAGCGACGTGCCATCCGGCAGATTCAATTCCGCGAAAAAATACGACACCGGGACCTCGAGCACCTGCGCCAACCCGTGCAGGCGGCTGGCGCCGATGCGATTGGTGCCGCGTTCGTATTTCTGCACCTGCTGGAAGGTGAGACCGATCGCCTGACCGAGTTTTTCCTGGCTTATGCCGAGCAGCGTGCGGCGCAACCGAACGCGCGCACCGACATGCACATCGATCGGATTCGGGTGTCCGGATTTACTGCGGCGGCTGCGGCTTCCGCCGGGATTCGGTGTCATCGATGCCTGTGTACGTCCCTGGGTGCCGAGAGTGGTCGCATACAATGATATACGGAGAGTAATCACATGCGATGGTATGCGGTCAACGGTTGGCCGATCAAACCGTTGGTCGCGTCGTACTCAACGCGCCCGGCCGCCGCGTCGCTCGAGCACGGTCGCGCCGGCTGCCGCGATCAAGCCGGCGACCAACAAAACGACAAACCCAGCATCGCCAAAGCGGGCGTAAAGCGTTGGCGGCAGCGCCCGCGGCAGCGGCGCATCGAGCGCGCCGACATCGTCGAGACCAAGGCGCGCCACGACGCGGCCAAGCGGATCGATCATCGCCGAAATCCCGTTATTGCCGTCGCGCGCCAGCGGCAATCCCTGCTCGACCGCGCGCAGGCGCGATATCGCGAAATGCTGGAACGGACCCGACGTGAAGCCGTACCAGGCATCGTTGGTGATATTGAGCAGCCATTGCGGCCGCGTGCCGGGCTCGACCACCTGCTCGGGAAAGATTGCCTCGTAGCAAATCAACGGACTGACCGGCGGCAGGTTCGGCAGGTCGAGGGTGCGCGGTCCGGGTCCGGCCGAGAAATCAACGGTACCCGGCGTGATCTTGTTGATCGGCAGGATGCCGCGGAAGGGGACATACTCGCCAAAGGGCACCAGATGATGCTTGTCATAGGTCGCGACGATGCGGCCATTGCGGTCGACGGCCGCGAGGCTGTTCCAGTAATGCGCCATCGGCGCCGGCGGCGGATCGCTGCGCAGGGTGCCGGCGATCACCAAGCCACCGGGCGGCGCGGCCTGGGCCAGCGCCGCGCGCGCGTCGGGGTCGCGCTCCAGCAACGGCGGCCCCATGCTCTCGGCCCAGATCACCGCCGATACCTTGTCGAAGCCCGGCGCCAGGGTGAGGCCGAGCAGCCGGTGGAAGTCCGCGACCAGCGCTTGCGGATCGTTGAACAGAGTCTGCGGAATCGATGGCTGAACCAGGCGCAGCGTCACGCCGGGCAGATCGCTGCGCGGATGCGCCGCCAGCCGCCAGGCGCCGAAGCCGGCCATTCCAGCGATCAGCACCACCGCCGCCACCGCCGGCGTCAGCCGTGCGCCCGCCGGCGCGCCAAGCCGCGACGGCAAGACCGCCACCAGCACGGTGAGAAAGCTCAGGCCGTAAATGCCGACCACCGAGGCGACCTGCAGCATCGCGGTCGAGCCGGGAAAGCCGCCCGACCAGGCATAGCCGACCAGGTTCCACGGAAAGCCGGTGAACACATGGCCGCGCAGATATTCGAGCAACGCCCACGACACCGCCAGCGCGCAGGCGCGGCCGGTGCCCGACAAGCGAAGCTGACGCGCCGCCAGATCGCTGAGCCACAGCGCCAGGCCGGTGAAGATCGCCAGTCCGGCGGGAATCGCGAGCTCGGCGATCGGGAACAGCCACCAGAACTGCGCCCAGTCGACGGTGAGCGCGACGCCGATCCAATAAAGGCCGGCAACGAAATAACCGGCGCCGAAACTCCACCCCAGGGCGAAGGCCTGACGCCCGTCGCGATTGCCGTCAGCGAGCCACGCCAAGCCGCCGAACGACACCAGCAGCACCGGCGTCAAATCGACCGGCGGCAGCGCGGCAGCGGCAAGCGCGCCCAACAGCGCCGCGAGACCGTACCGGCGCCAGCCAGCCAGCGCCACGGCATGCAGCGCCCAGCGCTGCAGGCCTCCGGCGGCGGCCGCGCCGCGCCACATGGCGGGCGCGCGAGTGTCAGCCATGCGCGCCAGTCTCGGCCGGCAGACCCTTGATGCGCAAGCGTTTGACACGGCGCGGATCGGCTTCGAGCACTTCGAGCGAGAAGCCGGCCGGATGCGGAATCACTTCGCCGCGGCCGGGCACCCGGCCGGCGAGCGCGAACACCAGACCGCCGAGCGTGTCGATGCCCTCGGCGCGATCCGGCGGCAGCAGCGGCGCCTTGACGCGGGCGGCGAGCTCGGACAGCGGCGCGCGCGCATCGGCGATCAGCGTGCCGTCGGGTCGCGCGACCACGCGCGGCCGGGCGATCTCGTCGTGCTCGTCCTCGATCTCACCGACGATCTCCTCGATCACGTCCTCGATGGTGATCAGACCATCGACGCCGCCGAATTCGTCCACCACCAGCGCCAGGTGGATGCGCGATGCCCGCATCTGTTTCAACAGTTCGAGCACCGGCAACGTCGGCGCGGCGAACAGCGCCTTGCGCGCAATCTGGTCGAGCGCCACCGGCGTGCCCGCCGCCACGTGCGGCAGCAGATCCTTGATGTGCAGCACGCCGACCACGTCGTCGAGCGTGTCGCGATAGAGCGGCAGGCGCGAATGGCCATGCGCGGCCATCTGCTTCACCGCTTCCGCAAAAGGCATGTCGACCGGCAAGGCGACGATATCGACGCGCGGCACCATGATGTCGGCGGCCATAACCTCGTGCAGCCGCAAAATATTGGTGAGAAGCGCGCGCTCCTCGGGATCGATCGGGAAGGATTCGCCGTGCTCCTCGATCAGCTCCTCGAGCTCGTCGCGCAGGCTGGTCGGCGGCACGTCGCCATCGCCGCGCAAGCGCCGGAACCAGCCGCGCAAGCCGCCGCGCCGTGGCCCCGCGTCAACCATCCGCCGGCTCGCGCAAGCGATAGGGATCGGCGACGCCGCGGTCGGCGAGAATCGCGACTTCGAGCGCCTCCATGCGGCGCGCCTCGCCGGCGCGTTCGTGATCGAAGCCCAACAAATGCAGCACGCCGTGAACGACTAGATGCGTCAGATGGTCGGCGAGCGTCTTGCCTTGCGCGCGCGCCTCGCGGGCGATGGTGCCGTGCGCGACAACGACGTCGCCCAAATGCCGAACCGACGCGCCCCGACGCGCCGGCTCGGCGCTGGCGAATGACAGCACGTTGGTGGGCTTGGCGATCCCGCGATAGGTGCGGTTGAGCTTGGCGATTAGCGCGTCGTCGGCGAGCACGATTGCAAGCTCCGCGCCGCTCAAGCGGGCGGCGGCATGCGACAACGCCGCAGCGGCCGCGTTGCGACAAATTTCCGGCGCATTCGGCAACGCGCGCCGCCAGGCGGCCGCGCGTTCGATGACGTCGATGGTGGCCGCTCTTTTTCTATTCGCCGCGGTCATCGCTCTTCGCACGCTTGGCGCGCTGATCGTGCCGGTCATAGGCGGCGACGATGCGCGACACCAGCGGGTGGCGGACCACGTCCGCTTCGGTGAAATGGATCATCGCGATGCCATCGACGCCGGCGAGGGTCTCGACCGCGTCGGTCAGGCCCGAGCGCGTCCCTTTCGGCAGATCGATCTGCGACAGATCGCCGGTGACCGCCATGCGCGCGTTCTCGCCGAGACGCGTGAGGAACATCTTCATCTGCACCGGCGTCGTGTTCTGCGCCTCATCGAGGATGACGAAGGCGTTCGCCAGCGTGCGGCCGCGCATGAAAGCGAGCGGCGCGATCTCGATGTCGCCGAGCGACAGGCGCTTCATCACCTGCTCGCCCGACAGCATGTCGTGCAACGCGTCGTAAAGCGGCCGCAGATACGGATCGACTTTTTCGCGCAAGTCGCCGGGCAGGAAGCCGAGGCGTTCGCCGGCCTCCACCGCCGGCCGCGACAGCACGATGCGGTCGACCCTTCCGGCCATCAGCAGATCGACCGCCATGGCGACGGCGAGATAGGTCTTGCCGGTGCCGGCCGGACCGAGACCGAAGACCAGCTCGTGCGTGCGCAGCGCCTTTATATAGGCGGCCTGCGCCGGCCCGCGCGGCGCGATGCGGCGCTTGCGGGTGCGGATCTCCTCGCCTTCGCCGCCCGGCTCGCCGCGATTGGCGCCGCGATGCTGCGCCATACGCAAGGCGGCATCGACGGCATGGGCGTCGACCTCGTCGCCGCGCTTCAATCGTTCGTAGAGCGCGGTGAGCGCCGCACGAGCGATATCGGCGGCGGCTTCCGACCCGGAAATCGCCAGCCGGTTGCCGCGCGACGCCAGCGCCACGCCGAGCGCGCTCTCGATGCGTTCGAGATGCTTGTCGTGTTCGCCGAAGAGTTGCGGCAACAGCGCATTGTCGGCGAAGTGCAGGTTGAAGCGCGCTTCGGCGTCGCGGGCAGTGTCGCGCGGGCTCAAGCGGCTTCCTCCGCCAACACGGCAGCCAGGCTGTTGGGCTGGACGGTCGCGATGCGGACGGCGGCGACCGACCCGAGCAGCGCGTCCGGCGCCGCGGCATGGACCGCTTGCAGCCACGGGCTGCGTCCGACCAGCTGCCCCGGATGACGGCCGCGCTTTTCGAACAGCACATCGACCGCGCGGCCGGCGAAGCCGGCGTTGAAACGCGCCTGTTGTTCGTTGAGCAGGGTTTGCAACATGGCAAGCCGCTCGACCTTGACCGGCTCCGGCACCTGGTCGTCGCGCATCGCCGCCGGCGTGCCGGGCCGCGGGCTGTATTTGAACGAGAACGCCTGGGCGAAGCCGACACCGCGCACCAACGCCAAGGTCGCGGCGAAATCGTCGTCGCTTTCGCCGGGGAAGCCGACGATGAAATCCGACGACAAGGCGATATCCGGCCGCGCGGCGCGCAGGCGATCGATGGTGCGGCGATAATCGTCGGCGCGATGGCGGCGGTTCATCGCCTGCAGCACGCGATCCGAACCCGACTGCACCGGCAGATGCAGGAACGGCATCAGCTTCGGCTCGTCGCGATGGGCCGCGATCAGTTCGTTGTCCATGTCGGCCGGATGCGACGTCGTGTAGCGCAGACGCAGCAGGCCTGGCATCGCCGCCAGCGCCCGGATCAGCCGGCCCAGCCCCCAGATGTCGTCGTTCGCGGCGGCGCCGTGATAGGCGTTGACGTTCTGGCCGAGCAACGTGAGCTCGCGGGCGCCGCGCGCGATCAAATCGCGGGCTTCGTCGAGCACCGCCTGCGCCGGACGCGAGAACTCGGCGCCGCGCGTATACGGCACCACGCAGAAGGTGCAGAACTTGTCGCAGCCTTCCTGAATCGAAAGAAAGGCGCTGACGCCGGCGCGGCCACGTTCCGGCAGCTGATCGAATTTCGATTCGGCGGGGAATTCGGTTTCGACCGGCCGCTCGCCGTTCTCGGCGGCTTCCACCAAGGCCGGAAGGCGGTGATAGCTTTGCGGACCGACGACGACATCGACGGTTTTGGCGCGGCGCAGGATCTCGGCGCCTTCGGCCTGGGCGACGCAGCCGGCGACCGCGACGACCAGTTTGCCGCCGTCGCGACGCTTACGCGCCTTGAGCGGCGCCAGACGGCCCAAGTCGGAGAACAGTTTCTCCGCCGCCTTCTCGCGGATGTGACAGGTGTTGAGCAGGATCATGTCGGCGTCGGCTGGCGACGCGGCCGGCGCATAGCCCGACGATTCCAGCGCTTCGGTCATGCGATCCGAATCGTAGACGTTCATCTGGCAGCCGTAGGTTTTGACGAATAGCTTTTTCACACGCCCCTCATTGTGTCGGCAGCGCTTCGGCGAAAGCGTGCGTCGGCGCGACGGCGACCGGCGCCGGCAACGGCGGCGCGGTCTCGCGTCCGCTCAGCGCCGCCGCGAGGCCGGCGGCGACCACGGAAGCGCAATGATCGGCGAGCGCCTTGCGCGACGGGAAATCGGCGGCGCGCACCGCCGGGTGGAAGGTCACGCTGACACCCAGACGGCCGAGACCGAGCACGGTCCAGAGATGCGGCGCCAAATCCATATCGCCATACCACGCGAACAGCGGGCGATAGGAGCGCCCGAGCGGCATCCCGTCAAGTCGGAGGTAGGCGACCGAAACCGGCTGGACGACGATCTCGCCGGCGCCCTCCGACTCCGTGACCGCGGCGAACAAGGCGCTCTTGAACGGCAGCAGCCGTTGCCCGTCGTTGCTGGTGCCTTCGGGAAAAAGAATTAGCTGATCGCCGGCGTGGAGCCGCGCGCTTAAAGCGTCGCGCTGGCGTGCAACGCTGCGCCGTTTGCGGTCGATGAAGACCGTGCGTTGCAGCCGCGCCAGCCAGCCGAATAGCGGCCAGCCATCGACGTCGGCCTTGGAGACGAACGAGCCCGGAATCACCGCGCCGAGGATCTCGATGTCGAGATAAGACGTGTGGTTCGCGACAAAGAGCGTCGGCCGCACCGGCGACGGCACGCCGCGCCGCTCGATCGCGATGCCGAGAATGCGGCACACCAAGCGGTGATAGAATGGCGGTAACCGCGCGGCCAGTGGGCTGCGCACCAGCAGCAATGCCGCCTGCACCGGCATCAGCGAAAACGTCAGCGCGCAATAAGCGACGACGCGCGCCAGGCGCAGCGCGGACCCCTGCGGCGGCATCAGACGGCAGCAACCGCGCGCACGCGGCGTTCGTAATGGCGATAGTATTTTTCGGTCACGAGATCGGTTTTGACCACGATGCAGACATCGGTGGTGTTGAATTGCTGATCGACCACGGCGCCGTCACCGACGAAGCCGCCGAGACGCAGATACCCCTTGAGCAGCGGCGGTAGCTGGTTCAGCGCTTCGGCCGGATCGAAGGCATCGGCCGGCAGGCGATTCATGTCCAGATATCGGTCGCTGAGCGCGCGCGGCCGCAGCGCCGGCGGCGCCAGATGGTGGTGGTAGAGGTACGACAGCGGCACGGCCAATGCGGCGGGCTCGGTGCCGGGCAGGCTGGCGCAGCCGAACATCAGCTCGATGCCGTAGTCGAAGACATAGGCGGCAATGCCGCGCCACAGGAGCTGCATGGTGGGCCGGGTGCGCCATTGCGCGTCGATGCAGGACCGGCCGAGTTCGAGCACGGCGCCCGGATATTCGGCGACGCAGCGGATGTCGTATTCGGCCGCGCTGTAGAAGCGGCCGACGCGCGACGCCGCCTCGCGGCGGATCAACCGATAGGTTCCGACCACCGCATCGTTGCCGGCGCTGCGCGCGTGATCGAACACCAACAGGTGATCGCAGAACGCGTCGAAATCGTCGAAATCGCGCTGCGCCAACGCCGTTTCCACGCTCGGATGCGCGCCCATCTCCTGATAGAAGACGCGGTAGCGCAGCGCTTGAGCGGCGGCAATCTCGCCTTCGTCGCGCGCCAAGCGCACTTCGAGCGTGCCGGCGCGGACGGCCAGCGAGCCCGCATGTGGCGGGGGAGCGGCAGACGCCGAAGACGGCGATTGCGCGGTCACTTCTTGGCGGATGCCGCCGTGCCCTCAAGCGGCACGGCAAATAGTTCGAGCCGATGATCGACCAGCTTGTAGCCGAGGCGCGACGCGACTTCGCGTTGCAGCTTTTCGATCGCCTCGTTGCGGAACTCGATAACCTTGCCGCTTTGCAGATCGATCAGATGATCGTGGTGCTCGGTCGGCGCCTCTTCGTAGCGCGCGCGGCCGTCGCCGAAATCGTGGCGCTCGAGGATGCTCGCCTCTTGGAACAGGCGCACGGTGCGATAGACGGTGGCGATTGAAATTTTCGGATCGATCGCCGCGGCGCGCCGGTGCACCGCTTCAACGTCCGGATGATCGGCGGATTCCGACAGTACGCGCGCGATGACGCGCCGCTGCTCGGTCATCTTGAGACCCTTGTCGATGCACAGCTGTTCGATACGGGACGGCATTCGCGACGATGTCCGCGCCTATTACCCGGAACGAAAACTATAGCCCAAAGCCGGCAGCGAGCCTATAGCGGGCGGCCGGAGCGGATCGCTGAACCGGCGATCAGCCGGCCTTGGCCTGGCGGCCGCGCGTGCCGAGACCGATGTCCTTGGCGAGCTTGGAACGCTGCCGCGCGTAGTTCGGCGCGACCATCGGATAGTCGGCCGACAGACCCCAGCGTTCGCGATAGGCCTCGGGCGTCAGGTTGTACGCCGTCTTGAGATGGCGCTTGAGCATCTTCAGCTTTTTGCCGTCTTCGAGGCAGATGACGTAGTCGGGATGGACCGAGCGCTTGACGTTGACCGCCGGCTTTGGCCGGTCGCCGGCGCCGGCCGGACCTTTGCCGATATTGGCCAGCGACTGATAGACCTGATCGATGAGCTGCGGCAGATCCGTCGGCGCCACGCTGTTGTTGGAGACGTGTGCGGCGACGATTTCGGTCGTGAGATCGAGCAAGCTGTTGGGTTGCGATTTATCAGTCATTCGACAAAGTTCCTACCGGTTCTGTGCCGAAGCATATAAGTAAATTGCGTGAACTGCGCAATAAGGATTGCGCATTTGTAAGATTTTTGTTGGCGCTCGATAACGGTTTTACAGACTGTTTCGCCGCGAATACACGGCTTTACGGCAGCGGCCGGGCAAGAATCAACGCATCGGCCACCTCCGCCGCCGGACGCCGGTAGTAGAAGGGGCGACGGCCAACTGCGGTGAAACCCTCGGCCGCATAGAGCGATCGCGCGGTTTCGTTGTCGGCGGCAACCTCGAGCACGACCCGCGACGCGCGCGCCGTGCGCGCGGCCGCGTAGAGATCGGCGAGCAACGCCCGGGCGATGCCGCGTCGGCGCACCGCCGGATCGACGCACAGCGTCAGAACCTCGGCCTCGCCGCCGACCACCAGAGCGAGCAGAAAGCCGACCGGCTTGCGGTCGCTTTCGGCTAGGCGCGCGTGCATCTTGGGCAAGGCGACGAGCCGCGACAGCGCGCGGCTTTCCCACGGGTCTTCGGGAAAGGCGAGTCCGTGCAGGCGCGCCAGGATATTGACGTCGGCGTCGACCGCCGTCCGCAACCGCGGCGCGTTCACGGCGTCGCCGCCCGCCGCGGCGTCGTGGTGTCGGGCGCACGCAGATAAAACGGCCGCGGCGGTTCGACGGCGCCGCCATCGGCATGTGCGCGGCCGAGGCGCGCGACCCAGACCGCATCGACCGACTGCGCGTCGGGCGCCATGACAAAATCGTGGCCGGCGAGCTGTGTCTGCAGTCGTGCCGCCGCGTCGCCCGCCAGCAGCAGCGGACCCGACGGCAGCCAGGCGGCGAGATCGCGCGGATGGACCTGCGCCGGCGGCGCGAGCGCCGCGCCCGCCGCCTTGAAGGCCTGGAGATAGAATTCGTCGCGCTTCGATTCGACGGCGACAATCAGCGCGCGCGCTTGCCGGGCCGCCGCCGGCACCGCCGCCGCATAGGCGTCGAGCACGCTCACGCCGACCGCCGGCCGGCCGGTCGCCAACGCCAAACCGCGCGCGGCGGCGAGGCCGATACGGATTCCCGTGAAGCTGCCCGGGCCAGTGGTGACGGCGATCAGATCGACCGCGGCGGGCGCGACGGCCGCAGCCGCCAGCGTCTCGGCGATCAAGGGCATCAGGCGCTCGGCCTGTCCGTGCCGCATCGCCTCGGCGCGCGCGGATGCCACGCGGTCGCCGTCGAGCACGGCGACCGCGCATTGGCTGCCGGCGCTATCGAGGCCCAGGACCTTCATGCGGCCGATCATAACGTGCTAGGAAAATCCGGTCATGACGCTGCAAACCATCACCGAAGCGGGTCACGGCGTCGGCCTCGAGATCGCCTACGCGACGGCGGCGAATTTCACCGGCAAGCCGGTCTATACCCGTCCCGGCTGCTATCTCCACGCCGACGCCGCAGCGGCGCTTATGCGGGCGGTCGACCTCGTCAAGCCGCTGGGTCTCCGGCTCAAGATCTTCGACGCGTTCCGGCCGAGCGAGGCGCAATGGGCGCTGTGGAATTTCCGACCCGATCCCGAGTTCCTCGCCGATCCGCGCAAAGGCTCGCCGCATTCGCGCGGCATCGCGGTCGATCTGACGCTGATCGACGCGCGCGGCCAGGCGCTCGACATGGGCACCGCGTTCGACGCCTTCACGCCGCTGTCGCATCACGGCAGCGCGGCGGTTTCCGAGACCGCACAGCGCAACCGGTTCCTGCTGCTCGGACTGATGAGTGCGGCGGGATGGGATTTCTACAAGAACGAGTGGTGGCACTATCAGCTGTTCGACAGCAAAAAATATCCGCTGCTGTCGGACGCCGATCTGCCCGAACCGATGATGGGGAAGGTAACGGCCTAGACCGGCCTGACCTCGACGATTTCCGGAATGTAATGGCGCAGCATGTTCTCGATGCCGGCCTTGAGCGTCGCGGTCGATGACGGGCAGCCCGAGCACGAGCCCTGCATGTGCAGATAGACCACGCCGTCGGCATAGTGGTCGAAAATGATGTCGCCGCCGTCTTGCGCCACCGCCGGACGGACGCGCGTCTCGAGCAGCTCCTTGATCTGGGCGACGACCTCGTCGCTTTCCACTTCGGTTGCGGCGCCCGGCGCGTCGAGCACGATCGGCTCGCCGGCGGTGAAGTGCTGCATGATCGTGCCCAGCACCTGCGACTTGAGCGCCAGCCAATCGACGCCGTCGGCCTTGGCGACCGTGATGAAATCGGAGCCGAAGAACACGCCGGTGACGCCCGGCAGACCGAAAAGGCGCTTGGCCAACGGCGAGCGTTGCGCGCTGTCCGCGTCGGGAAAATTGGCGGTGCCGTCGCCCATGACGGCGCGGCCCGGCAGGAACTTGAGGGTCGCGGGATTGGGCGTGGTTTCGGTCTGGATGAACATCGGGCGATCTCCAACGGTCGCGGGCTAAACTTGGGCTTTGGCGGCGCCAAGTCAACCCCTTGTCGGGTAAGGCTAATGCCGGTCAGCGCTGGCTGCGTTTGGCCGGGCGGCGCGACGCGCGGCGGCGCGGCTTGATCGGCACGCGGCGCCGGCGCGCAACGGTCACAACGACGCCGCTCGCGGCGATTGTCGCCGCCAATATGCCCAGTCCCGCGTAGAGCAGCGGGCTCGGCCCGGGTGGATCGGCAACGGTTTCGCCGCCGGGTGGCACCACAAGCAGCGACATGGTCTGGCCGCCTGCCAGGGCCTTGTCGCGAAACAGCAGCGCCTCGATGAAATAGGTGCCCGCCGGCGCGTCCGTCGGAAAGGCGAGCGTGGCGCGGAACAGATGCGGGTTGACGAATCCGACCTTGCCGATCGTGCTGGCATAGACGCCGGCGGTCTGTCGTTGCGCAATCAGCGCCACCCGCGCGGCTTCGATCAGGGTGGCATCGGGCGGCGGCGGTTGCAGTTGGAAGTGCAGATTGGCGAGACCGATCTGGTGCAGCGCCCGGATTTCGGGCGGCACGATGGTGTCGAGCGGCGCCGAGGCATAGGCCGCGTAATAATCCGGCACGCCGGCAAAGGCGATGCGATCCGCGGTCAGCCAGAAATCGCCGAAGGGTCCACGCCGCACGACCGCCT
>JBOHLR010000049.1:0-14071 GCA_050729555.1 Allostellaceae bacterium
CTGCAACCAGCGCAGTATGACGGACGTGTCGAGCCCGCCCGAGTAGGCGAGCACGACCTTCTTGACGGTTTCGCGGGGTTTCTTGGTATCGGTCATGGCGGCGCAGTATCATGGAGCGCCGCGCGCGGGGCAAGCCCAGCGGTGCGAACTAGGCGCGCGCGATCCAGCCGCCGCCCAAGACACGATCGCCGTCATAAGCGACACAGGCCTGGCCCGGCGCCACGCCGAACGCGGGCTCGTCGAGCATGGCCGTGCCCCGGTCGCCGTCAAGCCGCAGCATGGCCGGAACCGGCGGCTGCGCCGAGCGCAGCTTGACCGCGACCCGAACGCCGGCGGCATCCGGTGGCGCGGCCAGCCAATTGACCCGATCGAACGGCACATGGATGGCGCCCAGGCTGGCGCGCGGGCCGACGACAACACGCCGCGTCGCGGGTTCGAGCCGGAGCACATAGAGCGGTTCCTCACCGGCAATGCCGATGCCCTTGCGCTGGCCGACGGTGAAATGGATGACGCCATCGTGGCGGCCAAGCACATGGCCAGTTTCGTCGACGATATCGCCGGGCTCCGCCGCGCCGGGCCGCAGCTTCTCGATCACATCGGCATAACGCCCCGACGGCACGAAGCAGATGTCTTGGCTATCGGGCTTCTGCGCCACCGGCAGAGCGAAGCGCGTCGCCAGGGCGCGGGTTTCGTCCTTGCTGAATTCGCCGAGCGGAAAGCGCAGGAAATCGAGCTGCTGGCGCGTCGTGCGATAAAGGAAATAGCTCTGGTCGCGGCCAGCGTCGGCAGCACCGTGCAATTCCGGCCCATCCGACCCCTCGACGCGGCGCGCATAATGCCCAGTGGCGAGCGCCCCGGCGCCCAGGTCGCGCGCCACCGCCAGCAGGTCGCGAAACTTCACCGTCTCGTTACAGCGGACACACGGCACCGGCGTCGCGCCAGCGAGGTAGGAATCGGCGAAATCGTCGATCACGTCGGCGCGGAAGCGCTTTTCGTAATCCAGCACGTAATGCGCAACGCCGAGCGTCTCGGCGACACGCGTCGCATCGTGGATGTCCTGGCCGGCGCAGCACGCGCCCTTGCGGCCGATGGCCTGACCGTGATCGTAAAGCTGGAGCGTGACGCCGACGACTTCGCAACCGCGCTCGACCAGCAGCGCCGCCACGGTCGAGCTGTCGACGCCACCCGACATGGCGACGACGACGCGCGCCCCCGGAGCCAGCGCCAGATCCATCAGCTGTTCATCATGTTACGCGTCGCCTGCGGCAGGCGAACGGTGAGACCGTCGAGCTCTTCGGTTATCACGATCTGGCAGCCGAGACGCGACGTCTTGGTCAGGCCGAAGGCGAGGTCGAGCATGTCTTCCTCGTCCTCGGTCGCGTCCTTCAGCAGCTCGTACCATTCGGGCTCGATGACGACGTGACAGGTCGAGCAGGCCAGCGACCCTTCGCACGCGCCTTCGATGTCGACGTCGTTACGATGGGCGATTTCGAGAACGGACAGGCCGATCGGCGCATCCACCGTCTTGCGGGTGCCGTCACGTTCGATAAACGTCATCTTAGGCATCAGATCCGATCCACATCCGTTCAAGATCGCGGCGAGGTTATACCAAGCGCCGGCGACAAATCTTCGGCTATCCGCGCCGCACCCAACGCGGCTGCGTCCGCCCCGGAATCGTCCCCGGACGCCGCCCGTTGCGTCACCACGCGCAAAACGATCAACCCGGCCGCCTTGGCCGCAGTTTCGAGTGCCGCGCCGCCGTGTCCGTCGGGTGTCGCGATCACGGCGTGCGTCACCGGCCGCGCCAGCTGCTTTTCCGCTCGCGCCCGCAGCGCCAACAGCACCGCATCGAGCGCCTGCCCGTTCGTCGTCAGCCGCCGCGCGCCGTCGGCTCCCGGCAGGATTTCAGCATTGCCGCCGAGCGCGATCGCGACCGCGGCCGATAAAGCCGCCAAGTCGATGCCGACTGCGGCGCCGGCGCCGTCGGCCGCAAGCGGTGCGCCCTCGGGCTCCTCGATCTGGAACAGCTTCATCGCCGCGAATTGGGATTTAGACGTGGAACGATTCGCCGCAACCGCACCGGCCTTTTTCGTTCGGATTGCGGAAGGTGAAGCCCGATTGGATCTTGTCCTCGACATAGTCCATCTCGGTGCCGATGATGAACATGGTCGCCTTGGGATCGATCAGGATCGTGACGCCCTTGTCTTGCACGACCTCGTCGAGCTTGCTCTTTTCGTCGGCGTATTCGAGCGTATAGGTCAGGCCCGAGCAGCCACGGGCGCGCACGCCGATGCGGATGCCGGCGGACGGCTTGCCGCGTTGCGCAAGCAGCGCCTGAATGCGCTTGGCGGCCGCGTCGGTCACCGACATTGCCTGTCTCAAAGCCATGCGAATCTCCAACTCTTATGTAATGCCGGCGGCGTGGCTTGTCATCCGGTCGCCGGCGCGCAATCGCAAAACCGCAACTGCCAACGTATCCACGGCAAAATCGACTTCGGTGGCGGTGGTGAAGCGGCCGAGCCCGATGCGGAGCGACGACGACGCCAGCTCTTCGCCAAGACCCAGCGCGCGCAGGACATAAGACGGCTCAACCTCGGCTGCCGTGCAGGCCGAGCCGGTGGACAGCGCCAAGCCCGGACAAGCGGCGATCAGATCGATCGCCTTGAGGCCCGGGAAGCTCAGGTTCAGGTTACCCGGCAAACGCCGTTCGGCATTGCCGTTGAGCACCACCTCAAGGACCTTGGCGCGCAGCCCGCTGAGGAACCGCGTCCGCAAGGCCAACAGGCGCTGCGCCTCGCCCGCCATCTCGACCTTGGCCAAGGCCGTAGCCTGGCCCAACCCGACGATCAACGGCACCGGCAACGTGCCCGAGCGCATGCTGCGCTCCTGGCCGCCGCCGTCGAACAGCGGCTCGATCCGCGCCCGTGGCCGGCGACGCAGGTAGAGAGCGCCGATGCCCTTCGGCCCGTAGATTTTGTGGCCGGAAATCGACATCAGGTCGATACCGAGATCGGCGACGTCGAGCACGATCTTGCCGACCGCCTGCGCCGCGTCAGTGTGGAACAAAGCGCCCTTGGCGTGCGCCAGCGCAGCGATCTCTTTGATCGGTTGAATGACGCCGATCTCGTTGTGCGCCGTCATCACCGAAACGATCGCCGTCTTGTCGTCAGTCGCGCGGGCCATGGCATCGAGATCGACCAGCCCGTCGCGACCGACTGGCAGGATGGCGACACGGAAACCGTCGCGCTCGAGCGCCTTGGCGCTTTCGAGCACGCATTTATGCTCGGTCGCGAGCGTCACCACGCCGTCCTTGCCGAACTGGCGATGGAAACGCGCCGCGCCCTTGACCGCCATGTTGTTGGCCTCGGTTGCGCCCGACGTGAAGACGAGCTCGCGCGGATCGGCACCGATCAGATCGGCGAGCTGCGCGCGCGCCTGTTCGACCGCCTGCTCGGCCTCGCGGCCGTAGGCGTGCGTGAGCGAATGCGGATTGCCGAACTTCTCGGTGAACCACGGCACCATCGCCGCGACCACGCGCGGATCGCATGGCGTCGTCGCGTGGTTGTCGAGATAAACCGGCGCCGCGTTGGGCCGGCGGGCGATGGCGCCGGTCATGCGGCAGACACCCGCGTCCGGGCGTAGAGCGCGCCCCACGCCTCGACGAGATGATCGATCTCAGCCGCCGTCGTGCGCCAGCCCAGGCTGATGCGGATGGCGCATTCGGCATCGCGTTCGGGCACGCCCATGGCGTCGAGCACGTGGCTGCGCCGCACCTTGCCGGACGAGCAGGCGGCGCCGGCGCTGACCATGACGCCGGCGAGATCGAGCGCCATCACCTGCGTCGACGCCGGTACGCCGGGCATCGAAATAGAGATCGTGTTCGGCAGCCGGGGCGCCGTTGCGGCATAGATCACTGCGTCGGGCGTGATCGCGGCGAGCCGGTGCTCGGCCTCAACGCGCAGTGTTTCGACCGTCGCCCAGGCTGCAATGTCGGCCATGGCCGCGCCAGCAGCTGCACCAAAGCCGGCAATGCCGGGCACGTTTTCGGTACCGGCACGTCGACCGCGCTCCTGGCCGCCGCCGCGGATCAGGGGTGCGAGATCGAGGCCACCGGCAACAACAAGTGCGCCGATGCCCATCGGTCCGCCGAGCTTGTGCGCCGACACGGTCATCAGATCGCAGCCGAGCCGCCGCATGTCGATGGCTTGACGACCGGCACCCTGAACGGCGTCGCAATGCAGCAGCGCACCGTGCCGATGCGCGATTTGCGCCGCCTCGGCAATCGGCTGGATGGCGCCGATCTCGTTGTTGGCGAACATGAGCGACACCAGCGCCGGGCGCTTATCGGCGCCCAGCAACCGTTCCAATGCCGACAGATCGACCAGACCATCGCGCCGGGCCGGGATACGCATGGCATCCGGCGCATTGGCGAGGACGGAATCATGCTCGAGCGCCGACACCAAAATACGCCGATCGGGAAAGGCCCAGAGCGCCAGCGCATTGGCTTCGGTACCGCTGCCGGTGAACACGACGTCCTCGGACCGCGCGCCGGCCAGCGACGCGACGCTGACACGCGCGGCTTCGACGATGCGACGCACCGCGCGGCCGGCGCGGTGGACCGACGACGCGTTACCAACTGTCGCCAAAGCTTGCGCGACAGCAGCCGCGGCTTCGGGCCGCACCGGCGCGTTGGCATTCCAGTCGAGATAGGACAGTCGATCGGCCACGGCGGAAATCAGAGGCGTTATTGCGCCGCGATGGTCGGCACGGTTTCCGACGCATCCTGATCGGCGCGTTCGCGGTGGAGCGCGCCGCTGCGACCCAACAGCCGGTTGGCGACGACATCGGCGAGCGTGACGGAGCTCAGATAAAGTCGAATCTGGTTGCCCAGCTCTTCCCATAGATCGTGCGTCAGGCAGCGGCTCTGGTTGCCGCTACAACCCATCGGCGCGCCGGGCGTGCAGCGCGTGGTACGGATCGGCTCATCAACCGCGAGAATGATGTCCGAGATGCGCGTACCATCGGCGCCACGAGCCAGCAGATAGCCGCCGCCCGGGCCGCGCACGCTCTTGACCAGACCGGCGCTGCGCAGCTTGGCGAAAAGCTGCTCGAGATAGGACAGCGAGATCAGTTGCCGTTCGGCGATCTCGGCCAGCGTGATCGGCGTGTCTTGCGCGTGCTTGGCGATGTCGACCAGCGCCATCACCGCGTAGCGTCCCTTGGTGCTAAGTCTCATGTTCGTCCTCCGCGCCCACTAAATCCGGCGACCCGGCCGCGCTGTGCGCGCCTCGGCCGGCACTTCCTCGGCGGGAAACTCCGCCTTCCGCTCCATCTCGGCCAGGCGCTGCTTGAGATAAGCAACTTCGTCCATCAGGCTGGCAACGCACCGCGCGATCGGATCGGGCAAATCCTCGCAGGGTGTTCCGTAAGGCAGAAATTCCTTGGGGACCTCGCGGCCGACGCCGATCGGCCGTGCCGGAATGCCGGCCACCGCTTCGCCCGGCGCCACCGCATGCAGCACGACCGCATTGGCGCCAACCCGCGCGCCGGCGCCGATCGTGAAGCCACCCAGAATTTTCGCGCCTGCGCCGACGATGGCGCCGTTTTCGAGAGTCGGATGGCGCTTGCCGCGGCTGACCGTCGTGCCGCCCAAGGTGACGCCCTGATAGAGCGTCACGTCGTCGCCGATTTCGGTGGTCTCGCCGATCACCACGCCGGCGCCATGATCGATGAACAGCCGGCGACCGATCGTGGCTGCCGGATGGATTTCGATCAGCGTCAGGAACCGCGCCAGATTCGATACCGAGCGGGCGACCACAAGCAGCCGGTGCCGCCACAGCCAGTTGGCGATTCGGTGGAATACCAAGGCGTGAAAGCCGGGATAGGCGAGCGCGATCTCGAGGCGCGACCGCGCCGCCGGATCGAGCCGCAGGATCGTGTCAATATCCTCGCGCAAAGCCTTCAACATTTTGGGCTCCGGTTGATATATGATCCGCTCGCTTGGGGCGGGCCGGCCGCAAAGAGCCTGCCGCCACACCTTGTCCGGTGTAGGGGTGGGACTATATCTATCCTGAGTAGAATGGTCAACTTTACGGCCATTTTTGTTGGTGAGTCCAAAAGAATATGTGGTGTCAATCCCGAGTCTTTCACTGGGTTAAAGCTTCACGATGCCCGAATTGGTTCTAACCGGCCCGGCGGGCCGGCTTGAGGCGCGCTACCACCCCTCGCGGATCGAGAACGCGCCGCTCGCGCTAATCCTCCACCCGCACCCGCAGCATGGCGGCACCATGCACAACAAGGTGGTCTACACCCTGTTTCACGCCTTTGCCCGGCAGGGGTTTTCGACGCTGCGCTTCAACTTCCGCGGTGTCGGCAAAAGCCAAGGCACCTACGGCAGTGGTGAAGGCGAGCTCGCGGATGCTGCGGCGGCGTTGGATTGGCTGCAGAACACCAACCCCGATGCGGAACAATGCTGGATCGCCGGCTTCTCGTTCGGCGCCTGGATTGCGCTGCAGTTGTTGGCGCGGCGGCCGGAATCGGACGCGTTCGTCGCGGTCGCGCCGCCGGTCAATCTGGTCGACTTCAATTTCCTGACGCGGCCGCCGGCGGCCGGCCTCATCGTCCAAGGCGACAAGGATCAGATCGTCGCACCCGACGGCGTCAAGGATCTGGCGCAGCGGCTGCAAAAGCAGCGGTCACTCAAGGTCGAATATCGTCCGGTTGCCGGCGCCGACCATTTCTTCACCGACCGCCTCGACACGCTGTCGGAAACCGTCGAAGGCTATATCGCCGCGCGGCTGCGTACGGCGCGGGCCACCGCCAAGGTCTGAGCCGCCGCGTCACCCCGCGAAGGGGTCGTGCATCAAGATCGTGTCTTCGCGCTGCGGACTGGTCGACAGCAACGCCACTGGCGCACCGGCCAGCTCCTCGATGCGTCTGATGTATTTGATCGCCAGCGCCGGCAGATCGGCCCAGCGGCGAGCGCCGCGCGTGCTTTCACTCCAGCCTTCGATGGTTTCGTAGACCGGCTCGACCGCCGCCTGTTCGCTGGTGCCCGCCGGAAAATAATCGAGCGTCTTGCCGTGCAGCCGATAGGCGGTGCACACCTTGATTTCCTCGAACCCGTCGAGCACGTCGAGCTTAGTAAGCGCGAGACCGTCGACGCCGGCGGTCTTGACCGCCTGACGGACCATGACGGCGTCGAACCAGCCGCAGCGGCGCTTGCGCCCGGTGACCACGCCGAACTCGCGGCCGCGCTCGCCTAGCGTCTGGCCGATCTTGTCGGTGAGCTCGGTCGGAAACGGGCCGCTGCCGACACGCGTCGTATAGGCCTTGGTGATGCCGAGGACATAACCGACCGTCGCGTGACCGGTGCCGGCGCCCGAAGCGGCCTCGCCCGGATGGGTGTGCGACGAGGTGACGTATGGATACGTTCCGTGATCGACGTCGAGCATCACGCCCTGTGCGCCTTCGAACAGGATACGCTTGTTGGCGCGGCGCGCTTCGTCGAGCCGCTGCCATACCCGATCGGCATAGGGCAGCACCTTCGGCGCGATTTCGAGTAGCGATTTGAGCAGCGGCTCGCGCTCGACCTCCGGCGCGCCGAGACCGCGCAGTAGCGCGTTATGGTGGAGCAGCAGAACGTCGAGCTTGGTCGGCAGGGTTGCCGGATCGGCCAGATCGCACAGCCGTACCGCCCGCCGGCCGACCTTGTCCTCGTAGGCCGGGCCGATGCCACGGCCCGTCGTGCCGATCTTGTAGGTGCCGCGCGCCTCTTCGCGCAAACGATCGAGTTGTCCGTGCGACGGCAGGATCAGCGTCGCGTTTTCTGCGACGCGCAAGGTGTCGGGTGTCACCTTGACGCCTTTGGTCGCGATATTTTCGATTTCCTTGACCAGCGCCCATGGATCGACGACCACGCCGCTGCCGATGATCGACAGCTTGCCCGGCCGCGCGACGCCCGACGGCAGCAGGCTCAAGCGGTATTCGACGTTGCCGATGACCAGCGTATGCCCGGCATTGTGCCCGCCCTGGAAGCGCACCACGACGGCGGCGCGCTCGCTCAGCCAGTCGACGATCTTTCCCTTACCCTCGTCGCCCCACTGGGCGCCGATCACTGCAACATTCGCCATGAAATGGTCTCCGGCGCCCTCAGGTCAGCGCGACGATCTTGCCGCCATCAAAGACATGGCCGCAATTCAATCGTTTGGCCTCGTCGCGCGGATTGCGCACGGCGGCGAGGCCGGCAATTGTGATCCAGCCTTCGGCGCGCAACCGCTTGGCGGCGGCGCCGTCGGCCTCGAACGGAACGTAGATCCGGCGCGGCGGCGCCGGCTCGGGCAGCGCTTGCAGGATCGTGTCGGTGTAGAGCGTGAAGCCCGTGGCGTCCTCGCCCGCACCGTTGCCGGTGCGATAACGACCGCCGCGGCCAAGCTCGCCGCGTACCGCTTTGGCGAAGAGCGTGAAGCTGACGCCGGTATGGTATTCGAAGCCGCGATTCTCGACTGGATCGACGGTGATGACGAGGCCTGGATCGGCTCGTTTCACGCGCGCGATCACGTCGCCGAAGCGCGTGCGTTCCGCCGCCGCCGTCTCGGGAAGGTCGAGCGCGGACAGCTTCGCCAACGATTTCTCCGCCGCGCCCGCCGCCTTGAGAAGCTCGCCGAGCGATGCGGCCGCCGCGCCGGCCGCCTTGCGCAATGCGGCGGCGTCCTTGTGATCGAGCGCACGACGCACGGCATCGATTTGTTCGGACCCGAGCTTGGCCGCCTGACAGATCGCCGGCACCAGCTTCGGCAGGGTCAGGTCCGCGGACAAACCGCGCACGCCGAGACCGCCGAGGGCTTCGGCCGCTAGCAGGATTACTTCAGCGTCGGCGGCGACGTCAGACGGACCGATGAGCTCGGCGCCGACTTGGCCGACCTGGCGCTCGGGCCGAAGCTGACTGCCGTTGACGCGCAGCACTTGCCCAGCATAGCAGAGCCGCAGCGGCCGCGACGCCTTCTTAAGCCGGCTGGCGGCGATGCGCGCGACCTGCGGCGTCATGTCGGCGCGAACGCCGATCATCCGCCGCGACACCGGGTCCATCATGCGGAACGTGTCGTTGGCCATCGCGGCGCCCGCGCCCGAGAGCAAATTGTCCTCGAATTCGGCGAGCGGCGGCTTGACGCGCTCGTAGCCATGGGTCGCCAGGACCGCCATCAGCCGCGACACCACCTCGGCCTCGATGCCGGCGTCGGGTGGAAGCAGATCGCGCAGGCCTTCGGGCAGCAGCGCCTTGTGGAGCGTCTCGTTCACGGAGGCCGGAATAGCGGTTTTGGCGCGCGGCGGCAACCGTTCTGCGGCGTCGCCGGTGCCTAACTAACCGCGTACCGGGATTGGAGCGATCGGATCGACTCAGTAGTAATAATAGACGTGTTCGGGATGCCGCGGCACGACGACGACGCAACCCGCGAGGACGGCGACCAGTGCCAGCGCCGCCACAAAACGGCCGTATCGGTAAAACCGGGTCATCGGTTCCTCCTCAAACGCCACGAAGGTCTTCACGACACTATAGGGAGGCGGCAGCCGATCCGTTCCCGCGTCGCGACCGTGTTTCGCCCTGTGACCGCCACGGCGGCCGATCTGGATCCAGCGTCAGAAGTGAAGCTGTTTCGCCTGCACGACATTGGCGATGGCGCGCACCTTGGCGAGCAGCGCGTCATCGAGCGGTTGATCGACCTGGATCAGACAGATGGCGTCCTGGCCCGGCGCCGAGCGGCCGAGATGCAAGGTCGCGATGTTGATTCCCGCCTCGCCCAGCGTCCGGCCGAGATTACCGATGAAGCCGGGCTTGTCGTGGTTGCGCACAAACAGCATGTGCGCGCCGAGCTCGGCTTCGAGCGCAATGCCTTCGACATCGACGATGCGCGGCCGGCTGCCGCCGAACAGCGTTCCCGCGACGCTGCGGGTGCCGGTCGTACCCTGAACCGTGACGCGGATCAGAGTCTGGAAATCGCTCGGCTCGGTGCTGCGCGTCTCAGCGACCGCGATGCCGCGCTCCTTGCAGACGAGCGGCACGTTGACCATGTTGACCGAATCGAGTTGCGGCGCCAGGAGCGCGGCGAGCGCGGTGGCCGTCAGCGGCTTGATGTTGAGCTCGGCCGCATGGCCCTCGTATTCGATGGCGACGCTCTTGAGACCGGCATCGGTCATCTGGCCGGCGAACGAACCGAGTTGCTCGACGAGCTTGATGTAGGGCTTGAGCCGCGCGGCCTCCTCGGCCAACAACGACGGCATATTGAGCGCGTTGGTCACCGCGCCGGAAACGAGGTAATCCGCCATCTGCTCGGCGACCTGAAGCGCCACGTTCTCCTGCGCTTCGGTCGTCGACGCGCCGAGATGCGGCGTCGCGACGACGTTGGGATGGCCGAACAGCAAGTTCTCCTTCGCCGGTTCGACTGGAAAAACATCGATCGCGGCGCCCGCGATCTGGCCCGAATCGAGCGCCGCCTTGAGATCGGCTTCGACGACCAGGCCGCCGCGGGCGCAATTGACCAGACGCACGCCACGCTTCGTTTTGGCCAGCGCCTTGGCATCGATGATGTTGCGCGTCGCCTCGGTCAGCGGTGTGTGCAGCGTGATGAAATCCGCCCGCGCCAGCAGCTCGTCGAGCTCGACCTTCTCGACACCGAGCGCCACCGCGCGCTCCGGCGACAGAAACGGATCGTAGGCAACAACCTTCATCTTGAGCCCGATGGCGCGATCCGCGACCACCGAGCCGACATTGCCGCAGCCGACCACGCCGAGCGTCTTGCCGGTGAGCTCGACGCCCATGAATTTGGCTTTTTCCCATTTTCCGGCCTGCGTCGAGCGGTCGGCGGCCGGGAGCTGCCGCGCCAGCGCCAACATCAGCGCGATGGCGTGCTCGGCGGTGGTGATCGAGTTGCCATAGGGCGTGTTCATCACGACGATGCCGCGTTGGGTGGCGGCGCCGACGTCGATATTGTCGACGCCGATGCCGGCGCGGCCGATCACCTTGAGCTTGTTGGCGGCGTCGATGACCGGTTTGGTGACCTTGGTCGCCGAGCGCACGGCCAAGCCGTCGAACTCGCCGATGATTTGCTTGAGCTCGTCCGGCGTCAGCTTGGTGTTGACGACGGTTTCGACGCCGCGATCCTTGAAGACGGCGACGGCACGCGGGCTCAGCTCGTCGGAAATCAGGACCTTTGGCATAGCGGCCCTCCGCCTTCAGGCCGCCGTGGCTTGCCGGACCTCAGCAAAGGCCCAGTCGAGCCACGGTAAAAGTGCTTCAACGTCGCGCGTCTCGATCGTCGCGCCGCACCAGATGCGCAGACCGGGCGGCGCATCGCGATGACCGGCAATGTCGTGCGCGACGCCTTCGGCGTCGAGCAGCGCCTCGATCCGCTTCACCTGGGCGCGTTGAGCATCGGGCGGCAGGCGCAGGAACCATTCGTCCACGACCTTGAGGCAGACCGAGGTGCAGGAGCGAATCTTGGCGTCGTCGACCAGGAAGGCGATCCACTTGGACTTCGCAACCCACCGGCCGATGGCGGCGAGATTGGCTTCGCTGCGGGCCTTGAGCATCGCCAAGCCGCCGACCGACTCGGCCCATCTGAGACCGTCGATCGCATCTTCGACCGCCAGCATCGACGGCGTGTTGATGGTCTCTTCCTGAAAGATGTTCTCGGCAAACTTGCCTTTGCTGGTGAGCCGGAAAATCTTCGGCAACGGCCACGCCGGTTTGTAGGTCTCGAGCCGCTCGATCGCGCGTGAGCTGAGCGCGAGCATGCCGTGTGCCGCCTCGCCGCCCAAAACCTTCTGCCACGACCAAGTGACGACATCGAGCTTCGGCCACGGCAGATCCATGGCGAAGACCGCAGACGTCGCATCGCAGATCGTCAACCCCTTGCGATCGACCTTGATCCAGTCGCCGTTCGGAATCCGCGCGCCTGACGTGGTGCCGTTCCAGGGAAAGACCACGTCGCGGTCGGTATCGACTTTGGCAAGATCGGGAATCTGTCCATAGGGCGCCCGCATGACGCGCAGATCGGCGATCTTGAGCTGTTTCTCGACATCGGTTGCCCAGCCCTCACCAAAGACTTCCCAGGCAAGCAGATCGACGCCGCGCGCGCCCAGCAGCGACCACATCGCCATCTCGACCGCGCCGGTATCGGACGCGGGCACGATGCCCAGGCGATAATTCTGCGGCACGCCCAGGAGACGGCGCGAGCGGTCGACCACCTCCTTGAGCTTGGCCTTGCCCGGCTTCGAGCGGTGCGAGCGGCCGAACAGGCCGCTGGACAGCGCCGACACGCTCCAGCCTGGGCGCTTGGTGCACGGACCCGATGAAAATGACGGATTAACCGGCCGAGCATTCGGCTTCATCGAATCTATTTCTTCCAGAATAGCCGCGCCCCGTTGGGGGGCGTGTCCCGCCGAGAAAACTATGGGGAAGGCACCGGCGCGTCAACCAGCGCGCTACTCCGCACGTGGCGCCTACGCCGGGTGACGGCGCAGCAGATGCATGGCGGTGTAGGTCAGCACGGCTTCGCTGTTCTGATTCAGATAGCGGTAAGCGCCACGCATGATGCCGCGGTCGGGCTTCGACTGCGACGGACGGCTCTCGACCACCTCCATCTCGACCCGTAGCATGTCACCGGGCCGCACTGGCTTGAGCCAGCGCAGCTCGTCGAAGCCAGGCGAGCCCATGCTCGCCGCGGCGAGGATGCCGGTGTCCCAGATCAACCGGAAGCCGATCGCCAGAGTCTGGAAGCCGCTGGCAATGAGACCACCATAGATGCTGTGCTTCGCCGCCACTGGATCGAGGTGAAAGGGCTGCGGATCGTAGAGATTGGCGAACCCGACGATCATATCTTCGGTGACGGTCTTGGTCGCCGTCGTGAACTTGTCGCCGACCTTGAAATCGTCGAAATAACGGTCGGCCATCGCCTGCTCTCCCCGCTGCCGCGCGCGGCAATCTAACTCAGCGCCGATCGATGGTGAATGCGCGTTCCGAACGGGTCAGGCCAATGTGCGGGTAATAGCTCATCGCCTTGGGCGCCGACAGCAGGATCAACGTGGCGTCGAGTCCGGCGATCGCATGCGTACGGCGAATTAGCTCTTGGCCGATGCCGCGCCGCTGCCATGCCACATCGACGGCAAGGTCCGAGAGATAACAGCAATAGGCGAAATCGGTCACCGCCCGCGACACGCCAACGAGCAAGCCTTCGGCGTCGCGCGCGCACAGCCGGATGTCGGCGTGCGCGAGCATGCGGCCGATGCGGCCGCGATCGTCAACCGGCCGCCGTTCGGCCAAGCTCGAGCGGCGCAGCACGTCGATAAACTCATCGACGCCGAGCGCGGGTTCGTCGGTGTAAGCGATGGCGTCGGGCATGCTTGCCTTTCGTTTTGCGTTGCGGCGACGGCGCGTGACCCAGCGGTCCACGGCCGCTTCCCAATCCCGGTGCGTTGCGGATCGCCTGCTGAACGAAGGCATGCGCCCGCTCGACCGCCGGCCGCAGCGCCAAACCCTGCGCCAAGCCAACGGCAACCGCCGAAGCGTAGGTACAGCCGGTGCCATGCGTCGCGCGCGTTTTTTGCCGCCGTGCCTTGAGCAAAAAGCTGTCCTTCGGCGTCGCGACGAGGTCGATCAACGTGTCACCCGGCAAATGACCGCCCTTAACCACGACCGCCAGCGCGCCGAGGCGGAGCAGCGCGTCGGCGGCGCGGCGCATGCCATCGAGATCGGCGACGGTCAGTCCAGTGAGCATCGCCGCCTCCGGAATGTTGGGCGTCACCACGGCGGCGCGGGCAATGAGGCGGCGTTTCAGCCGTTCGACGCCGGGTTCGTCGAGCAGCACGGCGCCGCTGGTGGACGCGATCACGGGGTCGACGACGAGCGGCATCTTGGGCGCAGTTTTTTCGAGGGCGTCGGCGACAGCCTCGACCACCGCCGCATCGACCAGCATGCCGGTTTTCACCGCATCGGCGCCGATATCGGCGAGCGCCGTTTCGATCTGACGGCGTACGAAATCAGGGCCGACCGGCAGCACGCCGGCGACGCCGAGTG
>JBOHLR010000050.1:0-14049 GCA_050729555.1 Allostellaceae bacterium
GGATCTCCAGGATCGCGTGCGGCCACGCGGCGATACCGCCGCTGGCGAACGCCGCGTAGGCCGCGGTAAGTTCCATGAGCGTGACGCTGCCGGTGCCGAGCGCCAAGCTATCGTCGTCCGGCAGCGGCGTGGTGATGCCGAGCCGGCGCGCGGCAGCGATCACGTTGTTGGCGCCGACGCGATGAATCACCTGCGCCGCGACCGTGTTGATCGAGTAGGCGACTGCGTCGGCGACGGTCACGTTGCCGCGATATTTGTTCTCGTAATTATGCGGCTCCCAATCGCCGATCCGCACCGGCGCGTCGTTGAAGATATCCGTCGGCTTGATGCCGTGTTCGAGCGCCGCCAGATAGACGAACGGCTTGAAGCTCGAGCCCGGCTGGCGCTCGGCCTGGGTCGCACGGTTGAATTGGCTATCGTTGTAGTTGCTGCCGCCGACCATTGCGCGGATGGCACCGTCGGGCGACATGGCGACGAGCGCGCCCTGGCTCACGTGATCGGCGGCACCGTCGGTGGCAAGCGTGTTGGCCACCGCGCGTTCGGCATAGGCCTGCATCTTCGGATCGAGCGTGGTGGTGACGACGACGTCATGGCCGCCGATGTCGGCGAAACTGCCGATCTGGCTGGCGATCCAGTCGCCGAAATAGCGGCTCCCCGGCGGCACGCGGTCGGCGGCGAGCTGGCTTTTCTGACGCGCGGCGGCCTTCGCCTGGGCTTCGGTGATGTATCCCGCATCGACCATATTCTGCAGTACCTGGTCGGCGCGGTCCGCCGCCAGGGCGCGGTCGTTCAACGGGCTGAAACGTGACGGCGCCTTCAACAGGCCGGCGATGACCGCCGCCTCGTAAAGCGTGATGTCGCGCGCCGATTTGTTGAAATAGCGGTGCGCCGCCGCGTCGACGCCGTAGGTACCGGCGCCGAGATAGACGCGATTGAGATAGAGCTCGAGGATCTGGTTCTTGGTGAATTGATGTTCGAGCCAGAGCGCGAGCATGGTCTCGCGGATCTTGCGGCCGATCGTGCGGTCGGGCGTGAGGAACAGGTTCTTGGCGAGCTGCTGGGTGATCGTGCTGCCGCCCTGGACGATATGGCCGGCGCGCAAATCGGCGAACAGCGCACGCGCCATGCCGATGAGATCGACGCCGAAATGATGATAGAAACGGCGATCTTCGGTGGCGATCACCGCTTCCGGCAGGTAGCGCGGCATCTCGCGCAGCCGGAGCGGTTCGCCGAAGAGCTCGCCGAAGGTCGCGACCAGCGATCCGTCGTCGGCCAGAATCGTGATGGAAGGCTGGCGTTGCGCCGCGGTGAGTTGATCGGTGCCGGGCAGCGTCAGCGCGAAATAAGCCAGCGCGCCGGCGCCAACGAGAAACGCCCACAACGCCGCGAATGCAAGCCATTGTCCGGGACTTCGCGGCGACCGCCGCCGCGCGCTCCGCGGGCGCCGGTCACCGCGCGATTTGTCCTTGTCGTCACGCGCCATCGAAAATCCGCCGTTCCGGCCATGCTTCTACCACGGCGCACCGGCGACGACCTGCGGCTTTTGCATCCTCCAGGCGTTGATTTGCCATTTGTCGTAAAACTGCCGCGCTACTGCCGCGATTTCGCCGCCGGGACCGCCGGCGCCCGAGATAGGGGACAGATGGCCGGCCCCCGCCTATAGTCCCGCGGAATGTTTGCCACCGAGCCGCACCCGGGATGCCGTCCAGCCGCCGGATCATGATCGTCGACGACGATTCGGCCCTGCGCCATTCGCTCGCCGAGCAATTGCAGCTGCATGAGGAATTCATGGCGGTCGAGGCCGCGACTGCGGCCGAGGCGCTTGATCTCGCCAAGCGGCAATACCACGACGCCGTTATCCTCGACGTCGGGCTGCCTGACATGGACGGCCGCGAGCTGTGCCGGCTGATGCGGCGCGAAGGCGTGCGTTCGCCGATTCTGATGCTGACCGCCGCCGACAGCGAGGCCGACACCGTGCTCGGACTCGATTCCGGCGCCAACGACTACATCGCCAAACCGTTCCGGCTGCATGTGCTGCTGGCGCGGCTCAGGGCGCAGCTCCGGCAGCACGAGCAGAGCGACGACGCGATGTTCACCATCGGCCCTTACACGTTCCGGCCGGGCACCAAGCTTCTCGTCGACGAGACCAAACGCAAGAAGGTGCGGTTGACCGAGAAAGAAACCGCGATCCTCAAATACCTCTATCGCGCCGGCACCCGCACCATCGGCCGCGACGTGCTGCTCAACGAGGTCTGGGGCTACAACTCGGGCGTCACCACCCACACGCTCGAAACCCACGTCTACCGCCTGCGTCAGAAGATCGAACGCGATCCGACGCATGCCGAAATCCTGATCACTGACGCCGGCGGCTACCGCCTGGTGCCATAGGAAGCCGGTGCTGGCTGCTCTCGACAAGCGGATATCGGCTGGGCGAGGATAGCCGCAGTCGAAGAGGGGGAATCCGGTGAGCGAGCTCGACATGCTCATCCGCCGACTGATGGCGCAGCGCGCGTCGATCGAGCGCGCGGGCGGCCTCGTGACGTCGCTTGAGGGGCCGGCGATCCTGCTCGGCCTCGGCGATGGCGCGGCGCTCGACCATCTTTACGAGATCGCACGCAAGCGCGGCGTCATTCTTTTCGACAAGGGCCCCATCGCCGACGGCAAGGTGCCGTCCGGTGCCGAACGCATCGAGGGCGATCCGCGCGAGACGCTGCCGCGTCACTGGGAACGGCTGAAGCGCAGCGCAGCGCTGGCATTGATCAATTTCCCGATCACCGACGAAGCGCGATTGGCCGCCGAAGTGGCGCCGCTGGCGGCGCCGATGCTGCACCCCGGCGCCGTGGTGGTCAGCGAAATCGCCATCGAATTGCCGGGCTGGGAGCGGCTACCGCCGCCCGACGGCGTGCGCGAGGGACGCCACCACCTGTATCGCGCTAACTAGCGCAACGCGATCAGCCGGCGCCGGCGCGCGCCTTGAGCGCGGGATAGCGCGCCAGCAATCCGGCGCATTCGGCCATCGCCTCGACATCGTTGAAGACCGGAACGCCGGCGGCTTCCATCGCGGCGAACCATTCCGTCTTGCCGGGCAGCGTGCCCATCATCGAATAGAGCAGCGGCAGCTTCACGGTTGGCGCCACGGCCGCCAGGCGCGCGATCACCGGCGCGGCATCGACCATGAAGGGCACGACATGGATGCCGAGGATCGCGTCGAAGGCGCCGACGCCATGCTTGATCGCGGTTTCGAGCGTGAAGCCGAAACGCTCTTCGCGCGCATCGGCCAAGAGATCGATCGGATTGGCGACCGCGGCTTCGGCCGGAAGATTGGCGCGCAACGCCGCCGCCATCGCTTGCGGCAATTCAGGTAGGTCGAGCCCTTGCGCCACCGCCTCGTCGGCGCAGAGCACGCCCGGTCCGCCCGAATTGGACAGGATCAGCGCGCGCCGGCCGATCCCTTGCGGAAAGCTGCCGAAACCTTTGGCCGCAAGCATCAGCTGGCGCAGGCTTTTGACGCGTAACAAGCAGGCATCGCGGCAGAGCGCTTCGATCATCGCTTCGCCCTGGGCCGTCGCGCCGGTATGCCGCCGCGCCGCCGCCGCGCCGGCATCGGTGCGACCGCCGATCAGCGCGACAACCGGCTTCTTCGCCACGACGCCGCGCGCAACCCGTCCGAAGCGGGCGGCGTCTTCGACGCTCTCGATGTAAAGCAACACCACCGAGATCGAATCCTGGTCGCCGAGAAACTCGAGATAATCGCTGACGCCCAGTTGTACGGCATTGCCGACCGAAACCAGCGAGCCGAGCGGCACGCTCAGCGCCTTCGACGCGGCGATCGCCTCCTCGCCCAGCGCGCCCGACTGCGTGATGAACGCGGCCATACCGTGACGGTTCGGCCCGAGCGGCATGTCGCGCAGGAACGTCGCCGCAAAGCGCGCGCCGGCAGGCAAATGGATGATGCCGGCGCAGTTGGGGCCGACGACGGTGAGCTTTTCCTGCGCGATCAGCGCGCGCAATTCCCCGTCGCGCGCCAGGCCGGCCTCGCCCGCCTCGGCGAAACCGCCCGGCAGGATCAGGAGATTGCGATGGCCCGTCGACGCCGCCTCGCGCACCGCGGCGAGAATCAGGTCCGGCCGGATGACGATGACGGCAAGCTCGGCCGGCCGGTTCAGCTCGGCAAGCGACTTGCGCGCGGCGATGCCGAACATCGTGCCGCCCTTCGGATTGACCGGCACGATTTCGCCCGCGAACCCCGAGATGCGCAGGTTTTGCAGCACCGCGCCGCCCGACGAGGTCGGCCGCTCGGCCGCGCCGACCACGGCGATGCTCGCCGGCGCGAAGAACGGCTTGAGGTCGTGTGCCATCAGCCGACCTGGAGAAAAACCGGCACGTGGTCCGAGGCGAGCTGCCAATCGCGCGCCGCCTTATGGACGCGCGCCGCCATGAGGGCGGGTTGCAGCGTCGGCGAAACCCAAACGTGATCGAGGCGGCGGCCGCGGTCGGATTTGGCCCAATCCTGATTGCGATAGCTCCACCAGGTATAGAGCCGCTGCTCGGGCGGCACGTAGTGGCGCACCGCGTCGGCAAACCCGCCGCGCGCCTGCAGCCGGGTCAACTTCTCGACTTCGACGGGCGTGTGGCTCACCACCTTGAGGAGCTGCTTGTGCGACCAGACGTCGTTTTCGAGCGGCGCGACATTGAGATCGCCGACCAGGATCATGGTCTTGCGCCGCGCCTTCTCGCCGGCGAAGTAAGTCGACAGCTCGTCGATGAAACGCAGCTTGTGCGCGAATTTAGGATTGGCATCCGGATCGGGAATGTCGCCGCCGGCCGGAACGTAGAGATTGTGCAGCTCGACGCCGCCCGGCAGCGTGACGATCGCATGGCGGCAATCCTCGCGATCGCACCAGCTTTGCGTCCGCGGACTCTCGAACGGCAGGCGCGACAGGATCGCGACGCCGTTATAGGACTTCATGCCGTGAATCAGCATGTGCATGTAGCCGAGCTTGGCGACCGCCTCGCGCGGAAAGAATTCGTCCCGCGTCTTGGTTTCCTGCAGGCAGATGACGTCGGGCGCGAGCTGCGCCACCAGACGACTCAGATTCTTCAATCTGAGCCGCACCGAGTTGATGTTCCAGGTGACGAGCGAGAAGGCCATGCGCGGCGAACTAGAACACGAAGCAGGTCCCGCCGACAATGCCGAGCGGCCAGCGTCCGGCGGCGAACAGCCGGAATTTGGCGGTGAACGCATGCCCGGTTTCGCTGTCGGCGAGCAGCGCGAGACCGCGCTGATGACACGCCTGCGCGGCGGCACCGGCGGCGACCTTCGCCAGCGCCGGATCGTCGACCCCGGCTGCGGCGAGCGCCGACGCAGCACGGGTTTGCAGCTCGGCGGCGATTTCGGCCAACGCGGTCAGCGCGGCGAGCGCCGGCTGCAGACCGAAACGCGCCACGCCCTGGCGCTGCAATGCCTGCTCGCAAGCGCTTTCGGCCCGCCACCAATCGCGGCTCCAATCCGGACGTTGGGCGGTCGCGGCAGCTTCACGCCAACCGGCAACCGACGCGACCGGACCCGGCGCCAGGCCGAGCGCGGCGACATAGCGTTCGGCGGCGGCGACCACGGCCGGCACCAACGCCGTGCCGACGGCGGCAAACCATTTCAGGCGGGGAATTTCGGCCGTGAACGCGGTGATCTGCGCCCATGCCGCATCGGCGTCGCCACGCGCCGCGTCGCTCACGCCGCCTCGGCGACCTCGGGCAGCTTGAGCTTGAGATGACCCTCGACGAGATCGCGCACGCGCTTCAGGAAATCCGCACGCATGTCCTCGTTGGTGCGCTGCTTGATGCCGTATTTGCGATAGAGCGCGTTGTTCGCCGAATCCGTCTTGCCGAAGAACGCCGGCATCATCGGGAAATAATGATCGATCGCCGCCTGGACTTTCTTGCGGCCGTCCTCGGTCTTCACCAATTCGGTGCAGGTGTCCTTGCCGAACTGCGAATGGAAGATTTCTTCCGGCATCGTCACCTTTGCCAAATTGCGCAGCGGCAGGAAGCTGCACTTCAACAGATCTTCGACCTGGATGATTTCGGCCAAATCGGCCAGCAGCTTGACGACGCAGAATTCCTCCCAAGTCTTGAGCGGGAATTCGAAAATCGACAGCGGCTTGCGGCCTTCGGGCGTCATCTCGGATTCGGGAATGCCCATCTTCTCGCCGAGCTGACGGAAGCGGACATGATGGCCGTATTCCTCCATCGCGATGCGGCAGGTGAGCCATTTGAGATACGGCGTCGGCGCCAGCGCAATCGCCGGCTCGTCGTAGACGCGCGCGCCGTAGAGCTCGTTGACCGCGTGACTGCGCACGATCTTGCGCACGGCCAAGCGGTATTCCTCCGGCGCCGCGATGAGGGCGTCGACCGACTTGATCGGGGCAGCAGCTGTCGCGCTCATGATCCCCTTCCTTTCCGACAAATTCTATAGGTCTATAGACAAGACCCTATCAAAGAACCGACCGGTTCGCAAACGCTTCGAGATCGGTCTCGAGCGGCGCGAAATGCGGCGTCAGCGCGACGATGGCAGCACCGAGCCCGTCCGGCGTTTCGGCCACTGCGGCGGCGATCGGCCGCGGCTGCGACAGGATCATGACTTCACGGCCACGGACGCCGAAGAGCTGGCCGGTGATCTTGGCGCCGGCGTCGCCCGCCAGATAGGTGACCAGATCGGCGACCGGTTGCGCCGGGATTTTCATCGCCGTGTCCTTGTAGGCCTGCTGCACCGGATTCTGCGGCTTGATGCTTTCGGTGACACGCGTCGCGGCGAACGGCGCCACCGCATTGCAGGCGACGTGGCTGCGCGCCATGTCGAGCGCGGCGATACGCGTCAGACCGGTCAGGCCGGCTTTGGCGGCGGCATAGGCCGCCTGGCCGTAATTGCCGTAGAAGCCGGCGGTCGACACCAAATTGACGATGCGGCCCCAGGTGCCGCCGCCACGTTTCGCCTTCGCTTGGTCACGCATCAACGGTGTGGCCGCGCCAATCAAATAAAACGGCGCGAACAGATTGGTCCGCAGCACCGCTTCCCAGTCGCCGGGGTCGGCCTTGAAAACGAAGGCGTCGCGCAGGATGGCGGCGTTGTTGATCAGGATGTCGACACCGCCGAAACGGCTGGAGGCGAAACCGACCGCAGCCTCGGCGGCCGACGGCGCGGCAATGCTTTCGGTGAAGGCAGCGGCCCGATCGCCCAAAGCCTTGGCCAGGGTCTCGGCCACCGTCGGATCGGCGCCCACGCCGGCAATGCTGGTGCCATTGTCGGCGATCACCACCGCGGCGCCGGCCCGGTGCAGAGCCTCGACGATGGCCCGGCCGATGCCGCGACCGCCGCCGGTCACCAAAGCGACCCGGCCGCTCAATGTCCCGTTCATGGCGCCGCATCGTGCATGGAAAAAACCGCCGGTCAAGCCAGCCAAGGCATTGAATTGACGGCCAAAATAAAAGGCGCCCGACCAGGGGGGAGTGGCCGGGCGCCCGAAGTCCGTTTGAGGAGTCGAAGGGTCTAATGCGGCCCCCCGGCCCATCCGTAGCAAGCCACGGACGGCTTCTGAATAGCTACTTAGGGTGCGAACCGGGCGATTTTGAGGATCAAGGCATGCAAAAGATGCAGCGGCCGCATGCCAGATTTACGCGCATCCGAGCCAGCGCCGGACCAGCGCCAGAAGGCGCGCCGGGTCTTCCTGGATCATCAAATGGCCGATGCCGGCGAGTTGGGTCAGCCGCGCCCGTTTCATGCGTCGCGCCATGTCGGGCATCGCGCGCGCCACCCAGTCGCGATCGGGACGATTGGGATCGCCGCCGACCAGGTCGAGCACCCGTTCGATCCGGTCGAGGCGCGACCAGGCGTCGCTGTGACGATGCGCCGTGAAGATCGCCGCCTCGACTTCGGGCGGCGACGCCAGCGTGAAATCGCCGCCGGCTTTGGGCTTGAGCGCCGCGTGGCAATGCGCGTCGAGCATCGTCGGCGCGAAGCGCGCAAACGGGCTGCTGCTATTTTTGAGGAGGTCGCAGAAGGCTTCGACACTCGGCCAGTCGGCACGGCGGCGCTTGGCGCCTTCAACCAATCGCGTCTGACGCGTTTCGGCCTCGTCGCGCACCGGCGAATCGGGCGGCGGGAAAACTGGCGGCTCGAGCAGCATGAGGCCGGCAAAATCCGGCAGCCGGCTGGCGGCAGCAAGATCGATCGCCGCAGCGCCGCCGAGCGAATGACCAAGATAGAAGAGCGGCGTCGTGCCGAGCCGCGCCGTCACCGCATCGGCCACGCGCCGCAGATCGTCGGCAAAACGGTCGACGTGGAAGGTTTGGTCGAGCGGACCAGACGGCCAAGTCGCACCGCCGTGGCCGCGCGCATCGAAGGCGAAGACGTGCACGTCGCGCGCGAGATCTTTGAGCCATGGACCGTAAGAGCCCGCCGGCAAGCCGTTGGCATGTCCCAGAAGCAACGCTGCATCGGCGGCGCCGCGCGGACGCAGCGCATAGACCGGCAGCAGCCCGCTGTCGGCCGTCGCGACGGTGAAGACGGAATCAACATCGGCAAACGAACGAAACGCATCGCTCATACGCCGGCACGGCGCGCGGCGCGCTCGCGGCAAGCCTCGCCGAAGGCGTGGAACAGCGCGCGCGAGAACGCGTTGTCGCCGACGCGATGTTCGGGATGCCACTGCACGCCGATGAAGAAATTCGCCGCTGGGGCTCGGACGGCTTCGATCTGGCCGTCGGGCGCGGTGGCTTCGACCGCGAGCTCCGGCGCCAGCCGGTCGATGCCTTGATAGTGCAGCGAGTTGACGGCGACGATTTCGGCGCCCGCGAGCGTAGCGAACAGCCCGCCGGGCGCCAGCCGTACGTCATGGGCATCGTAGCCATAGCGTTCGTCGAGCGGCAGATCGGGCTCGGCGCGGTGATCGAGCCGGCCGGCAACGGCATGGACCGCCGGATGCAGCGTGCCGCCAAGCGCGACATTGACCTCCTGGATGCCGCGGCAGATCGCGAGCACCGGCAGATCGGCAGCAAGCGCGGCGCGGATCAGCGGCAAGGCGGCGCCATCGCGCGCGGGATCGCGTTCGCGCTCAGGGGCGAGCGGCGGGCCGCCGTAATGCTCCGGCCCGATGTCGGAGCGGGCACCGGGCAAGAGCAGGCCGTCGAGCCGCGTCACCAGATCCTGCGGCGGAATGTCGTCGAGCGCGGGAATCAGCACCGGCACCGCGTCGGCCGCCTCGCGCACGGCGCGGAGATATTTCTCGACGACGGCGTGCGTCGGCTGGCCGCGCAACGGCCGGGTGCAGCATTGCACACCGATCAAGGGCGCGGCGCGACCGGATTGCGAGGCGGCGACGTTCGGCACGGGGCGAGATATTGGCGATACGGCGCCGCGCCAGCAACGGGCTTATCGCGGGGGAGACCTGCGCGCTCAGCCGCCCGAGACGTTGTTGTTCTGCGGATTCTCCCACTCGAAAAGGCTCGGATTGAGCTTCACGCCGAAACGCGGGCTGTCGAGCGTGACCGTGACCGTCTTGTTCTGGGCGTCGAGGATGGTCCACTGGCGCAGCTGGAGCGGCGCATCGCTGAACAGCATGGTGACGCGGCCGCGCTCGGGCCGCTTGACCTCGGTCGCCGTGACGCGGACTGCGCCCGGTGTATGCTGGACGCTATCGATCCGGATGGGACCGCCGAGCTCGACGGTGCTCTGGAGCAGGAACCAAGCCGGCGTGTTGTCGAGGTCGGTCCAGGTCACTTGGCCGAGCGCGGCGTCGTAGTAATAGACCTGATCGTTGGTGGCGACGATCAGAATGGGATGCGGCGGGTTGTAGACGATGCGCATGTGGCCCGGCCGCGAGATGTAAATCGTGCCGGTCGCGGTCGAGCCGTCGCCGCCAACCTGATCGAACCGCGATTCCATCGTGTGGATGCCGTTGAGGTAGGACTGGATGCGCTGGAGATCGAGTTGGTCGGCCGGCTTCAGCGCGGCCCGCGTCGCGCGTGGCAACGCCAGCATCGTCGCCGTCGCCAAGCCGGCGAGCACCAGGCGGCGCGATGGAATTTGCGCGGACGAATGGAACGTCATGCGGGTCATATATCGGCGTCCGGCGACAGGTTGTCGAGGCCTCTCGCGTTGCCATAAGGCCGCGCTTTGTGGCGGATTTATGGGCGCGGCGGCTCAGTCCCGGCCGCGGCCCAGCACCTCGCGCTTGCCGACATGGTTCGCCGCGCTGATGACGCCTTCGCTCTCCATGCGCTCGATGATGCGGGCGGCGCGGTTGTAGCCGATCTGGAGATGGCGCTGGACGAAGCTGGTCGAGGCCTTGCGCTCGCGCAGCACCAGATTGACCGCCTGGTCATAGAGCTGATCGCCCGAGCTTTCGCCGTCCTCGGCGAAGGCCGCCATCTCGTCCTCTTCGTCGGCGGTGACATCCTCGAGATAGGCGGGCGGCGGCCCGTTTTCCTTGAGGAAGCGGACGACGGCTTCGACTTCTTGATCGGAGACGAACGGGCCGTGCACGCGGGTAATGCGGCCGCCGCCCGCCATATGGAGCATGTCGCCGCGGCCCAGCAGCTGTTCGGCGCCGGCTTCGCCCAAGATGGTGCGGCTGTCGATTTTGCTGGTGACCTGGAAACTGATGCGCGTCGGGAAATTTGCCTTGATGGTGCCGGTGATGACATCGACCGACGGCCGCTGCGTCGCCATGATGATGTGGATGCCGGCGGCGCGCGCCATCTGCGCCAGGCGCTGCACCGCGTGTTCGATGTCCTTGCCGGCGACCAGCATGAGGTCGGCCATCTCGTCGACGACCACGACGATGAGCGGCAACGGCTCGTTCGACAGCGGTTGCTCCTCGAAGACCGGCTTGCCGGTTTCCTCGTCGAAGCCGGTTTGCACGCGGCGCATCAGCACTTCGCCCTTGGCCTTGGCCTCGGCGATCCGCTGGTTGTAGCCCTCGATGTTGCGCACGCCGAGCTTGGACATGGCGCGATAGCGATTTTCCATCTCGCGCACCGTCCATTTGAGCGCGACGACGGCCTTGCGCGGCTCGGTGACGACCGGCGCCAGCAGATGCGGAATGTCGTCGTACATCGACAGCTCGAGCATCTTGGGATCGATCATGATGAACTTGCACTGGTCGGACGACAGCCGATAGAGGATCGACAGGATCATCGTGTTGATGCCGACCGACTTCCCCGAGCCGGTAGTGCCGGCGATCAGCAGATGCGGCATGCGCTGGAGATCGGCGATCATCGGCGCGCCGCCGATGTCTTTGCCCAGCACCAGCGGCAGCTTGGCGCTGCTGCGCTCGTAGGCTTCGGACGCCAGCAATTCGCGCAGAAACACCATCTCGGAACGGGCGTTGGGCAACTCGATGCCGAGCACCGAGCGGCCAGGAATGACCGCGACGCGCGCCGATAGCGCGCTCATCGAGCGGGCAATGTCGTCGGCCAAACCGATGACGCGCGATGCCTTGATGCCGGCGGCGGGTTCGAGTTCGTAGAGCGCGACCACCGGCCCCGGCCGCACCTTGACGATCTGGCCGCGGACGCCGAAATCCTCGAGCACGGATTCGAGCAGCCGGGCATTCTGTTGCAGCGCTTCTTCGTTGATCGCGGCGGTACGCGTCGGCGGCACTTCGGCCAACAATTCGAGCGACGGCAGCACCTGGTCCGCCGCATCGAGTGCGAGCGACGCCTGACGCAGACGCTTGATCTTGCGTTCGCGCGGCGGCAGGTCGACGGAAGCCGAGCGGCGCGGCGGCGTCTCCGCCGGCTCGTCGTCGAAGCTATCGGCGCCGGTCGCGCCGAGCAATAGCGGCTCGCGACGCGGTCCGGTCTCGAACGCGATGGGACGATCGACCGCCACGCGCCGCCAGCGCGGGAGATGCGGCCGCGGCAGCCAGCCGAACAGACGCGCGCGCAAGGTCGGCGGCTTCTCGCGCGGCGCACGCGCGGCACGGGTGCTCGCCGAAGGGCCGAAGACATAAAGCAGGATGGTGCCGACGAGCGCCGCCGCCGCCATCGCCGACAGCGGCGGCGCGACGTTGAGCTGGCCGGCGCCCTGACGCGCCAGCTGACCGACGAAGCCGCCGATGCCGGAACGGATCGACCACCACCACGGCGCCGGTAGGACCGACAGTGCCAAGGCCGCGAGCGGCACCGCCCACGGCGCGAGCAGCAGCTTCAGCCAGAACCGGCGCAGGCCGTAGCCGGTCATCAACCGTGCCGACCAGTCAGCCAGGAACAGCGGCACCAGCACGGCGGCGGCGCCGAACGCTTGCAGCAGCGCGTCGGCCAGCTGCGCACCCGGCAATGCCATCAGGTTGGTGACCGGACCGGCGATGGCATGGTTCCAGGACGAATCGTGGCGATCGTAGCTGGCCAGCGCGAGACCGACGAACAGCGCCGCCAACAGCATGAGGAGGCCGATCAGGCGGACCGCCAGCCGGGGCCAATGGATGCCTTCGCGAGGGCGGGCTCGGCTGCGAGCGGCGTCGATACTGACCATGGCGCGGTTCCTGAAATCGGGGGAAAACTCTGTGATTCCCGGGGATAACCGGTTAATCATACGCTAAGAGTCGAGGATCGCCAAGGAAGCAACCGAAAGAATGCGGTTAAGCGCCTTATGGCGCAGCCAAGTATTTCGCCAAAGGCCAAAAAAGAGGGGCGGCTTGCGCCGCCCCTAGAGCACCAGAGGAAGACGAAGCAGGCTTACTGGACGATCTCGCCGTGCAAGGCGAGGTCGAGGCCGTCGCGTTCGACTTCTTCCTCGACGCGCAGGCCCATGATCACGTCGATCACCTTGAGCAGGATGAGCGTGACCACGGCGTCATAGGCGATGACGATGACGATGCCGATCGCTTGGTCGACGACCTGCATCGCGTTTCCTTCGATCAGGCCGGGCGTGCCGCCGTACTGCTGGATGGCGAAGACGCCGGTGAGCAGCGCGCCGGTGATGCCGCCGACCGCATGCACGCCGAAGGCATCGAGCGCATCGTCGTAGCCGAACGCGTGCTTGAGGCCAGTTGCGCCCCAGTAGCAAATCACGCCGGCGGCGGCGCCGATCACCAACGCGCCGACCGGACCGACGAAGCCCGATGCCGGCGTGATCGCGACCAGGCCAGCGACGGCGCCCGAGCAGATGCCGATGACGGTCGGTTTGCCGCGCAGCGCCCATTCGACGACCATCCAGGTCAGACCCGCCATCGCGGTGGCGATTTGCGTTACGGTCATCGCCATGCCGGCCTGCATGCCGGCCGAGACTGCCGAGCCGGCGTTGAAGCCGAACCAGCCGACCCACAGCAGCGAGGCGCCGATGAAGGTGAGCACGACGTTGTGCGCCGGCCCGCTATCCTTGCGCTTGCCGAGCATCAGCGCCGTCATCAAACCGGCGACGCCGGAATTGATGTGCACGACCGTGCCGCCGGCAAAATCGAGCACCTTGATGGTGGCGGCGTCGTTGCTGCTGTTGAGGAAGCCGTCCGGTCCCCACACCCAGTGCGCCACCGGCGCGTACACGAGGGTCGCCCACAGCGCGATGAACACGCACATCGACGAAAACTTCATGCGCTCGGCGAACGAGCCGGCGATCAACGCCGGCGTGATGATCGCGAACGTCATCTGGAAGCACATGTAAACGGTCTCGGGAATCGTCGGCGCCAGCGAATTGGGATTGCCGGTGTTGTTCGAGACGTCGCTGAGGATGCCTTGCAGGAACGCGCGGTCGAGGCCGCCGATGAACGGGGTGCCGGCGCGGAACGCGAAGCTGTAATTGCACACGGCCCACAGCACGGTCACCAGGCAGGTGATGAAGAAGCTCGTCATCACCGTGTCGCCGACGTTTTTCTTGCGGACCATGCCGCCGTAGAACAAGCCGAGGCCCGGCACGGTCATCATCAACACGAGCGCGACCGACGCCAGCATCCAGGCGCTGTCGCCGGAGTCGGGCGTGCACTTGGTCAGCACTTTGCCGCCGCAAGCGGGCGGCGCCGCCGGCGCGGCGGCGGCGGGCGCGGCGGCGGCCGGTGC
>JBOHLR010000051.1:0-14044 GCA_050729555.1 Allostellaceae bacterium
GACCGGTTCGACAAGCCGCTCATGCCGGGCGCGCCGTTCTGCATCATCCGCGCCAGCGCGCCGGCCGCCTGTTGCAGCGCGTCGACCGCGTCGCTTTGCGGCCCGACCGCCTGGCCGGGATTGCCGCGTCGCAGCGCGTCGGCGGCGTCGCCCATGGCGCGGTCGGCGTGCGTCATCGGCAACTGCGCCGTGCCGCCGAACTCGCCGAGTTGGCGTATGAATTCGTCGAGGTCGTGGCGCAGCGCGTCCTGTGCCGCCGCGTTGCCGGTGGCGGCGCCGTTCCTTCCGTCGCGGGTTTGCGATTGCCGGAAGCTCTGGTCGAGCAGCCGTTCCTGCCGGCGCATCATGTCGCGCATCGTGTCGAGCGCGCCGGCCGAACCCTGCTGCATCGGCCGGGCGCTGCCGAGATTCTCCAGCAGATCCTGGAGCTGAGCGAGCAGATCGCGCGCCTGTGTTCGGTCGCCGGTCTGCGCCAACGTGCGTGCGCGGTCGAGGAGGCGTTGCAGATCGTTGCTGGTCAGAGTCTGCGACGGATCGGTCGCCGTTTGCGCGCCTTGCGGACTCTGTTGCAGCGTCCGCCGTGCCAGCGCCTGGAGATATTGCTGGATCTGCTGCTGCAATTGCTGCATCAGCCGGTCGATCTCGGATTGCGGCGCGTTCTGCGCTAGCGCGTTCTGCAACGCCTGCGCCGAGTCGCGCAGCGCCTCGCGGTTCAGCTTGCCGCCGCCGTCCTCGATGCGCACCGCGGTGTCCCACATCAGCCGCTGCACGGTGGCGATGGTGTCGGCGTCGCGATCGACCAGCAGGCGGTCGGCCGCGGTGCGCATGCCGAGAAAGGCGACGATGTCGTCGTCATAGTGGCCCGGGCGCGACGACAGATCCTCGAGCGCGTCAGCGACCGGCTCGCGGTCGTCGGGATGGTTGGTCAGCTCCTTGCGCTCGTCGATGATCGCGCGGGCAACCGGCTGGTGGAAGATGCGCTCGGGCAGGACGAACTCCAGGATCTCGCTGGTGCCGGTCTGGCCGAGCGCGTCGGCGGCTTGCAGCTGAATTTGCACCGGCAGGCCGGCCCACGGGCTGGCGGTCAGGTCGTTGAAGCTGGCGCCGTGCGCGTCCTTGAGGTGCTGGTCGGGCAGGGGCAGGTCGATGGTCACGGTCTGGCCGCTGGGATCGTCCGGCCGGCGGATCGTCGCCGTGACCTTCTCGACGCCATAATCGTCCTTCGCCTCGTATTCGAGATGCACCGCGCCCTGCGCGGTGCGCTGCGGCGGCTTGGCGAAGGCGATGGTCGGCGGCAAATCGGGGACGACGCGGATCGGCCACGATCCGAGCGTTGTCCACCAGCCGCGCTCGACCGCCAGCCGGCTGCCTGCTTTGATCGCGATCTCGCCTTTGTAGTCGCCGTCGTCGATCTTGTTCATCTTGGTGGCGTGGCCGTCGAGCACCAGCGCCGGCCGGCTGTCGCCGCCGTGAACGCGCGCCAGCACCGTGCTGCCGACCGGCACCGCGATGGCGCCGCCGGCGCCCGAGGTCGACAGGAATTGCGGCGGCAGGCCGGTGTATTGCGGCGGGCTGATCCAGATGTCGAGCGCCACGGGTACGCCGCCGATGCCGGCGAGCGAGATTTCGGGCGTCAGCGCGCGCACGATGCGCGCCGGCGCGTCGCCGCCGGCGTCGATCACGCCCAGCAGCAGCAGCAGGCCGAGCGCGACGCGCAGCGCATAGGGATCACGGCGCACCAGACCGGCGCGCGGCACGCCGATGCGCAAGCTGCGCGCCGCCGCCGCCATGCGCGACTGGTGCTCGCGCCACAGCGCCACGGTCGCCGGATCGTCGGTGCTGGCGAGCGTGTCTTCGAGCGCCGCCAGCGGCCGATGCGCGAGAGCGCTGGCGGTTTCGAGCCGGCGGCGCGCGTCGTCGCGCGACGGCGGACGCAATTCGCGGACCGCGCCGGCCAGCGAGGCGATCAGCGCGGCAACGAACACCCCCAGCAACGCCATCGCCGCCCAATCGGGCAGGTACGCCGGAATGTCGAATAGCGCCAGGACGACGAACGCGCCGGCGACGAACGTGGTTGGCCACAAAGCCGGCCAGAGGCGCTCCCAGGCGAGCGCAAGACGCGCCAGCCGCAGCCGCGCGGTGAAACGCAGCTGCGTTTCGGATCGTGTTACAAAATCGGGGCGCTGTCGGTTGCGCAAATTCTCTTCCGTCGTCAGCGCCCGGCGAGCCAGGGCGCCATGCGGTCGCGCGCGAGCAGTTCGTCGTAGCTCGGCCGCTCGCGGATCACCGCGAATTCGCCGCCGCGCACCAGCACTTCCGCGGCCGGCGGACGGGTATTGTAGCTCGAACTCATGACCGCGCCATAGGCCCCCGCCGAGAGGATCGCCATCAGATCGCCGGCGCGAAACGGCGGCAGCAACCGGTCGAGCGCGAAGGCGTCGCCGGTCTCGCACACCGGTCCGACGACGCTTTGCGTCACCGCGTGGCCGACGCTCTTGGAAGCGTGTGCCGGCACGATCTCGTGCCAGGCGTCGTACAGCGTCGGCCGCAGCAAATCGTTCATCGCCGCGTCGACGACGACGAAGCGCCGGGTCACGCCCTCCTTCATGTAAAGCACGCGCGTCGCCAGCACGCCGGCGTTGCCGACGATGTAGCGGCCCGGCTCGAACGCGAGCTCGACGTCGAGGCCGCGCGTCATCTGGCGGATGACGCCGGCGTATTCCTCGATCGTCGGCGGCGTCTCGTCGCGGTAGCGGATGCCGATGCCGCCGCCGAAATCGAGCCGCTCGAGCCGAACGCCGCGCGCGGCGAGCACGCGGAACAGCTCGATGACGCGCGAGAAGGCGATCTCGAACGGTCCAAGCGCCGTCAATTGCGAGCCGATATGGACGGCAAGGCCCTTCAACGCGATGCTGGGCAGCGACGCCGCCTCGGCGAACACGTCCGGCGCATGCGCCAGATCGATGCCGAACTTGTTCTCTTTTTTGCCGGTCGTGATCTTGTGATGCGTGCGCGCGTCGACGTCGGGATTGATGCGGATCGCGACCGCGACGGTGCGTCCGGCGCGGTGCGCGACCGCGCTCAGCACCTCGAGCTCTTCACGCGATTCGACGTTGATCTGATGGACGTCGTGCGCGACCGCGAAGGCGAGCTCGGCCTCGGTCTTGCCGACGCCGGAAAAGACGACGCGATTGCCCGGAATGCCGGCTGCTAAGGCGCGGCGGAATTCGCCTTCCGAGACGACGTCGGCGCCGGCGCCGAGCTGGGCCAGCGTCGCGATCACCGACAGGTTCGAGTTCGCCTTGACCGAATAGCACAGTCGCACGGGGCGACCGGCGAAGGCGGCGGCGAAGCGCCGGTATTGCCGCTCGATGGCGCTCGCCGAATAGGCATAGAACGGCGTACCGGCCGACGCGGCGATGTGCGCCAGCGTCGTGTCCTCGACGCATAACTCGTCGCCGCGATAGGCGATCTCCGGCGTATCGGGATTCAGGATCGGCGCGCTCACGCGGTGGCCTCAGTCACTGGGATAGTGTCCCGGATAGGTTTGCGGCTGGTTAGGCGGCGGCACTGGATCGTTCTTCTTGCCGCACGCGGTCAGCGGCACCGCCAACACCGCGACCATGAGCATCAGCGCGATCAGTCGATTTTTCCTCATCGCTTGCCGGCTTCCTTCCGCTTGCCGAGGAACCGCGCGCGCGCCGCCTTGGCGGCTTCCGCCACCAGCTTCGGCGCCGTGCCGCCCAGGCTGGTGCGGCTGGCGACCGATTTCTCGACTGTCAGGATGTCGCGCACGGCGGCGGTCAGGCGCGGCTCGATCTTCTGCATCTCCTTGAGCGGCAGCGCTGCGAGCGTGGTGCCGAGCGCCTCGGCGCGTTTGACCAGCGCGCCGGTGATGTGGTGCGCGTCGCGGAACGGCAGCGCCAGGTTGCGCGTCAGCCAGTCGGCGAGGTCGGTCGCGGTGCTGTAACCGGCTTCGGCGGCGCGGCGCATCGCGGCTTTGTCGACCGAAATATCGCCGACCATGCCGGTCACCGCCGCGAGACTGAGCTCCAGCGTGTCGGCCGCCTCGAACACCGGCACCTTGTCCTCCTGCATATCCTTGGAATAGGCGAGCGGCAGGCCTTTCATCACCGTCAGCAGCGACGCGAATGCGCCCAGCAGCCGCCCGGTCTTGGCGCGCACCAACTCGGCGGCGTCAGGATTGCGCTTTTGCGGCATCATGCTGCTGCCGGTGGTATAGGCGTCCGACAGCCGGATGAAGCCGTAGGGCGACGACAGCCAGAGCACGATCTCCTCGGCGAAGCGCGACAGGTGCGTGCCCGCGATCGCGCAGGCGGCGAGGAACTCGAGCGCGAAGTCGCGGTCGGAGACCGCGTCGAGCGAATTCGCCGAGGGATTGTCGAAGCCGAGCGCCTTCGCGGTCTTGGCGCGGTCGATCGGAAACGACGTGCCCGCCAAGGCACCCGAACCCAGCGGACTTTCGTTGAGCCGCTTGCGGCAATCGTGCAGCCGGCCGCGGTCGCGCCCCAGCATCTCGACATAGGCGAGCAGATGGTGGCCGAAGGTCACCGGCTGCGCCGTCTGGAGATGCGTGAAGCCCGGCATCACCGTCGCGGCGTGCTTCGTCGCCTGGCCGATCAGCGCGGCTTGCAGCAGCGCCATGTGCCGGTCGAGCTGGTCAATGGCGTCGCGCACCCACAGCCGGAAGTCGGTCGCGACCTGGTCATTGCGCGAGCGCGCGGTGTGCAGCCGGCCGGCCGCCGGCCCGATCATCTCGCCGAGCCGCGCCTCGATGTTGAGGTGGATGTCCTCGTGTTCGGCGCGGAACGGGAACTTGCCGGCTTCGATCTCGGCGCGAATTTTCTCTAGACCGCGCGCGATCGCCTCGCCATCCTTCGGCGTGATGATCCGCCGCGCCACCAGCATCGCGCAATGCGCGAGCGAACCGGCGATATCCTGGGCATAGAGCCGCTTGTCGAAATCGATTGAGACGTTGATGCGCTGCATGATTTCCGCCGGATTGCCGGACAGGCGGCGGCCGCGCGCGGCGTTGCGCGGCTTCGATCCGGTTTGCGGGCGCGCCCGGCTCATGGCGCGATGGCCCGGAGGAAGAATTTGACGAGGATCATGAAGGCGCTTTCGGTCTTGACCGTCCTGTGCGTGGCGGCGCTGGGCCTGCTGTTCTATTACCGCGCCCAGCATCCGCCTGCCATACCCGTGCCGCTTGCCGCGAACGGGACGCCGGCGGCGCCCGAATTCAAGTTTACCGCGCTCCACCCGCCGCAGCCAGCGCCGGCCTTGACCTTCACCACCCGCGCCGGCGCGCCCAAGACGTTGGCCGATTTCCGCGGCCGGCTCGTCTTGGTCAATTTCTGGGCGACCTGGTGCGGCCCCTGCGTCGCCGAGATGCCGTCGCTCGACCGGTTGCAGGCACGGTTGGGCTCGCGGCTGACCGTGCTGGCGATCTCCGAGGATCGGCGCGGCGGCGACGTGGTCGATCCGTTCCTGGCGCGGCTCAAGCTTGCCGATCTCGCGGTCTATCTCGATGCCAAGAACAGCGCGCTGCAGACCTTCGGTCTCGTCGGCTTGCCGACCAGCATTCTGATCGATCGCGACGGCCGTATGGTGTGGCGCGTCGAAGGGGGTGTCGATTGGACCAGTGCCGATGCGCAAGCCAAGCTCGCGCCCTATCTCGCGCCCGAGCCCGATATGCAACACGCGTCACTGACGCGTTAGCGCCGCCGTCAGGAATTCGCCGCCACGCGTCAGGCCTTCCTCGTCGATCGAATGGCCGAGGCCCGGCCGCGCCAACGTCTCGACTTTGACGCCTGCCACCGTCAGTGCCTTGACCGCCGCGTCGAGTGAGGCGAACGGCACCACCGGATCGTCCTCGCCGTGCACCAGCAGCACCGGCGGCCGTGAGCGGATTTCTTTCGTCAAGAGAGTCGCGCCGGCGAGCGCGCCGGAATAGCCCACGATGCACGCGAGCGGCTTGGCGCGGCGCAGGCCGCAATAAAGCGACATCATCGTGCCTTGCGAGAATCCGACCAGCGCGAGGCGTGACTCGTCGAGCCCGCGCGCCGCCAGCAGCTCGTCGAGAAAATGATCGAGAATCGGCGCCGCGGTCTGGATGCCAGCGAGGACGGTGGCCGGCGTTCGGTCCTGCAAGCTGAACCACTGCCGGCCTGAGGGCGCCATGTCGAACGGGAAGGGCGCATGCGGCGAAACGAACTCAGTGTCCGGCAGCGTCGGTGCCCAATACGGCGCCAGGCCGAGCAGATCGTTGCCGTCGGCGCCGACGCCGTGCAGCAGCACGACGAGGCTTTTGGTCTTGTCCGATTTGGGCGGCAGCGCCACGCCTTGCAGGTGTTGGGGATGGGCGTGGGAATGCGGATGATCGGGCATGCGGTCCTCGATTTTGGCGCGACAGCGATAGACGAACCGCGCGCCGAAGTCACCGCAATTTCCCCGGACGCCGCTCCGCGCGCTAGATTGCGATCATGTCCGTCGTCACCCGCTTTGCGCCGAGCCCGACCGGCTATCTGCACCTCGGCCACGCCTACGCGGCGCTGGTCGCGTTCGGCATCGTGCGCGAGCGCGGCGGACGCTTCCTGCTGCGCATGGAGGACATCGACCGCGGCCGCTGCCGCGCTGAATTTGCCAACGCCATCGAGGACGATCTGTCGTGGCTCGGCGTCGCCTGGGACGGCGGCGTGCGCAAACAGTCGGCGCATTTCGACGATTACCGCGCGGCGCTGGCGCGGCTCGAGGCGATGGCGCTGATCTATCCCTGCTTCTGCACCCGCGCTGCGATCAAGGCCGAACTCGATGCCGCCGCCGCGGCGCCGCATGACGCGCCGCCGGTCTATCCCGGCACCTGTCGCAATCTCTCCGACGACGAGCGCCAGGCGCGCATTCGCCAAGGCCTGTCCTATGCGCTGCGTCTCGACGTCGCCCAGGCCCAGGCCAAGACCGGCCCGCTATTCTGGGAGGACGAGATCAAGGGCGCGATCGAAGCTGCGCCGACGCGGCATGGCGACGTCGTCCTGGCGCGCAAGGACACGCCGACCTCGTACCATCTCGCGGTCACGGTCGACGACGCGCGTCAGGGCGTGACGCTGGTGACGCGCGGCGAGGACTTATTCGAGGCGACCGACATCCATCGCTTGTTGCAGGCGCTGCTGGGCTATCCCGCGCCGCGCTATCGCCACCACACGCTGCTGACCGATGCGTCGGGCAAGCGCTTTGCCAAGCGCGACCAGGCGATCATGCTGCGCGGCCTGCGCGCGATCGGCAAGATGCCCGCCGAGGTGCGCGCGATGGCGGGCTTCGGCTGAGTTCTCATGGCCCGCCGCTCGCCCAGATATTGACGACATAGGCGATCGCCTGCTTCGCGCCCCAATAGCCATAGCGCACGATCGGACCGAACCAGACCGCCACCACCGCGACGATCACGGCATAGAAGATCCAGCGCCGCCAGCGCGGACGATTGAAGAAGCGCGCACCGCAATGCGGGCAGAAGCGCGCATTCGTGCTCACTTTACCCCGGCACTCGCGGCATTCGATCAGCATGGGAAGGTCCTGGTTCCTAGTCGAACGGCCGGCGCAAGCCGGTGACGAGATCGAGATACGCGGGGTCGTCCGGCGCGATGATGCCGTGGCGCAGCGCGAAATCGATGATGACCAGATTGACATTGAACTTGAAATCGTCGGTGTCGCGCACCCGCGCCAGCACGTCGGCGGCATCCATCAGCGCGAAGGACACGATCTCGCCGTCGGTGTTGTGCGGCGTAAAATCCTTCGGGGTTTCTATGTCGTAAACAAACAACACGTCGTCGCGCACGCCGTCGGGCGTGCCCATGCGATAGGAAATCGCACCCGCCGCTATGGCGCGCGCCGTGAGATCGCGCGACATCGTCGCTTCTTCCTCGCCTTCCTTGAGCAGTGTCTCGGCCACGCCGTGATCGCGGCCGATGCCGCCGGCGACCAGATTGTCGAGCTTGTCGGGCGCCACGATCTTGTCGGGCGCGCGCCGGCCGATCCAAACCTTCAACGCGCCGGCGTCGTGCCGCCAGCCGTTGAGATGCACGCCGTACGAGCGCGCGCCGAAGAACGGCACCGCGCCGCGGTCGAGATCGAAACGCGGCATCGCGCCCCAACGCGACGCGATGGCGAAATACTCGTGCCGGTACTTCGCAAGGACGCCGTGCGCCACCAGCGTCTCGATCGTCTCGTCGATGCGCGCCGTCAGCTCGGCGCGGTCGCCGTTGGCGACGATCCGCACCGTCGCGCTGCCGACGTCGAACACCTTGGGGAAGCGTCGCAGCTGTTCAGCGTTGTCGCGCCGCACTAGGCCGAGGCGCACACCGTCGTGCAGCAGCGGCAGAAAGTTTGCCGGCTCCCAAGCGTTGCACGCGCGGATATGACGCAGCAGGCCCATTAGCATGTGAACGCACGACGTCCCGTCCCGCGCGGCGTGACAAAGGCAGGGCGCCGCCGTGACATCCGCGGCGGTCCCATTTCCGACATGATTTTTCCAGCGAAGGCCATATTCGGCGCCTACCTAACGGACAAGAGTTTGTACCCATTTGGACGGAGGGTTGCGATGCGCATTCTTCTCGTTTGCCTGGGCTTCGCCGCGTCGGCGGCGCTGGTCGGCTGCACGGCCGCCGCGCCGGCGGACCCGTCGACTCCGCGCGCGATCCAAAGCGACATTTCGGCCGCGCAACACACCGGTCCGACCGCCGAGCAGGTCGGCCAGGCGCAACCGGTGCCCGACGTGATGGCGCCGCACGACAACGCGGTCGTGCCGACGGTGACGGTACCGTTCAACAACGCGTATTAGCCGCGCACCGGAATCAAGTCGGTTCGAGTTCGCTGTCCCAGTACAGGAAGTCGCGCCAGGAGTGGTGCAGGAAGTTGGGCGGGAAGGCGCGGCCGTTCTCGCGCAGCGCCTGCGTCGTCGGCTGCAGCGGGCGATGGCGCGGATAGAGCCCGCTTTCGGCCGGAATGCGGTTGCTCTTGCGCAGATTGCAGCCCGAACAGGCGGTGACGACGTTTTCCCACGTCGTATGGCCGCCACGCGAGCGTGGCACGACATGGTCGAAGGTCAGGTCGTGCGATGGGAAACCGTCGCCGCAATACTGGCAGATGAAGCGGTCGCGCAGGAAGACGTTGAACCGCGTGAAGGCCGGCCGCCGCGTCAGCGGAATGTATTCCTTGAGCGAGATGACGCTTGGCAGCTTCATTTCGAACGACGGGCTGCGCACGACGCGATCGTACTGCGAGACGATGTTCACGCGCTCGAGGCAAACGGCCTTGATTGTTTCCTGCCAAGACCACAGCGAAAGGGGGAAGTAGCTCAGCGGACGGAAATCCGCGTTGAGCACGAGCGCCGGACAACTATCGAGCGCGACTGACAACCAGCCTCCAAATCCCGGCGGGCTCAAACCCGCCCTTGCCGGGCATTAAAGCCAAAAAAGTATGACGCTGCAATGTCATCGCACGGATCAGCGCGTCGGCACCGGCTTGTCGCCGCGATAATCGTAGAATCCGCGGCCGGCCTTGCGTCCGAGCCAGCCGGCTTCGACGTATTTGACCAGCAGCGGGCACGGCCGGTACTTCGAATCGGCCAAGCCTTCGTATAGCACCTGCATCACCGCCAGACAGGTGTCGAGGCCGATGAAATCGGCGAGTTCGAGCGGTCCCATCGGATGGTTGGCCCCGAGTTTCATCGCGATGTCGATCGCCTCGACCGAGCCGACGCCTTCATAGAGCGTATAGACCGCCTCGTTGATCATCGGCAGCAAGATGCGGTTGACGATGAAGGCGGGGAAGTCTTCCGCTGCAACGGGTGTTTTGCCCAGCCTGACCGCCAGCTCGCGGACCGCGGCAAACGTCGTTTCGTCGGTGGCGATGCCGCGGATCAGCTCGACCAGCGTCATCACCGGCACCGGATTCATGAAATGCATGCCGATGAACTTGCCCGGCCGGTCGGTCGTGGCGGCGAGCCGGGTGATCGAGATCGACGAAGTGTTGCTGGCGAGGATTGCCGACGGCTTCAGGTTCGGCATCAGCTTCTTGTAGACCTCGCGCTTGATTGCCTCGTTCTCGGTCGCAGCCTCGATCACCATGTCGCAATCCTTGAAGCGATCGAATGCGGTGCCGCTCTTGATGCGCTTCTCCGCCGCCGCCTTGTCGGCTTCCTTGATCTTGCCGCTCTTCACTTGGCGCGACAGGTTCTTGTCGATGACGCCGGCGGCGCGGTCGAGCGCCTTCTGCTCGAGATCGGCGAGATAAACGTCGTAGCCGGCGAGCGCCGCGACGTGTGCGATGCCGCTGCCCATCTGACCGGCGCCGACGATGCCGATGATCTTGATCGTGGTCGTTGCTTCTGCCATTGCGTTGCCCCCGTTTATGCCGCGCCGCGCTTCGCCAGTGCCTGGTCGAGCGCCGGCACGATTTCGAACAGATCGCCGACCAGGCCGTAATCGGCGACCTGGAAGATCGGCGCTTCCTCGTCCTTGTTGATCGCGACGATCACCTTCGAATCCTTCATGCCGGCGAGATGCTGGATCGCGCCGGAAATGCCGATCGCGATGTAAAGCTCCGGCGCGACGATCTTGCCGGTCTGGCCGACCTGATAATCGTTCGGCACGAAGCCGGCATCGACCGCCGCGCGCGACGCGCCGACCGCCGCGCCGAGCGTGTCGGCCAGCCGCTCCAGCAGCTTGAAGTTCTCGCCCGATTGCAGGCCGCGTCCGCCCGAGACGATGACGCGTGCCGCCGTGAGCTCGGGCCGCTCGCTCTTGGCGATCTCGGCACCGACATACTGCGCGAGGCCGCTGCCGCCGGCGGCGGGAATCTTTTCGACCGTGGCGTTACCGCCGGTCGCGGCGACAGCGGGAAAGGCGGTCGCGCGGACGGTGACGACCTTGATCGCATCCGACGATTTGACGGTGGCGATCGCGTTGCCGGCATAGATCGGCCGCTCGAACGTGTCGGCCGAAACGACGCCGGAAATGTCCGAAAGCTGTGCCACGTCGAGGAGCGCCGCCGCGCGCGGCATGACGTTCTTGCCGAAGGTGGTCGCCGGCGCCAGCAGATGCGAATAAACCTTGGCATGCGCGACCAAAAGCTTCGCCAGCTCTTCCGCCAGGGGATGCGCATAGATCGCGTCGTCGGCAATCAGCACTTTGGCTATGCCGGCGATCTTAGCGGCCTCGGCCGCGGCGCCGGCGCAGCCCGATCCCGCGACCAACACATGCACCTCGCCGAGCTTGGCCGCCGCCGCGACGGTGTTGAGCGTCGCCGGCTTCAGCGCCTTGCCGTCATGTTCGGCGAGCACCAGAACCGCCATCAGATCACTCGCGCCTCGTTGCGGAGCTTGTCCACCAGCTCCGCGACCGAACCGAGCTTCTTGCCGGCCTGGCGCTTGGGCGGTTCGGCGACTTTGAGCGTCGCCAGCCGTGGCTTCACGTCGACGCCAAGCGCGTCGGGCGTCAGTTGCTCAATCGGCTTTTTCTTCGCCTTCATGATGTTGGGCAACGAGGCATAACGCGGCTCGTTGAGGCGGAGGTCGGTGGTCACGACCGCGGGCAGCTTCAGCGCGATGGTTTCGAGCCCGCCGTCGACTTCGCGCGTCACCGTGGCGCTGCCGTCGGCGAGCTTGAGCTTCGACGCGAACGTCGCCTGGCCCCAGCCGAGCAGCGCCGCCAGCATCTGGCCGCTCTGGTTGCAATCGTCGTCGATCGCCTGCTTGCCCATGAGCACGAGCTGCGGCTGTTCCTTGGCGACGATCGCCTGCAAGAGCTTCGCCACCGCCAGCGGCTGCAATTCGACGTCGGTCAGGACATGGATGCCGCGGTCGGCGCCCACGGCGAGCGCAGTGCGGATGGTCTCCTGACACTGTGCCGCGCCCATCGACACCGCGACGATGTCCTTGACGACGCCGGCTTCCTTGAGCCGCACCGCTTCCTCGACGGCGATCTCGTCGAACGGATTCATCGACATCTTGACGTTCGCCGTCTCGACGCCGCTGCCGTCGGCCTTGACGCGGATCTTGACGTTGAAGTCGATCACCCGCTTGACGGCGACCAGAACCTTCATGAACGAGGCTTCCCGCTTGCCGTGTTGCAATGCGGCATTGATTTGTGCACGCGCACAAAGCGATGGCAAGCGGTTCGTAACGGAAATTTCACGCGGAAAAGCCCGCCATAGCGCCACGTTCGCTCAGCGATTGGCGCCCGGTTTCCACAACACGTCGGCGCGGCCCTTGCGATTGGCGTGCCGCGCCAAGACGAAGAGATGATCCGACAGCCGGTTGAGATATTTGAGGGCTTCGGGATTGATCGGCTCGTGGGCGGCGAGCGCCGCCAGCCGCCGCTCGGCGCGGCGCACGACGGTACGGCCGAGATGGAGTGCGGCGGCGAGCTTGGTGCCGCCCGGCAGCACGAAATCCTTGAGCGGCTTCAAGCCGCGTTCGAGCGCGTCGATCTCGCGCTCGAGCCGCGTCACCTGCGTCGCGCCGATGCGCGGCACCTTGTCGAGCCTGCCGCGCGCTTCGGCGAGATCGGCGCCGAGATCGAAGAGATCGTTCTGGATGCGCGCCAGCATCGCGTCCGTCGCGCCGCGCGCCTTGCATCGCGCCAGGCCGAGAACCGCGTTGGCTTCGTCGACCGTGCCGTAGCTTTCGACGCGCAGACTGGTTTTCGCCACCCGCGAGCCGTCGCCGAGGCCGGTCTCGCCGCCATCGCCGGTGCGGGTGTAGATGCGCGACATCGGCCGGCTCAGCGTCGATAGAGCATCATGAAGATGAAAAACAGCACCAGCGCGGCGCCTTGGAACAAGACGCGGTAGCGCATGATGGCGTTGGCGCGCTTGGGATCGCCGCCGCGCGCCATCCAGAACACGCCGACGAGCAGCGTGCCGAGGGTCGCCAGCATCGCAATGACGACCAAAACCGGCAGGACGATTTGCATGCCGCACTATATAACGCCGGCCGCAAGGCGAGCCAGTGCCGTGGGCCAAATCCCATAATTTGACGACGCCGCAGCCGCCGCCGATAATCGCGGCAAAGCACAAGCGACCGCCGGCAAAGGCGGCCATCCTGGGGAGGACAATTCCATGGCTTCGTCTCCGACGATCGACGTCGCGCGCATCATCGACGACCGCCGCCTCGACGGCTTCACTTGGTCGGTCCTGATCTGGTCGTTCATCATCATCATCTTCGACGGCTACGACATCTCGGCGATTGCGGCCTCGGCGCCGTTGTTGGTGAAGCAGTGGGGTCTCGCCAATCCGGGCGTCTTCTTGGGCACGGTGATCTCGGCGAGCCTCTTGGGCATGCTGTTCGGCGCCCCGATCCTGGGCTATCTCGGCGACGGCATGGGCCGCCGCACGGCGACCGTCGTCTCGAGTCTGATCTTCGGCGTCTTCACGCTGGCTTGCGCCTTTGCCAACGATCTCGAGACGATGCGCATCCTGCGCATCTTCGCCGGCGTCGGCATCGGCGGCATGATGCCCAACTTGATCGCGCTCAACGCCGAATATGCGCCGCGCCGCATGCGGGCGACGCTGATCATCGTCATGTTCTGCGGCGTCACGCTCGGCGGCGCGTTCCCCGGCTTCGCCGCGGTCTACCTGGCGCCGACTTACGGCTGGCAGGTGATCTATGTCATCGGCGGCGTGCTGCCGATCGTGCTCGCCGGGCTGGCGGTCTTCGTGCTGCCGGAATCGCTCAAGTATCTCGTCGTGCACGACAAGCGCGCCGCGGTTGAAAAATTGGTCAAGCGCTTGGCGCCGTCGGTGTCGATCTCGGCCGCGACGCGCTTCATCATCGCCGACGAAGGCAAGACCACCAAAAGCCTGTCGCCCGTCAAGCTGTTCAAGGGCGGCATGGCGTTCATCACGCCGCTCTTGTGGCTGTGCTTCTGCATGAACCTGATGGGGTTCTATTTCCTCGCCGGCGGGTTGCCGACCATCCTGCGCAACACCCACGTGCTGACGCCGGCCGACGCGCAGTTCTCGGCGGTGCTGATTC
>JBOHLR010000052.1:0-13959 GCA_050729555.1 Allostellaceae bacterium
CGATCTGGCGCTGATCGAGATCGCGCGGGCGCGCCGCGAACGACGTCTGCCCATTCTGGTCGGCGGCACGGGACTCTATCTATCGGCGCTGCTCGAGGGTATCGCCGACATTCCGGCGGTGCCGGCGGCGGTCGTTGCCGAGGCGCGCGCACAGCATGCGCGGCTCGGCGGTGCTGAATTCCGCCGCGCGCTGGCGGCGCTCGATCCGGCGTCGGCGGCAAAGCTGCCGGCCGCCGATACCCAGCGCCTGGTGCGCGCCTTCGCCGTCGTCTGCGCGACGGGCATTCCGCTCAGCTCCTGGCAGCAACGTCAGGCTCCCCATCGCGGACCGACGGCCGGCGCCGTGATCTTGCTGCCGCCGCGCGACGCGCTCTACGCCGCGATCGACCGGCGGCTTGAGTGCATGTTTGCCGACGGCGCGATCGACGAAGTGCGCGTCCTGCTCGGCCGACAGCTATCGCCGCTGCTGCCAGCCATGAAAGCCGTCGGTGTGCGTGAGATCGGCGGCTATCTCGCCGGCGAATATGCGCGGGATGCGGCGCTCGCTGCAGTGCAGCAAGCAACCCGCCGCTACGCCAAGCGGCAGTACACATGGTTTCGCAACCGCCTGCCAGTGAGAAAGAAACTGCGAAAAACGATCCTGGATACGCAATTTTCGGAAAAGGCACTGCCCGAAATATTTTCATTTATTCGTCAGTTTCTGTTGACCGAGTCTAAGTAGCCCTCTAGGCTTCGATTTTTCGTGGCAAAGCGGCCCGTTCGCGGCCCTTTCCTCGCACTTGGCGGGGATCAGAGGGACGAAAGGGACGCGTGTTCTTTTGTGCAGGGCAAGACGAATGGCGGCGCAACCAGAAATCCGGGAGTTGAACGGGGCCGAAATCGTGATCCGCGCCTTGGTCGATCAGGGCGTCGAGGTCGTCTTCGGCTATCCCGGCGGCGCCGTGCTGCCGATCTACGACGCGCTCTTCAAGCAGAACCGTCTGCGCCACATCCTCGTGCGGCACGAGCAGGGCGCCGTGCACGCCGCCGAAGGTTATGCGCGCTCGTCGGGCAAGGTCGGCGTCGTTCTGGTCACCAGCGGTCCGGGCGCGACCAATGCGGTCACCGGCCTTACCGACGCGCTGATGGATTCCGTGCCCGTTGTTTGCCTTACCGGCCAGGTGCCGACGCACCTCATTGGCAACGACGCGTTCCAGGAAGCCGACACCACCGGCATCACGCGGCCGTGCACCAAGCACAATTATCTGGTGAAGGACGTCAACGATCTGGCGCGCGTGCTCCACGAAGCGTTCACCATCGCGCGCACCGGTCGGCCGGGCCCCGTCGTCGTCGACCTGCCCAAGGACGTGCTGTTCGCGACCGGCCTCTATCTGCCGCCGGAAAGCGCGCCGCAGCGTAAATCCTATCGGCCGCAGGTGAAGCCGGAAGCGGCGCGCATTGCCGCCGCCGCGCAGCTCATCATGTCGGCGAAGAAGCCCTTGTTTTACGCTGGCGGTGGCCTGATCAATTCCGGCCCGCGCGCCTGTGCGCTGTTCACCGAGCTCGTGCGCCTCACCGGCTTTCCGGTGACGCTGACGCTGATGGGGCTTGGCGCCTATCCGGCGACGGACAAACAATACCTTGGCCTCGTCGGCATGCACGGTACGTTCGAATCGAACAACGCCATGCACGATTGCGACGTGATGATCAACATCGGGGCGCGCTTCGACGACCGCGTCACCGGCAAGGTCGCTGCCTTCGCGCCGCATTCGCGCAAGATCCACGTCGACATCGATCCGTCGTCTATCAACAAGAACGTGCGCGTCGATCTCGCCATTGTGGGCGATTGCGCCGAAGTGCTGACAGCGCTGCTCGCCGAGCTCCAGGCGCAAAAATACAAGGCGGATGTCGCGCGCATCGCGCCGTGGTGGAAGCAGATCGAAACTTGGCGCAAGCGTAACAGCCTGCGTTACGCCAAGTCTGACGCGATCATCAAGCCGCAATACGCGATCGAGCGGCTCTATGCGCTGACCCGCGGCCGCGACGTCTTCATCACGACCGAAGTCGGCCAGCATCAGATGTGGGCGGCGCAGCTCTTCAAGTTTGACCAGCCGTTTCACTGGATGACGTCGGGCGGCCTCGGCACCATGGGTTACGGTCTGCCGGCGGCGATGGGCGTGCAGCTCGCACATCCCGATGCGCTGGTCATCGACATCGCCGGCGAGGCGTCGATCCTGATGAACATCCAGGAGATGTCGACCATCTGCCAGTACCGCCTGCCGGTGAAGGCATTCATCCTGAACAACCAGTACATGGGCATGGTGCGACAGTGGCAGGAACTGCTGCACGGCGGCCGCTATTCCGAAAGCTACACTGCGGCGCTGCCCGATTTCGTCAAGCTCGCTGAGGCCTTTGGCGCGGTCGGCATGCGCGCCGAGAAGCCCGCCGACGTCGATCGCGTCATCAAGGAGATGATCGCGGTCGATCGCTCGGTGATCGTCGACGTCCAGGTCGATCCGGCCGAAAACTGCTTCCCGATGATCCCGTCGGGCGCGGCGCACAACGAAATGCTTCTCGGTCCCGAGGATAAACAGGCGTCCGGCCCGATCTCGGAAGAGGGCATGGTCCTGGTCTGAGATCGCGATGACCGCTCCCGAAATCGTCGCAAAGCACACGATGGCCGTGCTCGTGGACAACGAGCCGGGCGTGCTCGCGCGCGTCATCGGCCTGTTCTCGGGACGCGGCTACAACATCGAAAGCCTGACCGTCGCCGAGATCGATCCAAAGGACAAGCTGTCGCGCATCACCATCGTCACCTCGGGCACGCCGATGATCATCGAGCAGATCAAGGCGCAGTTGAATCGCATCGTGCCGGTGCATGGCGTGCACGATCTCGGCGAGGAAGGCGCCTTCGTCGAACGCGAGCTCGCGCTGGTCAAAGTCACCGGCGGCGCAGACAATCGGGCCGAGACCATGCGCGTCGCCGACATCTTTCACGCCCGCGTGGTCGACACCACGCCCGAGAGCTATGTTTTCGAGATGACCGGCTCGACCGAGAAGCTCGATGCTTTCATCAATTTGATGACGCCGCTCGGCGTCGTCGACATTTCCCGTACCGGCGTCGTCGCGATCGCGCGCGGTTCCGGCAAGTTCTGACCCAACCGTTTTCGCCTTCGGAGGAGTTTTTCCATGCGTGTTTATTACGATCGCGACGCCGACGTGAACCTGATCAAGGGCAAGAAGGTCTTGGTCGTCGGTTACGGCAGCCAGGGCCACGCCCATGCCATGAACCTGCGCGACAGCGGCGTGAAAGAGGTGCGCGTCGCGTTGCGGCCCGGCTCGGCCACCGCCAAGAAAGCGGAAGCCGCCAAGTTCCAGGTCGTCTCGCCGGCCGACGGCGCCAAATGGGCGGACGTGGTCATGGTCCTGACGCCCGACGAGAAGCAAGCCAAGCTCTATAACGACGATCTGAAGCCGAACATGCGGCCGGACACGGCGCTCGCCTTCGCGCACGGCTTCAACATCCATTTCAAGCTGATCGAGCCGCGTCTCGACATGGATGTGTTCATGATCGCGCCCAAAGGGCCTGGTCACACCGTGCGCGCGGAATATGTGCGCGGCGGCGGCGTGCCGTGCCTCGTCGCGGTGGCGCAAAATCCATCGGCCAATGCGCTCGAGCTCGCGCTCAGCTACGCTTCGGCGATCGGCGGCGGCCGCGCTGGCGTGATCGAGACGACGTTCAAGGAAGAATGCGAGACGGATCTCTTCGGCGAGCAGTGCGTGCTGTGCGGCGGCCTCACCTCGCTGATCATGGCCGGCTATGAAACGCTGGTCGAGGCGGGCTACGCGCCCGAGATGGCGTACTTCGAATGCCTGCACGAGGTGAAACTGATCGTCGATCTGATGTACGAAGGCGGCATTGCCAACATGCGGTACTCGGTGTCGAACACCGCCGAGTACGGCGATTATGTGAGCGGCCCGCGCATCATCGATGCGCGCGTGAAAGCCGAAATGAAGCGCGTGCTCAACGACATTCAATCCGGACGTTTCGCGCGCGAATGGGTGCTCGAGAACGCGGCGGGTCAAGCGAGCTTCAAGGCAATGCGCCGACGCGGCGCCGAACATCCGGTGGAGCAGATTGGCGAAAAGCTGCGCGCCATGATGCCGTGGATTTCCGCCAACCGGTTGGTCGACAAATCCAAGAACTAGAGTGGCCGGACGCCAGGCACCGCTACAGAAAGCTTGCGATTCCGCGGCAAGCCGGGCTAAACATAGTACAGGCCTTGATTTTTTCGCCTTACCAGGGAACCGGCCTATGGCGCCAGGCGACGGCGCGGGTCGATAGAAAGCGGGCAAATATGGCCATGACGTTTGCAGCCAAGGTTAACCGGGCGTTTCCGCGCGGGGTCGACTGCGTCTGCCGTTTGGCCAGCCCGGCGCGGGGGAACGGCGGCACGCTGCGACTTAGCTGCCCCTGAGCGCGGGCGCGATGGAGCCCGCTCGCGTTCGAGGGGCATCGGCCACGGCTCAACGTTATTTCCCTGAGACATGAGGAATCGCGCCATGGGCGCCACGCAATCTCCGAAGACCGTCGCCTCCGAAACCCGGATCGACGCCAATCGCGTCATCATTTTCGACACCACCATGCGCGACGGCGAGCAATCGCCGGGCGCGTCGATGAATCTCGAGGAAAAGATCCGGATCGCCCAACTGCTCGAGGAAATGGGCGTCGACGTCATCGAGGGCGGCTTCCCGATCGCGTCAAACGGCGATTTCGAGGCCGTGCGCGAAATCGCCCGAGTGGTCAAAGCGTCGGCGGTCTGCGGTCTCGCCCGTGCCGCCCGCGGCGACATCGACCGCGCGTGGGAAGCGTTGCAGCACGCGAAGCGGCCGCGCATCCATACGTTTCTTTCGACGTCGCCGCTGCACATGAAATACAAGCTGCAGATGGCACCGGAGCAGGTGCACCAAGCGGTAATCGACAGCGTGTCGCACGCCCGCAATCTCTGCCCAGACGTCGAGTGGTCGGCCGAGGACGGCTCGCGCACCGAGCGCGATTTTCTCTGCCGCGTGGTCGAAAGCGCGATCAAGGCGGGCGCGCGCACCATCAACATCCCCGACACGGTCGGCTATGCGGTGCCGGAGGAATTCGGTGCACTCATCCGCATGCTGTTCGACCGCGTGCCTAACATCGACAAGGCCGTGATCTCGGTTCACTGCCACAACGACCTTGGCTTGGCCGTGGCGAATTCATTGGCTGCCGTGCGCGCGGGCGCACGGCAGGTCGAATGCACGGTCAACGGGCTGGGTGAACGCGCCGGCAATGCCGCGATGGAGGAGATCGTCATGGCGCTTCGGACGCGCCACGACGTGATTCCTTACGCCACCGGTATCAAGACCGAATGCATCACGCGCGCCTCTCGCTTGGTTTCGGCGATCACGGGCTTCGTCGTGCAGCCGAACAAGGCGATCGTCGGTGCCAATGCCTTCGCGCATGAAAGCGGCATCCATCAAGACGGCATGCTCAAGCATGCCGGCACCTACGAGATCATGACGCCGGAATCGGTCGGTCTCGGCAAGTCGACGCTGGTCATGGGCAAGCACTCAGGCCGGCACGCCTTCAAGATGAAGCTCAAGGAGCTTGGCTTCGAGCTGGGCGACAACGCCTTAAACGACGCCTTCCGGCGCTTCAAAGAGGTCGCGGACCGCAAGAAGGACGTCTACGACGAGGACATCGTGGCGTTGGTCGATGACGAGATTCAGCGCGGCGACGAGCGCATCAAGTTCCTTTCGTTGCAGGTGATCGCCGGCTCGAAAGGGCCGCAATCCGCGGAAATCGAGCTCGATTTCGATGCGGTCCGCAAGACAGCCAAGGTCACCGGCAACGGCCCGGTTGACGCCACCTTCAACGCCATCCGTGCCGTCGTGCCGCACAGCGCGCGCCTGATGCTTTATCAGGTGCATGCCGTGACCGAAGGGACCGACGCGCAGGCCGAGGTTTCCGTGCGTCTCGAAGAGGACGGCAAGACGGTCGTCGGCCAAGGCGCCGATCCGGATACGCTGGTCGCCTCGGCGCGCGCCTACATCCACGCCCTCAACAAACTCCTGACCAAGCGGGCGAAGACCGCGCCCGCCGCGCTCACAGCATAACGGCGGTCCAACAACCATCTCGGATCACACCAACACGATGTTCGGCAATCTCCTCGGAATGCTGTCGGCCGATATGGCCATTGATCTCGGCACGGCGAATACGCTGGTCTACGTTAAAGGCCGCGGCATCGTCTTGAACGAGCCCTCGGTGGTGGCCATCGCCAGCGTCAAAGGCCGCAAGCAGGTGCTGGCGGTCGGCGACGAGGCCAAGATGATGCTCGGTCGCACGCCGGGCAACATCCAGGCGATTCGACCGCTACGTGACGGCGTGATTGCCGACTTCGAGGTGGCGGAGGAAATGATCAAGCATTTCATCCGCAAGGTGCATAACCGTCGCAGCTTCGCGAGCCCGCAGATCATCGTCTGCGTGCCGTCCGGCTCGACGGCCGTCGAACGCCGCGCGATCCAGGAATCGGCGGAAAGCGCCGGCGCACGGCGCGTGTTCCTGATTGAGGAGCCGATGGCGGCAGCAATCGGCGCCGGCTTGCCCGTGACCGAACCGACCGGCTCGATGGTCGTCGATATCGGCGGCGGCACCACCGAAGTCGCGGTGCTCTCGCTCGGCGGCATCGTCTATTCGCGGTCGGTGCGCGTCGGCGGCGATAAGATGGACGAGGCGATCATCGCCTATATCCGCCGCAATCATAACCTGCTCGTCGGCGAATCATCTGCTGAGCGCATCAAGAAGGAAATTGGCTCGGCCTGCATGCCGGAAGAAGGCGAAGGCCGCATCATGGAGATCAAGGGCCGCGATCTGATGAACGGCGTGCCGAAGGAAATCGTGATCTCGGAACGCCAAATCGCCGAAAGCCTGTCCGAGCCGGTTGGCGCTATCGTCGAAGCGGTCAAGGTGGCGCTCGAGCACACGGCGCCCGAGCTTGCCGCCGACATCGTCGACAAGGGAATCGTGCTGACGGGCGGCGGCGCGCTCCTCGGCAACCTCGACTATGTGCTGCGTCATTCGACCGGACTGCCGGTCTCGATCGCCGACGACCCGCTTTCCTGCGTCGCGCTCGGCACCGGCCGCGCGCTTGAGGAAATGAAAACCCTGCGGAACGTCTTGATAAGCATGTATTAGTTAGGCTGGTTCGGACCCGGACCATGTACGAACTGTCGAAGTCCGTGTAAAAGTATGCACGGCCGGCGTTGACGGAAGAGGGCGCGGGCATTTGGCGGAAGCAGTCGGGACCATGAGAAACGGTCGGCGCCAATGAGAGTCTCTGCTTCGACACGCGCGACAGTCCAGCGGCTGACGCTTCCCTTCCTGATTTTCGTTTCTGCACTGCTGGCGGTTCTCGGCAAGGCCGATGTTCTGCTGTTCGATCATGTGCGCATCGTGCTCGCCGATACGGTTGCGCCGGTGCTCCGCGTTGCCGGCGAGCCCATCGCGACGGTCTCGAAGGCGATCGGCACCGTCGAAGATATCGCGACCGTTTATCGCCAGAACCAAGAACTCAAGATCGAGAACCAGCGGTTGTTGGAATGGCAGGATGTCGCGCGCCGCCTCGAATCCGAGAACGAAGAACTCCGCAACTTGGTCAAATTCGCGCCGCAGGGCGCCGTGTCGTCGGTTGCGGCTCAGGTGATCGCCGATTCCGGCGGCGCGTTCCTGCGCAACGTGTTGATCAACGTCGGACGGAGTGATGGCGTCTCCCGCGGCCAGCCGGCGCTGACCGGCGACGGTCTGGTCGGCCGCGTCATCGAGCTCGGTGACCGCTCCGCGCGCGTTTTGCTGCTGACCGACATCAACTCGCACATTCCTGTGGTCGTCGAAGGCACGCACGAGCGGGCGATGCTCAACGGCGACAATTCCGATCAGCCGCGCTTGGTCTATCTCCAACCCAAGACCCCCGTGAAGCCGGGCGACCGTATCGTCACCAGCGGCAGCGGCGGCGTCTTCCCGCCCGATCTGCCGGTCGGCGTCGTCGTCTCGGTCAACGGCATGATCCGCGTCGAGCCGTATGCCGATCTTGCGCGCCTGGAGATGGTGCGGATCGTGAATTATGGTCTCGATGGCGTGCTACCGGACAGCGCGATACCGCCGCCGCCGTCGATCGAAGGGGGCCGCGGCCGGGCGACTCCCGCGCGGTAATCATGCCGTACTATCGGAATCGTGACTATTTTGGCTTTGTCGCCCGCATGGTACCCGGCACAACAACGATGCTGTTCGTGCTGCTATCGCTGCTGCCGTTCCATGTGCCGAGCTTTGGTTCGATCGCACCGGCGTTCGCGCTGATGGCGGTTTTCCATTGGTCGGTCTATCGGCCCGATTTGCTGCCGCCGACCATCGTGTTCATTGCCGGCTTGTTGCTCGACCTGCTCAACGGCACGCCTTATGTCGGCTTGTCGGCGTTGGTGCTGCTGCTCGTGCGCACCGGTGTCTTGAGCCAACGGCAAGTCTTCAGCCGCCGCCCGTTCTCGATCCTATGGCTCGGCTTTTTCGGCGCCGCCGTGGGGGCTTTCGCGCTCGAGTGGGCGTTCGTCAGCTTGATGCAGGTACAGGCGTTGCCGCCGCGTCCGTTCATTTTCCAGACGCTTATCACCGCCGCCTGCTTCCCCATTGGCAGCTACCTGCTCGCCTTGGCGCATCGCGCGATGCCGGCGTTGAGTACGTGAGATGAAGAAAGCGAACGGCCGCGGCAAAACTCTGACCCGTCGAGCCCTGGTTTTGGCTGGGGGTCAGGCCGCGCTGTTGGCGGCGCTCGCCGGCCGCCTCTATTACCTCCAGGTCGTTCAGGCGCCGAAATTCTCCATGTTGGCCGATGAAAACCGGATCAACATCCGGCTGTTGGTGCCGCCGCGCGGCCTCATCGTCGATCGCTTCGGCGTGCCGTTGGCCATCAACCGGCCGACCTACCAGGCCGTCGTGATCCCCGAACAGGCGGGCAACATCAACGAGACGCTCGATGCCGTGGCCGATCTCGTGCCGCTGACCGAGGCCGATCGTCGCCGGGTTTTGCGCGACATTCGCAACCATCACAGCTTCGTACCGATCGCGCTGCGCGAGGACATGGATTGGAACGAGACGGCGCGTATCGATGTCAACGCGGTCGACCTCCCAGGCATCTCGATCGAGCAGGGACTCATCCGCCATTACGTCTTCGGCGACGAGACCTCGCATGTCGTGGGTTATGTCGCGCCGGTCTCGGAGCAGGAGCTCAATAGCGATGATCCGCTGGTCGAGCTGCCCGATTTCCGGGTCGGCAAAAGCGGTGTCGAGAAGCAATACGATCTCGAGCTTCGCGGCACCGCCGGCACCAGTGAGGTCGAGGTCAACGCTTTTGGCCGGGTGGTGCGCGAGTTGGCGCACGAGGACGGCATCGCCGGCGACCAGATCGCTCTCGGCCTCGACATGGCCTTGCAGGACATAGCGATGCGCCGCTGCGCTGCGCAGGGCTCGGCCTCGGCCATCGTCATCGATTCCTGGACCGGCGAAGTGCTGGCTCTGGCGTCGGCGCCGGGCTTCGATCCGAGCGCTTTCGCGAGCGGCTTGAGCCCGGCGCAATGGAAGGCGTTAGTCGACAATCCCTACAATCCGCTGGAGAACAAGGCGATCGCCGGCACCTATTCGCCAGGCTCGACCTTCAAGCCGGTGGTGGCGGCTGCCGCGCTCGACGCCGGCGTCATCACGCCAGACACGGAATTCTTCTGTCCTGGTGAATTCCACCTCGGCAACACTGTGTTCCATTGTTGGAAGAAAGGCGGGCACGGGACGCTGTCGGTACGCCGCGCGATCAAGGAATCGTGCGATGTGTTCTTCTATCACACCGCCGATTTGGTCGGGATCGACCGCATCGCACAAATGGCGAATCGTCTCGGCCTCGGGGTTAAAACCGACATCGACATCCCGGGCGAGAAGACCGGCCTGATCCCGACGCGGGCATGGAAGCTGGCGACGACCGGTGTCGCCTGGCAGCGCGGCGAGACGCTGAGTTGCGGCATCGGCCAGAGCTTCGTATCGGTGACACCGCTGCAGCTCGCGGTCTACGTCGCCCGCATCGCGACCGGGCACACGGTCAAGCCCGTGCTGGTGCGGGACGGCGGCGTGATGACGGCGTCGAGCCCCATTGCGACCGAGATCAGCCATAGCTTTACGCCCTTGGGAGTTCAGCAGAAGACTCTCGATGTGATCCGCGACGCGATGTATGGCGCCGTCAACGAGGTCCACGGCACGGCCTACGGCGCCCGGATCGAAGACCCGACGATGATCATGGCCGGCAAGACCGGCACGGCGCAGGTCCACCACATCGCGCGCGAGATCCGCGATCGTGGCGTCGTCACCGGCACCAAAGTGCCGTGGAAGGACCGCGACCACGCGCTGTTCATCGCGTTCGCGCCCGTCGCGGCGCCCCGTTATGTCTGCTCGGTCGTGGTCGAGCACGGCGGCGCTACCGGCGGCGAGGGCGGTGCGGTCGCGGCACCGATCGCCCACGCTCTCTTGCTCGAAGCGCAAAAGCGCGATCCGGCGCGCCGCGTGCCAGCTGTGCCCTTCGACGCTGCAAAACTGGCCCAAGGCTGAACCGACCATGCGCTGGCTTTACGATCCCTCCCAAACGCAGCAAACGCTCAGCGTCAAGCTACTGAACGTGAACTGGCCCCTGGTTGCGCTGGTCACTACCATCGCCTGCGTCGGCTTCGCGATGCTCTATTCGGCTGGCAACGGCAGCTGGCATCCGTGGGCCGAGCGCCAGGTGGTCCGGTATCTGGTCGCGGCGTTGGTCATGCTCGCGGTCGCGATGATCGACATCCGCGTCTGGCTGCGCGCGGCCTACGGTTTTTATGCCGTGACGATGATTTTGCTGATCGCGGTCGAGGTACGTGGCGCCATCGGCATGGGCGCGCAGCGCTGGATCGATATCGGCATTATCCAGATCCAGCCGTCGGAATTCATGAAGATCGCCCTTGTCATGGTGCTGGCGCGCTATTTCAACGGCATGCCGGCCGAGGAAATCCGCAACCCGGTGAAACTGATCGTCCCGGCATTGCTGATTCTTGTGCCGGCGGCGATGGTGCTGAAGCAGCCCGATCTCGGCACCGCAATCATGCTGGTGCTCGGCGGCGCGGCGATGTTCTTCCTCGCCGGCGTCAGGCTTTGGAAATTCGCGGTGGTGCTCGCGGCCGCCGGCGCCGTGGTTCCGTTCGCGTGGCACCATCTGCGCGAATATCAGAGGAACCGGATTCTAACCTTCCTCAATCCCGAGAACGATCCGCTCGGTGCCGGTTATCACAGCTTGCAGGCCAAGATCGCCGTCGGTTCCGGCGGGGTGTTCGGCAAGGGATATTTGTCCGGAACGCAGGCGCATCTTTCGTTCCTGCCCGAGCGCCAGACCGACTTCATCTTCACGATCCTGGGCGAGGAATTCGGGCTGGTCGGCGGCCTGGTTCTGCTCGCGCTTTATGCCGTCGTCTTCGTCTATGGCTATGCGATCGCCTTTCGCTCGCGCAGCCATTTCGGTCGGCTGCTCGCCTTTGGCATCACCACCAACCTGTTCCTTTACGTCTTCATCAACGTCGCCATGGTCATCGGCCTGCTGCCGGTCGTCGGCGTGCCGCTGCCGCTGGTGTCGTACGGCGGCACGTCGATGCTGACGGTAATGTTCGGTTTTGGCCTGCTGATGAGCGTTTATGTCCATCGCGACGTCCGCATCGGCCGTTACGGCGAGGCCGAAACCTGACCTATCCGGCTCGACAAGCCGGCGATGGGTTGATATATACGGCGCCTTCCCGCGCGGGTGCATAGCTCAGTTGGTAGAGCAGCTGACTCTTAATCAGCGGGTCCCAGGTTCGAGTCCTGGTGCACCCACCACGCTTCGCCCTATTCTCGTCCTTGGAATTGGCGACGTTGCGAGGGAGGAAGCATGGCCGGCGATATCGCGAAATTGAGCGAACGCGCCTCGGCGCGGCTGGGTGAGCTCTATAACGAGGCGGAGCTTTCGGCCGATCCCGGCTGGTCCGAGGCCGAGAAGCTGACACTCGCCTGCCGCATCCTCGCCGCCGACGGACATGACACGATCGTTCCCGGTCTCATCGCGCTGCGTACGGCCAAGCCCGACGGCTTTCTCACTTTGCCGATGGGCGTTGGCTTCGAAGAAGTTACGCCGCGCCAGATCCTGACGGTGGACAAGAACCTCAATGTGCTGAAGGGTAAGGGCAAGCCGCCCAAGGCGGCCGGTTTCTTGATCAAAATTCTCGAGCTGCGCCCGGACGCGACCTGCGGCATTCACACGCACGCGTTTCACACCGCCGCACTTTCCATGCTCGACGAGCCGCTGACGGTGGCGCATATGGACGCCACCATGTTTCACGACGATTGTGCGTTTCTGAAGGAATGGCCGGGCAACCCCGTGACCGAGCTCGAGGGCGAGATCATTGCGCGCGCGCTCGGGTCGAAGCGCGCGGTGCTCCTGGCTAATCACGGTCTCGCCACGGTCGGTCAGTCGATCGAGGAGGCTGCCTGGCTGGCGTTGTGTTTCGAGCGCGCGGCCAAAATGCAGGTGCGCGCCCGCGCGATCGGGCCGTTGAGCCAGATCGATCAGGAATTCGCGCGCGACGCGCACAATTACATGACCGATCCATCGATGATCGCCACGCAGTTCCGCCGCTTTGCGCGTGGTGCGCTGCGGGCCGATCCCGGCTGCCTCGACTGATCGCCGCTATTTGCCGCGAAAGACCGGCTGGCGCTTTTCCATGAAGGCACGCCGGCCTTCGACATAATCCTCACTGGCGTAACAGCCGGCAACGATCGTCTTGCATAAAGCGCGGTCGATCTCGGACGATGGCTTGACCAATTCGGCCACGATGCGTTTGGTCGCCGTCATGCTCAGCGGCGCGTTTTCGGCGATACGGGCGCAATAGGCGCGGGTGAACGCTTCGATCTCGGCATCCGGCCGCAGGTACTCAACGAGGCCCATCGCCAGTGCCTCGTCGGCTGACACGTGCCGGGCGCTATAGAAGAAATCCTTGGTGCGCGCCGGCCCGATCAGGTCGACCACTTTCTTGATGTCGGACCATCGATAAGTCAGGCTGAGACGTGCGGCCAGACTGGCGAAGCGTGCGCTCGATCCGGCAAAGCGCAGGTCGCAGGCCAGCGCAATGCCGAGGCCGATGCTCATGCAATAGCCCTGGATCATGGCGATTGTCGGCTTCGGAAATTGCTGCAGCCGGGTCAACGCGGTTTCCGAGATCGTGCTGTAGCGCTCCTGATCCGCGGACGTACCGCGCAAGCGTTCGAATTCCGAAACGTCGGCGCCCGAGGTGAAGGCACGGTCGCCAGCGCCGCGCAACACCACGGCGCGGACGCTCGACTCGCGCTCGAAGCGGTCAAGGATCGCCGGAATCGCTTGCCACATGTCGAGCGATAGCGCATTGCGCCGCGCCGGATTGTTGAGGACGAGCCATCCGATCGCGCCGTCGATCGTGGCGACAATCCGCTCGGTTGGAGAAATCGCAGCCGTGGTCATCTACGCCTCGCTCGCAGTATTCACCCGCGCCGCTTTCATCAGACCATATTCTCGAATCCGCTGCGAGACCGGCCGCCGACCGGGCTAACGTGCTGCAGGAACTATGCGCGCTCGCGTGCGTTTGCCGGGATATACGCTGTGGTAGAGGTCAACATGAAGCGCGCGCGCCCAGGCGAGAAATCCGGCAAACGGCAACCGCGGCTCGTTGAAAAGCGCCGGCACCCGGCGTATCGTACACCGCGGGCAGCGATGTCCGACGACGCGCTCGACGTTATGAGCGCCGATTCGTTTCCGGCGAGCGACCCGCCGAGTTTCGCGGCCATGCGCCCCGGGCGGCGTAACACCTGAACGCGATGCGTCCCGGCTATTC
>JBOHLR010000053.1:0-13846 GCA_050729555.1 Allostellaceae bacterium
TTGCGGCCGCCGCGGGTTCGGATTTCGCCTTCGTCGAACGAGAGCGTGACCGCGGCGCCGTCCGGTTCGAGCACGGTGCGGCTCCGCCGCAGCCGGCAGGTGAACACCGGCTTCAACGGCTCGTCTTTCAGCTTGCCGATGCCGTCGACCTTCGCCAACGGCTTCAAGTCCGGCACCGGGCGCGTCAACGGCGTCTGCCACAGCGGCCGCTCGCCGCTCGCCGCGGCGGAGCCCGGCATGGCTTCGAGCGTCTCCAGCACGCGTCGGCCTTCGCGCCGTACCGACAACGCCAACGTCCGGCGCTGCAGCTCGTTTTTGCGCGTATCGTAATAGGTGCTGGTGATCCGCCGTTGGGTTAGCTGGCCGCCGCGCAGCAGGCCGCTACGCTTCAGCCGTGCGGCATCTTCCGGCGCGACGATGAGCGCCAGCGCATAGCGCATTTCGGCGGCGGTGACCGCCGGAGCGGGTGCCTTGTTTTCGGCCATGGCGCTAGCTTCGCGTGCCGAATCGGGTCTGGCAAGTGGGGCATTTTTCCTTATAATTCGCGCGCTTAATCGAGCGCGCCGCCTGCGGCCGCGCTTCGCAAAAATCGACGGAGGTGGCGATGAAACGCCGGAAGCTTGGCTCGCTCGAAGTGTCGTGCATCGGTCTCGGCTGTATGAGCATGACGCCGATCTACGGCCAACCGGATCCCGACGAGGCCATCGCCACCATTCACCGCGCAGTCGAACTCGGCGTCGATCTGGTCGACACATCCGACGTCTACGGCGGTGGCAAGAACGAAGAGCTGGTCGGCCGGGCGATCAAGGGCCGTCGCAACAAGGTCGTGCTCGCCAGCAAGTTCGGCAATATGCAGACACCGGACGGCAAGCAATCGGTGTGCGGCCGACCCGAATACGTGATCGAAGCCTGCGAGAAGAGCCTGAAGCGGCTCGGCGAAGACGTGATCGATCTCTATTACATCCATCGCGTCGACATCGACGTGCCCGTCGAGGAAACCGTGGGCGCGATGGTCAAACTGAAGCAGCAAGGCAAGATCAAGCATCTCGGAATTTCCGAGGCGTCGGCGGCGACCTTGCGCCGCGCGCACAAGGCGCATCCGATGGCGGCACTGCAAACCGAATATTCGCTGTGGACCCGCGACGCCGAAGACGGCTTGTTCCAGGCCTGCGAGGAGCTCGGCATCGGCTACGTCGCCTACAGCCCGTTGGGCCGCGGATTTCTCACCGGGACGATCGGCGGCCTCGACGATCTGAGCGAGAAGGACCGCCGGCGCTTCCATCCGCGCTTTGCGGCGGACAATCTCGCGCGCAACGTTTCGCTATTGCCGACGATCAAGCAGCTCGCGGCCAACGAGAACTGCACGCCGGCCCAGCTCGCGCTGGCCTGGGTGCTGTCGCGCCGGCCGTTCATCGTCGCGCTGCCGGGCACGAGCCACCGCAAATGGCTCGAGCAGAACGTCAAGGCGGCCGAGATCGCCGTTTCGCCGGCGACCCTCGCCACGCTCGACAAGGCCTTCCCCAAAGGCGCGGCGTCGGGCGCGCGTTATCCCGAGCCGCAACTCAAGCGCGTCGGCGTCTGACGCGCGTCGCGCTGCCGCCTATTTCTGCTGCGCGATCGGCAGGACGACGTCGCTGTATTTCAGCGCTTTCGCCTGCGGCAGCATGTTGTCACCGACGAAATTGCGGATGATATCGAAGCCGCGACGGTCGACGATGGCGCGTGACGCGAAGCTGCTGGCGTTGTCGACGATGAACGAGCGGATCACGCTTTCGGGCAATTTGGGATAACGCTTGTGCAAATCGGCGATCGCCTTGTCAGGCTGCTTGTGCAGCAGGACGAGTGCGTCGTCGATCGCGGCGTGGACCCGCTTGACGATGTCGGGGTTCTTGGCCGCGTAGTCGGCCTCGGTCACCAGCCCCTGATGCACGGCGCCGACGTATTCCGGAATCGCGCCGCCCCAGAAGTCGGCGAACATCTTCAGGCCGTTGTTTTCGACGCCGAGCCGACCGTACGGAATCGCGGTCAGGGCGATGTCGATTTCCTTGCGCTGCGCCGCCGCCAGTAGCGTCGGATAGGAATTGATCGTCGTCTCGGTGTAGTCGGTCAGCGGGTTGAAGCCGTATTGCTTCGCCAGGACGCGGAACATGATGTCGAGGCCGCCGCCGACGTCGAGCGTGCCGACGGTCAGGCCACGGGCGCGGGCGAAACGCTCCTTGAGCGGCATCGTGTCGGTGAGGCCGATCTTCTTGGCGGAGTCCGGATTAATCACGAACTGAATGACGAAATTGCGCACGAACGGCGCGACGACGCGGATCTTCTCGCCGCGCGCCATCGCTTGCACGGCGGGAACCAGCGTCATGGCGCCGAACGCGGCGCCACCGGAATGAAGCGCCGCGAGCGTGTCCGGATCGCCGTGGCTGACGATCTCGACGTCGGGATCGATGCCGTGCTTGGCGAAAAAGCCTTCGTCGATCGCGACCTCGACGATCGACAGCCCCAGCGAAATGCTCGTCTGGGCGACGACGACCTTGTCGGCCGCGTGCGTCGGCGCGCTGCCGGCCAGCGCGACGGCGATGGCCGCCGCGGCAACGGTTGCAAACCTCATGCGTGGGTCCTCCCCGTTCGACCAGTGGCGTAATTGACCGCCGAGTTGAATAGCAATGCAAGCACCATGAGGATGAACAGACCGGCGAAGACGCCGGCGCTGTCGAGTTGCGATGCCGAAAATTGGACGAGGTAGCCGATCCCGCGGCTCGAGACGATCAGCTCGCCGACAATGGCGCCGACCAGGGCCTCGGGGATCGCCAGCTTGAGGCCCAGCATGATCGCCGGCAGGGCGCCCGGAATGACCACGAGCGTGCGCTCTTGCCAGCGGCTAGCACCCATCAGCTTCACCACGCGGATGAGGTCGCGGTTGACGTTGCGGGCGCCTTCATAGGTCGACAGGAAGACGAAAAAGAAAACCATCAGCGCGGTGATCACGACCTTCGGCGTAAGGTTGATGCCGAACCAGACGATGAAGAGGGGGCCGAAGGCGATTTTGGGCACGCCGTACACCGCCATCAGAATCGGATCGAAGATGCGCGCCATCAGCGGGAAACTGCCGAGCAGCAATCCCAGACCGACGCCCGCAGCCACGCCCAGCGCGTAACCGAGCACGATCTCTTCCGCAGTGACCAGAAGGTTCAGCCACAACGTCCCGTCGGACACCCACTCGCCAAGCCGACGGGCGATCTCGAGCGGCGTGCTGAAAATCAACTGATCGATGTGCGTGCCGGACGCTTGCCAGGCGATCACCAGACCGAGCGTCACGCCGATGCGTCCCCAGAAAACGATCAGCCGTTCGCGTCGCGCCGCGGCAATCGCCGGATCGACAATGTCTTCCATGGTTTCGCTTCTAGCCATGCTCGTCCTCCGCATCGGTCGCGATGTCGCACAGCGACCAGAGTTGCTTGTGAATGTCTTGGAAAGTCCGCTCGAAGCGGATCTGAACCGGATCGCGCGGCCGCGGCAGATCCACCCTTATGTCGGCTTTGACCCGGCCGGGCCGGCGCGACAGCACGATGACGCGGTCGCTGAGCGCGATCGCCTCTTCGAGATCGTGCGTAACGAACACGACCGTCTTGCGTTCGCCTTCCCACAGCGTGAGTAGCTCGCGCTGCAATTGCAGTTTGAGCTGCACGTCGACATTGCCGAAGGGCTCATCCATCAGCAGCGTGTCCGGATTGAAGGCCAGCATTCGCGCCAGGGCGGTGCGCTTCTGCATGCCGCCGGACAGCTCGGCCGGCATATGCCCGGCAAAATCATTGAGACCGACCCGCGCGATCGCCGCGCTCGCGCGCTCGCGGGCTTCTGCCTTCGACAACCGCTGCAGGTTGAGCGGCAACATGACGTTCGCCAGCACCGAACGCCACGGCAACAGCGTGTCCTTTTGCGTCATATAACCGATGCCGACATTCGGCCCGGCGACCGGTTTACCGCGATAGATCACCGCGCCGCGTTCCGGCGCGATGAATCCGGCGATGCAGTTGAACAACGTCGACTTGCCGCAGCCCGACGGGCCAATCAACGTGACGAAGGCGCCCGTGGGAACGTCGACGTTGACGTCGTCGATCGCGGCAATACGTGCGCCCGCTTTGAAGAACCATTTGCTGATGTGATCCAGCCGAATAGCCGGTGCGGCATCTTGCGATGCGGCAGCTGCCACGATTGCCTCCCCGGTCGCCCTGCGCGTGCGCGCCGCGGCGACTGTAGCAGCCACGCCAGGGCCGCCGCCACGCTCCTACGCTCACTGGCGTGGCGGCCGGTTCTAGGTTATGACCGACGCCTCGGGCGAAGGTGTGACGGTGGCGGCGCGAACGGCGAAGCAGCACTTGCGAGCGGCATTGGCGGCGATTTGCCTCGCGCTCGCGGCCGCGCCGGCCAATGCCCAAACCGCATCCGCGCAAGCCGACGTCTACACGGTCGCCAACGTGCCGGTCGACGCGACCGCCGCGTCGGCCGACGCCGCGCGCGAGACGGCGCGGCTGCAAGGCGAGCATCAAGCCTATGCCATCCTGCTGGGCCGATTGACCCGGGCGTCGGATGCAAGTCGCCTGCCGCCGGCCAGCGACGCGACGCTCAACGATCTGATTCAGGGTTTCGAGGTCGCCAACGAACGTCATTCGACAGTCCGTTATCTGGCCAACTACACGTTCCATTTCCGGCCCGACGCCGTGCGCCAGCTCTTGCGCGACGCTGGCGTGCCGTTTGCCGAGACGCTGTCGAAACCGCTCGTCGTGCTGCCGGTGCTCGACAGCGGCGGCACGACTTCCTTGTGGGAAGATCCGAACCCGTGGCGGGCGGCTTGGAACGACCGCAGCGCGCCGGCGGGCCTGGTGCCGCTGGTGATGCCTTTCGGCGGCGCCGAAGACATCGCGGCGATCGACGCCAAGACCGCGGTCGCCGCCAATAGCGGTGCGTTGGCGGCGATTTCGCAACGTTATGACGGCGCCGATGTCTTGATCACTCATGGGACGGTGGCGAACGGCGGCACCGCGAACGAATCCGTTGCGGTCGCCACGGCGCGGTACTCGCCCGGCGCCAACACGACGCCGCAAACCTGGAACCAGACGTATAAGCTCGGCGCCGGCGAAGACGAAGGTGCGCTGATGGCGCGCGCCGTCGCCGGCACGGTCGCCCAGGTCGAAGACGCCTGGAAGGCGGCGAACATACTCGACGTCTCGCAAGTCGCGACGCTGACAGCGTCCGTGCCGATCACGGGGCTGCAGGATTGGGTCGCGGTGAGCAAGCGGCTTGGCGCCATTCCGGCGGTGCAGAAGACCGATCTGACGGCGATCGACCGGCAGCACGCCGAGATCACGATCCATTACGTCGGCGATTTGACGCAGTTGCGCCTGGCGCTGGCGCAGAACAATCTCGATCTCAACGGCGACGCGCCCGACTACGTCCTCGCGCCGCACGGCGCCGGCGCGCCGCACTGAAGCGCGACGACGCAATGAACCTGCCGAACTACATATCGCTCGCGCGCCTGTTGTCGGCGCCGGTCGGCATCTGGTTTATTCTCAACGGCTCCTTGGCCGAGGCGTTCTGGTTGTTCCTGGGGGCCGGATTGTCGGACGCGGTCGACGGGTTCGTCGCCAAGCGTTTCAACAGCCGCTCGGAGCTCGGCGCGCTACTCGACCCGATTGCGGACAAGGTGCTGATCGTCAGCATGGTAGTCACGCTCGGCCTTGCCGGGTATTTGCCGAACTGGCTGGTGATCCTGGTCGTGTTCCGCGACCTACTGATCATCGGCGGCTTCATCCTGACGCAATTCGCGGCCGAGCCATTCAGTTCGCGGCCGCTGCTGATCAGCAAGCTCAACACGGTGCTACAGATCGTGCTGGTCGCGTGGGTGCTCGCGCATCTCGGGCTCGGCGTTACCGATCGCCACGTCACCGCCATTCTGATTGGCGCCGTGGCGGCGACCACCGTCCTGTCGGGCGGCGTCTATCTCGTGCGCTGGATGCGCGGCCTCCCTGGCGCGGAAGAGGCGTGACATGAAGCCATCGCCGCGCGCTGTCGCGCTATTCTGGGCCGCTGTTCTCCTTTTCCTGGTCTATGCGATCAACCGTCTCGGAACGGTGCTGGTGCCGTTTGTCGCCGGCCTCGGCATCGCCTATTTCCTGGCGCCGACCGTCGACCGGCTCGAGCGTTGGCGTTTGTCGCGCACGCTCGCGGCGCTCGCGATGCTCGCCGTCTTCCTGCTGGCGATCGCACTCATCGTCCTGATGGTCGCGCCGCTCGTCGAGGTGCAGGTGAGCGAACTGGCGCGCGTCGCACCGACGGCGATGGATCAGGGCCGCCACGTCATCCAGCAGCTGCTTCAGGTGGCGCAGGAAAGGTTGTCGCCGGCCGACGTCGATAGGCTACGCGCCATGATCGGCGGTTGGTCCTCGGCCGTGCTCGGCTGGGCCGCAACCGTCGCCAGCGAAGTCCTCGGCAGCGGCGTGGCGCTCGCCAACCTGCTGTCGCTCGTATTCATCACGCCGCTGGTGGCCTTTTACCTGATGCGCGACTGGCACGGCTTCGTCGCGCACCTCGAAAGCTGGATCCCGCGCCAGCATGTCGCGACGGTCCGCGCCGAGGCCGCGATTGTGAACCGGACACTGGCTGGCTTCATTCGCGGCCAGATCCTCGTCGGCCTCATTCTCGCAGTCTGGTACGCCGTCACTCTCGGCATCCTCGGCACCAATTTCGCAATCGTCATCGGCCTGCTGATCGGCATTCTGTCGTTCATCCCGATCATCGGCAGTGCCATCGGCTTCGTGCTGGCCATGGGCCTGACGGTGGTGCAGATGCCGACGTGGACGGCGGCGGGCAGCGTGCTGCTGATCTTCGCGATCGGCCAGGGCGTCGAGGCCAATTTCCTTTCGCCGAAGCTGGTCGGCGACCGCGTCAATCTCCATCCGCTGTGGGTGATCTTCGCGCTGCTCGCTTTTGGCAAGCTCTTCGGGTTTCTCGGCGTGCTGCTGGCATTGCCGGCCGCCGCCGTGGTCGGGGTTCTGGCCCGTTTTGGCATGAGCCGCTATCGGCAAAGCCCATTTTACGATTCCGATTCAGGCCCGGCTAAGCCGCGCAAGCGGGCTTAGCGTGACGCAATTGCCGCTCGATCTCGGCCATCTGTCGGCGCTCGGCGGCGACGACTTTCTGGTCGCGCTATCGAACGAGGCCGCGGTCAAATGGCTCGAACGCTGGCCGGACTGGCCGCATCCAGCTTTGGCGTTGCACGGCCCGCCGGGCGCGGGCAAGACGCACCTGGCGCATGTTTTCACCACGCGCGCCCGCACCGCCGGTGTTGCCGCCGCCTTCATCGAGCCGGCGATGCTCGACGTCGCCACGGTGCCGAACCGGTTGGGGGAGGCGCGCGCGGTCGTTGTCGATGACGCGAACCGAGCGCCCGAGCAGGCGCTGCTGCATCTGTATAATCTCGTTGCCGAGCGGCGCGGACATCTGCTGGTCGTCGCCGCCGAGCCGCCTTCGCGCTGGCCGGTCGCGCTGGCCGATCTGCGATCGCGGCTGCTGGCGGCGCCGACGGCCGCTGTGAACGCACCGGACGACGCACTGTTGAGCGCTGTTCTGGTGAAGCTGTTCGCGGATCGGCAGGTGACGGTTGCGGCCGACGTGATCGGCTATCTCGTCACGCGGATCGAACGCTCGTTCGCTGCGGCGCGCGCGGCGGTAGCGGCGCTCGACGCGGCGGCGCTTGCCGAGAAGCACGCCATCACCGCGCCATTCGCGCGACGGGTGCTCAAGCTCTAGCGTTTTGCCGGCGCGGCCGGCGCGAGGATCGACATTATCCGCGCGCTGCCGCGCTCGAGACCCGACCACGGCAAATTGATCTCGAAGCGCACCAGCGCCGCGGTGGGGAAGTCGACGGTCAGACGCGCCATCAACGGGCCGGTCGGCTGGTCGGACAACGCCACCGCGAGCTCTTGTAGCCCGGGATTGTGGCCGACCAGCATGACTGAGCGCACATCGTCGGGGATGCGGCGCAGGCGTTGCAGCAGTTGCTTGGCGTCGGCGAGGTAAAGAGCCTCCTCATAGACGATATCCGGCGCGGGCTTGAGCGCCGGCAGAACGATGTCGAGGGTTTCATGCGTGCGGACCGCGTCCGAGCACAGGACCAGGGACGGTGTGAAATGGCGCTCGGCGGCGGCCGCCGCCATCGTTCGGGCGCTGTCGCGGCCGGCGTCGCTCAGGCCGCGAGCGCGATCGCCGTCGGCGTGTTGGGCCACCGCCTTGGCGTGGCGTAATAGAAAGAGAGTGCTCAACCGCTTGCTCCGCGGTGCAATAACATGTTCACATAGGGTTTATAAACTTACGGCATGGAGCGGGAAATGGCGGTTAGGCCGGAAGCGCAAGTGCGCTCGGCAAGCCCGCCGGTGGGCGAACGTTCGCCCGACCGGTTCATCAACCGCGAGTTATCGTGGCTTGCGTTCAATGAGCGTGTCCTCGCCGAAGCTGACAATCACCGCTATCCGTTGCTCGAGCGTCTGCGTTTTCTATCGATCTCGGCGAACAACCTCGACGAGTTCTACATGGTGCGCGTCGCCGGACTCAAGGGCCAGGTCCAGGCCGGCATCTCGACCGCCAGCCAGGACGGCTTGACGCCGGCGCAACAGCTCATCGCGATTAATCGCCGTGCCGGCAAGCTGATGCAGGATCAGCAAGTCAGCTGGCGGGCGCTGCGTGACGAACTGACCGAGCGCGGCGTCGCCGTGGTCGGCCCCGAAGATCTGACCGTCACCGACCGCACCTTCGTGCGCGAACGGTTTATGGCGGACATCTTTCCGGTGCTGACGCCGCTCGCGATCGATCCGGCGCATCCGTTCCCATTCGTCGCCAATCTCGGTTTCGGCCTGATGCTCGAGCTGTCGCGCAAGAGCGACAGCAACCGCATGCAGGCGCTGATCCTGATTCCGTCGTCGATCGCACGGTTCGTCCGCTTGCCGGGCAAAGACATCCGCTTCATTCCGGTAGAGCAGGTGATCGGCGAATTCCTGTCGGAGCTGTTTCCCGGCTTCGCCGTCGTCGGCAAAGGCATGTTCCGCGTCCTGCGCGACAGCGAGGTCGAAATCGACGAAGAAGCCGAGGACCTGGCGCGACTGTTCGAAACGGCGTTAAAGCGCCGCCGCCGCGGCCATGTCATCTATCTCGGCGTCGAGGCGGCGATGCCCGAGGATTTACGCCGCTTCCTCGTCGAACGGCTCGACGCGTCGGTCGACGACGTGTTCCCGCTCGACGGCATTCTCGGCCTGGCCGACACGCGGCAATTGATCATCGACGAGCGTCCCGACTTGGTGTTCACGCCGTACAATCCGCGCTTTCCCGAGCGCATCCGCGATTTCGGCGGCGATTGTTTCGCGGCGATCCGGCAAAAGGACATCATCGTCCACCATCCCTATGAAAGCTTCGACGTGGTCGTGCAGTTCGTGCGCCAAGCGGCGCACGATCCCGCGGTCGTCGCCATCAAGCAGACGCTTTATCGCACCAGCGACGACAGCCCGATCGTGCGCGCCCTCATCGAGGCGGCCGAAGCCGGCAAGTCGGTGACCGCGCTAGTCGAGCTCAAGGCCCGCTTCGATGAAGAGCGCAACATCCGCTGGGCGCGCGACCTGGAGCGCGCCGGCGTGCAGGTGGTTTACGGCTTCATCCAGCTCAAGACGCACGCCAAGGTTTCGCTGGTGGCGCGACGCGAGAGCGGCGAGCTGCGGCTCTACGTCCATTACGGCACCGGCAACTATCATCCGTACACCGCCAAGGTTTATACCGATCTCAGCTTCTTCACCTGCGATCCGGCGCTGTGCCGCGACGCGCAACAGCTGTTCAACTACATGACCGGCTATGCGACTCCGGCCAAGCTGGAGAAGATCGCGATCGCGCCGATCAATCTGCGCCAGCGTCTGACGCAGCTGATCGACGCCGAGATCGCGCACGCGCGGGCGGGACGGCCGGCGCAAATCTGCGCCAAGCTCAATTCGCTCGTCGATCCGGCGATGATCGACAAGCTCTACGCCGCCTCGCAGGAAGGCGTGAAGATCGACCTGATCGTCCGCGGCATCTGCTGCCTGCGGCCGGGCGTCAAAGGCCTGTCGGACAACATCAGGGTCAAGAGCATCATCGGCCGCTTCCTCGAGCACGGGCGAATCGTCTGCTTCGGCAGCGGCAAGGTGTTGCCGTCGCACGACGCGCTGGTGTTCATCTCGTCCGCGGACTGGATGCCGCGCAACTTCGACTGGCGAGTCGAGGCGTTGGTGCCGATCGAGAACGAAACCGTGCACCGGCAGGTGATGGTCGAAATCATGCAAACCTCGCTCAAGGACGAGGCGCAGACGTGGTGGCTGGAGTCCGACGGCGTCTACGAACGGGCGAGTGTTGATTCCAACGCGCCGAGCGCGCATACATACTTCATGACCAATCCGAGCCTCTCCGGCCGCGGCAGCGCCTTGCAGCAACGCACACGCTCGTCGCCGCGATTGGTAACTAAACGAGGCGATTCCTGAAAATGGCGACGCGTTTTGCCGCGGCGGTCGAAGGAACCGTCCGGCGTGACGCGGTCGCCGTTGTCGATATCGGCTCGAATTCCCTGCGCTTGGTGGTGTTCGACGGGCTGAAGCGGCCAGCGCGCACGCTGTTCAACGAAAAGGTTCTGTGCGGCCTCGGCCGCAGCCTCAACAAGACCGGCAAGCTCGACGCCGAAGGCGTCGAGATGGTGCGCGCCAATATGCAGCGGTTCGTGGCGCTGGCGCGGACGCTGGGCGCCACGCGATTCGACGTGCTGGCAACGGCCGCGGTACGCGACGCGGCGGACGGTCCGGCCTTCGTCCAGGAAATCGAAAAACGCTACAACGTCCGCATTCGCGTGCTGTCGGGCGAGGAAGAGGGCCGGTTGTCGGCACTGGGCGTGCTGGCTGGCATGCCCGACGCGAGCGGCATTGTCGGTGATTTAGGCGGCGGATCGATCGAGCTGATCGAGATCGGCAAAGGCGCGGTCGGTCGCGCCGCAACCCTGCCGCTCGGCCCGTTGCGGCTTGCCGATCTGGCTGACGACGACAAGAAGCTGAAGGACGTGATCGACCGACTGTTGACGACGGTGCCGTGGTTGACCGCGGCTGACGGCGGCAACTTCTATGCGGTCGGCGGCTCGTGGCGCGCGCTCGCGCGCATTCACATGGCCGAGAACCAATATCCGCTGCACATCATCCAGAATTACGCACTGTCGCGCGGCGAGGCGGAGCGCTTTCTCGATTTCGTCGCCAAGCAGACCCGCAAATCGCTCGACGGCATCGCCGGCCTTTCGAAGAAGCGGCTCGAGGTCGTGCCGCTCGCGGGCCGCGTGCTCGCCCGCATCATGAAGCGCATGGACCCGAAGCGCGTCGTTTTCTCGGCCTGGGGATTGCGCGAGGGCCACCATTTCAGCCTGCTCGATCCGGCCGAACGCGCGGCCGATCCGCTGATTACTGCCTGTCTCGAAACCGCCCGCGCCAACACGCGCTTCGGCGACATCGGCGACGCGCTATTTGCCTGGATGAATCCGCTGTTTCCCAAGGAGCGGCCCGAGCTGAAACGTCTCCGCCACGCGGCGGCGCTGCTGTCGGACATCGCCTGGAACGATCATCCGGATTACCGCGCCGAGCAGGCGGTCCGGCACGCGCTCTACATGCCGGTGGCCGGCATCGATCACGCCGGGCGCGCCTTCGTTTCGGCGGCGTTGCACGCCCGTTATGGCGGTCGCGGCACGGTGGAGCTGCTGGCGCCGCTCGAATTGCTCGACGAATCGGAGCTGCCGACGGCGCGCGTCATCGGTCTGGCACTGCGGCTGGCCTATACGATCAGCGGCGGCGTGCCGGCCGCGCTCCACGGCACGACCCTGGCGCTTCAGGGGCACGAAATTCTGCTGTCGCTGAACGGCGATGGCGTGCAGCGCTTCGGCGAAAGCGTGCAGCGGCGGCTCGATGCCTTGGCCAAGGCGATCGGCCGCAAAGGCGTGATGAAACGGCCCTGACCGTTATTGCGCGGCGGCTTCGGCCGCCGTCGTGCGTACCAGCTTGATACGCTTGCCGGCGGCGGTCAGCGCCAGACGGCCGTGCTTCAGATCGAGCGCATCCTTGCCGAACAGGTCGGCGCGCCAGCCTTGCAGTGCACGCACCGGCGCCTGGTCGTCGGCGGCGATCAGCTCGAGATCCTCGCTGCCCGCGACCAGCTTCGTCGCGACGTGATTTTCTTCGCAACGGAGCTTCAACAACACGCGCAGCAGTTCGACCAGCGGGCCGATCCCCTGCGGCAATTCGCGACGCGGCGCCGGTTGCGGACAGTCGGCCTCGGGCAGCGCCGCGGCGCGCGCGACGACGGCCAGCACTTCGCCGCCCAGCTTGCCTTCGGCAAAACCCTTGCCGAGACCACGGGTATGTGCCAACTCGTCCGTGTTGGTGGGCGCATGCGCGGCGATTTCGACCAGCGCCTCGTCGCGGATGATCCGGCTGCGCGGCAGGTTGCGCTGTTGCGCTGCGGTTTCGCGCCACGCCGCCAATTCGCGCACCAGGGCCAGCATCCGCCGGTTGTTGCTGCGGACCTTCAGCCGCTTCCAGGCATCGGCGGGATCGAGCCGGTAGGTCGCCGGATTGGTCAATACCGCCATTTCTTCGTCGAGCCAGCCGTGGCGGCCGCTGCGGTCGAGCTGGGCCGCCAGTTTTTCGTAGACCGGGCGCAAATGGGCGACGTCGGCGATCGCATATTTGAGCTGACGTTCGGTCAGCGACCGGCGCGCCCAATCGGTGAAGCGCGATGTCTTGTCGATATGTGCGCCAGCCAGACGCGCCGCCAGCGTCTCGTAACTCGCCGATTCGCCGAAGCCACACACCATCGCCGCGACCTGGGTGTCAAAGATCGGCGCTGGCACCTTGCCGGTGGCGTTGTAGAAAATCTCGATGTCCTGGCGGGCGGCATGGAAGACCTTGAGGATGGCCGGATCGGCCATCAAGGCGTGGAGCGGCGCCAGGTCCATGCCTTGCGCCAGTGGGTCGACGGCGACCGCGCCGGCCGGTCCGGCGAGCTGCACGAGGCAGAGCTGCGGCCAATAGGTCTTGTCGCGCATGAATTCGGTGTCGACGGTGACGTAAGGGGCGCCGGCGAGGCCGCGGCAGAACGCCTCGAGCGCGGCGCGATCGGTGATCAAAACGCTCATGCCGCTTTCATACACCGAATCGACGGCGGCCAGAAACCGAGAAGGACGCACGCCTTGACAAAAAGCCTGCTCCCGTGCGCTTTTCGCCTCGCTCGCGCGAGGGACAGATCGACAGATGCATCTCTATCGGACGCATAATTGCGGCGTATTACGCCCGGATCATGAAGGCAAGACGGTACGGTTGTCCGGCTGGGTGCATCGCAAACGCGACCACGGCCAGCTGCTCTTCGTTGACCTTCGGGATCATTACGGCGTCACTCAGTGCGTCATCGACGTCGCGAGCCCGCTATTCAAGCAGGCCGATGGCTTGAAGCTCGAAAGCGTCGTGACCGTCACCGGCAAGGTGGTCCGACGCTCGCCCGAGACCGTCAATCCCAAGCTGCCGACCGGCGCGGTCGAGTTGCAGATTGCCGAACTGATGCTTCAATCCGAGGCCGAGCCGCTGCCGTTCCCGGTCAATGCCGAGGCGGAATACCCGGAGGACATGCGGCTCAAATACCGCTTTCTCGATCTGCGGCGCGAAGGCGTGCACGCGAATATCGTGCTGCGCGCGCAGGTGATCGCGTCGATCCGCCGCCGCATGATCGAAAGCGGGTTCACGGAATTCCAGACCCC
>JBOHLR010000054.1:0-13777 GCA_050729555.1 Allostellaceae bacterium
GCGGGCCGCGGCCGCGGCCGCCATCGACGAGGCCCAAGTCTCGCGCGCGATCGATGTCATGCACACGGCGCTGGCATCCCAGAAGCCACTGCTGATTTGCGGCAACGGCGGTTCGGCCGCCGATGCGATGCACATCGCTGGCGAGCTGGTCGGGCGCTACAAAAAGGAGCGCCGCGCGCTCAAGGCGATGGCGCTGGTAGCCGATCCGGCGGTCGTCACCGCCTGGAGCAACGACTACAGCTACGACAGCGCATTCGCCCGTCAGGTCGAAGCGTTTGGCGAGGCCGGCGGCGTTCTGCTGGCGCTGTCGACCAGCGGCAATTCGAAGAACGTGATCGCCGCGGCCGAGACGGCGCGGCAAAGAGGGATGACGGTGATCGCACTGACCGGCGCGGGCGGCGGCAAGCTCGCACCCAAAGCCGATATCCTGCTGGCGGTGCCGGCCACCGACACGCCGTTCATCCAGCAGGTGCACATCTGCCTTTATCACTATCTCTGCGCCGAGATCGAAGCGCGCATCGCGCGCTGACGTTTAGCGGATCGAGATCAAGGTGTTGATCGCGTATGCCGACGCGGCAGCGTGATGCGCGTCAATCTCGTTGGCGGCGGCGACAGGTATTGCTTCGCGCCTAGCGGCCGAGCGCGTTCGCGACCGTCGTGAACGTTGCGTTGAGCGCGGTTCCGACGTCGCGCAGACTCTTGACCAGGACCAGCCCCATCAACGCGCAGAGCAATTTGTACTCGAGGGCGGTGACGCCGGATTCGTCGACGGCCAAACGGCGAAGGAAAGCGGTCATGATGGAACCTCGTTAATAGACAATTAGGCAAATATATATCAAATGCGTTTGAAGCGACGGCGAGGTTGACGCCGCAATGACATCGCGTCGGCACCTTTGCCGGCATCACAGCTAAATTCCTGACTTCACTGATACTTAACCACAACGCGCGACACTGCTGCTAACTATTCCCGTGAGCGTGCGAGGGGACTGCCGTGTTGCGTTCCAAGATGACCGCCGTCGCCGCGTCAATGCGCATCGCGCGCCGCTTCGATGCACCGTGGATTTTCGTCCTGGTGACCGCCTGCGCCTTGGCGGTGTCGGGATGCGCCAGCGTCGGCGACAAGGAAGCGGCTATCGCGGAAAAAATGGCCGCGGCGCAAACCGAAATCATGCATAAGGACGCGGAGGCATCAAAATCGGCGCTCGAGCGCGGCGACGAAGCCGTCGCCAAGGGCGAAAACGCGGCCGCTGCCACCTTCTATCGGCAGGCGCACAGCGACGATCCGAATTCGCCGACACCACTCATGCGGTTGGGGCGGGTCGACATCGCACTCGGCCAATATACCCAGGCTTACGAGGCCTATCACCTGGTCCAGGTGCTCAAGCCGAATGACCCGGAAGCGGCTTTCCGCATGGGCGAATTGATGCTCGTGCGCGGCTCGCCGCAAGCGGCGATCGACGAATTCAACATCGCGCTCGAAACTCGCAAGGATGACCCCGCGTTGTTCAGCGCGATGGGCATCGCCCACAGCTCGATGGGCCAGTACGACGTCGCCATCAAAAACTACCAAGCCGGCCTTGCGATCGCGCCCGAGCACAAGGGCTTGCTCAACAATATCGCGATGGCCCAATTCCTGTCGGGCGATTACGACGGCGCGGTTAAGACCCTGACTGCGCTCGTCGCTTTGCCGAATGCCGAACAGCGCTATCGCCGCAACCTCGCCTTCATCGAGGCGGTGCACGGCGACATGGATAAGGCGCAGCAGGTGGTCACCAGCGACGCCGATCGCGCCGCCTTGGACAGCGAGCTCGCCGCCTATCACAACGCCGCCGCCGATCAGGGCGACGCCGCGGATCGCACGGCCCTGTTGGGCATCCATTTCGCGACGCAGCCGGCCCGGCCGGCCAACCAGGCCGCGGCTGACATGGCACCGGACGCCGGCGCCGCCCAATAGGTCAGTCATCGTGCCGATTGGCCTAAGGCGCGGATTTCGCGCGGTTTTCACCGGGTATTAACCAGAGCTCGTCATAATCGATCCACTTAAAACCCGCCCGCCGGCGGCCGTTCGTAACGGTCCGGACGGCACCGGCCGGGAAGGACGTTGAGAGGACCAACCGCGCGATGTTCGCAACACTGCCGCCCCGCCGATTGCTGCTACTGGCGACCGCCATGATGCTGTCGCTTGTCACCGCGCTGGTCGTGCGCGCGTGGGTCGAGCACGTCCGCGCCGAGGCCGCCGCGCCGGTAACGCAGATGGCGGCGCCGCCACCGCCCAAGATGATCCTGGTCGCGGCCAAGGCGCTGCCGGCCGGCCACTTCATCCGCACAGAAGATGTCGCCTGGCAGAGCTGGCCGAACAACGACGTGTCCAAAGCTTACATGGTCAAAGGCGCGGTCAATCTCGATGCGATTGTCGGCTCGGTGGCGAAGGCCGGCATCGCGCCGGGCGAACCGATCACCGATCTGCGCATCGTCAAGAAGGGCGACCGCGGATTCCTCGCGGCGATCGTCACGCCGGGCGACCGTGCCATCACCGTGCCGCTGCAAAGCGGCGCCGGCCTGTCCGGCTTGGCGATGCCGGGCGACCGCGTCGATCTGATCCTGACGATGGACGTTCCGTCGACCGACAAGAATTCCCAGCCGCGCCGTGTGTCCGAAACCGTGCTGCAGGACATCCGCGTGCTCGCCATCGACCAGAAGATCAACGACCAGGCGCACGACTCGCCGTTGGCGCGCACCGCTACGCTCGACGTGACGCCGAAACAAGCCGAGGTTGTCGCGCTGCTACCCGAAATGGGCAAGCTGGCAATGACATTGCGCAGCGTCGGCACCGCCGAAAATGACGCCGAACCGCATCGGCCAACACTCACCTGGGACACCGACGCAGTCGAGATCCCGTTCGCCCATCATCAGGCCATGAGCTCATCGGGCTCGTCCAACGAGATCGATGTGATTCGCGGCACGACTAAATCGTCGATTGAATTCAGCGGCGGCCACGCCGTCGAAACAGCATCTGCACCGCCGGAGGCCACGCTGCCGAGCTCGGCAATCGGTGCCGCCGGCGCCGCAACCACGAAGGCCATCGGCACGGCCGGACGGGCGGTGAGCAAATGATCCTGCGTCGCAGCCATAACCGATTCATCGTGCGTGCGATTCAAGCGCTCGCCTTTGTGATGTCGCTCAGCTTGACGCTGGCGCCGGCGGTGACCTTTGCCGGACCGCAGATCATCGCGCCGAACGGACAGGTGATCTCGCTGGCCAGCGGCAAGGGCGTCATCCTGCGTCTCGAGCGGCCGGCGGCGAATATTTTCGTCGCCGATCCCGCCGTCGCCGACATCCAGGTCAAATCGCCGACCATCATCTATCTCGTCGGCAAGGCCGCCGGCACGACCACGTTGTTCGCACTCGATAAAGGGGACAACGTCCTGATCAACAGCCCGATCGTCGTCCATGCGGACGCCAGCGATCTGCAACGCGCTCTCGATCAGCTGGTGCCCGGCAACAAGGTTGAAGCCCGGCCCGTGGACAATTCGATCGTGCTCGAAGGACCGGTCAAATCGCCCGCCGAAGGCGCCGACATCCGCCAGATCGCGGCGCGCTACGTTCCCGATCCGAAACAGCTGATCAACAAAATGGAACTGACCGCGCCCAATCAGGTCAACCTGCACGTGCGCGTCGCCGAGGTTTCACGCAGCATCGAGAAGCAGTTCGGCATCGACTGGCAAAACGCATACAACAACGGCTCAGTCGCCTTCGGCCTGGTGACCGCCGGAACCAGTGTCATCGCCAGTGCCACGGGGACCAAGGTTGTGCCAGCCCTGCCTGGAAGCACAGTGAACGGCTTCAACACGCAGACAACGTCGCTCCAGGGCGGCCAAACGGCCGGCAACATTTTCGGCGGCGCCCGGTTCGGCAGCACGAGTCTCAACAGCCTGATTTCGGCGCTCGAAGATCAAGGTTTGGTCACCATCCTGGCCGAACCCAACCTGACCGCGGTGTCGGGCCAAAAGGCGAGCTTCCTCGCCGGCGGCGAATTTCCGGTGCCCGTGCCACAATCCGGCACCGGCGGCAGCGCTGTCGTCACCATCGACTACAAGAAATTCGGCGTCAGCCTGTCGTTCGTCGCCACGATCTTGAACAGCGGCCTGATCAGCCTGCACGTCGAGCCCGAAGTCAGCCAGATCGACAACTCGACGGCGATCACGGTCGCCGGTGTGTCGGTGCCCGGCCTGTCGACACGGCGCGCCGAGACGACGGTCGAGCTGGGCAGCGGCCAGACCTTTGCGATCGGCGGCCTGATCCAGAACAATATGACGCAGAATCTCAATAAGTTCCCGTGGCTCGGCGACATCCCGGTCCTCGGTCAGTTGTTCCGGTCCGAGGCGTTCCAGCGCAACGAAAGCGAACTGGTGATCTTGGTGACGCCTTATCTCGTCAAGCCGGTCAACGGCCCAATGGCGACGCCCAACGACGGGCTAACCACGCCGACCGACGCCGACATGATCCTGAACGGCCAGATGAACGGCCCACAGACGCAGCCGCCGAGCATCCCGGTGCCGGCGCCTGCCGCGGCCGTGACCACCCTGCCCGACGGCCGCAAGGCCGCGATGCCGATGGGCCAGGTCGGCTTCGAGCTCAATTGAGAAGGCGCATGACCAAATCTCCCAACCATCTCCGCCACCGCTGGATGCTTGCCGCCGCGTTCGCCACCGTCGCTTTGCTGGCAGGCTGCACCCACGCGCCGAACGACGTCACGCTCAATCAGTTCACGGTGAAGCCGGTCCAGCTGAGCCATACGGTTCAGTTCGCGCCCGGCAGTGCGACCTTGGCGCCGACGGAGACCGCCGATCTTGAGGCCTTCGTCGGCCAAGATCGCCGCGCCGGCGTCGACAACGTCACGATCATCGGCGGCAACGGCACGATCGCCGCCGCGCGTCGCGCCCGCGTCAGCCAGGTGCTCGACAATATGGACATCGCTCACCGTATGGCGGCGCCCGACGCCAGCTTCACGGCCGATGCCGTCGTGGTGACTGTCAACCGCGAGGCGGCGGTGCCGCCCGCCTGTCCCAACTGGAACATCGTCGGTCCCTACGATCCGTCGAATGCGCCGTCGACCAATCTCGGCTGCGCGACGCGTACCGACCTCAATCTCATGGTCGCGGATCCGCGTGATCTCGTTTCGGGTCACCCGCAAGGTCCGGCCGATTCAGCCCCCAGCATCGCGGCGGTCGAAAACTATCGTAGTGGCAAGCCGTCGGCGGCTCTCGGTTCGGCCGACGGCTCCGGCGGCGCGAGCAGCAGCGGCGCAAGTTCAGGTGGCGGCAATGGACAATAACACGAACCTGACGCCGGAACCCGAAGCAAACCAAGGCGCCGGCCCGCGGCTCCTCGCTTGCGTCGCCGAGCCCGAGACGCAGCAAGTCGCACGCGATCTGGCCGCCGCTCAGGGATGGCGCAATCCGGTTGCGATCGAAGGCGGCGTCGCCGCCGCGCACGAATACATCACCAAGCACGCGCCGCCCAATCTGCTGATCGTCGACATCGACGATGTCGAGGACCCGGTGAAGACGTTGGCCGAATTGGCCCAGCTCTGCCCGCCGGAAATGACGGTCGTCGCGCTGGGTAAGCGCAACGAATTGACCGTGTATCGCGACCTCATCGAACTTGGCGTCACCGACTATCTGCTCAAGCCGGTTACGCTCGCCATGCTCGAGCGCTCGCTGCGCGGCGACAACAGGCGCCATCTCGGCCAGGGCACCGCCAAGACGCAGGCGCACGTCGTCAGCTTCGTCGGCGTTCGCGGCGGTGCCGGTGCGACGACGATCGCAAGTTCGGTCGCCTGGTGCCTCGCGCACCTCTATCAGAAGCGGGTCACGCTGATCGATCTCGACCTGCAATTCGGCAACGCGGCCTTGTCGCTCGACCTGGCGCCGGCTGCCGGCTTGCGCGAGGCACTCGAGTTTCCGTCGCGGCTCGATAGCCGCCTGCTCGGTGCTGCCATGCTCGAAGAGAGCCCGCGCCTCAAGGTGCTGGCCGCAGAAGAACCGCTCGTCGACCAGATGCATGTCGCGCCGGGCGCGATCGACACGATGCTCAACGTGTTGCGCCACGATTACGACTACGTCGTCGTCGACGCGCCGCGCATTCTGTCGGAAGAGGTCCGCCGCATCCTGACGCTGTCGTCGACCATCGGCCTGGTGACGGACCTGTCGCTGGCCTCCGCACGCGACCTTTTGCGCCTTGCGGACTTCGCGCGGACGATGACCCCGTCGGCGCGCCATATGATCGTCGCCAATCACGTCGGCGCCAAGCACCGCGGCGAAATCGCCAAAGCCGAGTTCGAGCGCGTGACTGCAGTCAAGCTGGACCATGTCGTGCCGTTCGAGCCCGCCGCGGCGCTAGCCACCGCGTCCACCGGTAGCGTCCTATCTGCGGCGCTCAAGCATGCACCGGCTGCGGCCGCAATCCGTGCGATCGCCATGCGTATCGGCGGCATCGAACCCGTCGCCGCTAAATCCAACTCAATCCTCGCCAAGCTTCCGCTACCGAAACTGTCGGCCAAGCTCTCGCCAAGCGCGTTTCTGCCGAGCTTCCTGAAGCGGAGCGCCTGATGTTCGGGCGCCGCGGGGTGAACGCCGACGGGCTCCAGCCGCGGCCGCGCGTTCCCGACCTTCCGCCTCTCCGTCCGGTCGCCACCACGCCCGCGCCGCAACGCACCGCCGCGCCCACGCCGGAACAACGTGCGCCCGAGCCGGCCTCCATGCTGGACGTTCCGGCGGCGCCGCGTCCGGTCGCCATGCGCAGCGCCAACGTCAACGAGGCGGCGCCGCGCATCTATCCGCTGGTCCTCCAGCGCATCGACACCGAGGTCGCCGCCAAGCTGCAACGCGACGAGCTGTCGCGCCAGCTCGCCGACATGGTGAGCGAGATTGTCGTCGAGCAGCGCATCAACCTCAATCAGGCCGAACAACGGCAGCTCGTCACCGTCCTGCTCGACGACATGCTGGGCCTTGGCCCGCTCGAACCGCTGCTGGCCGATGAATCCGTGACCGATATCATGGTCAATGGCTCGAAGCAAGTTTACGTCGAACGCCGGGGCAAGATCGAGCTCACGGGCGTGTCGTTCCGCGACAATGCGCACGTGATGTCGATCGCAACCCGCATCGTCACGCAAGTCGGCCGGCGCATCGACGAATCGTCGCCGCTGGTCGACGCCCGCTTGCAGGACGGAAGCCGCGTCAACATCATCACGCCGCCTTTGGCGCTCGACGGCCCGACCATCTCAATCCGTAAATTTTCGAAAAAGGGCATCACGCTCGACGTCATGTCGCGGCAGAAGAACATTTCGGCGGCGATGGCGACGGTGCTTAAGATCGCCGCGCGGTCACGCCTCAACATCCTGATTTCCGGCGGTACCGGCTCGGGCAAAACCACGCTGCTGAACGCCATGTCGCAGATGATCGATCCGGGCGAGCGTATCGTCACGATCGAAGACGCCGCCGAGTTGCAGCTGCAACAGCCGCACGTCGTCCGTCTGGAAACGCGGCCGGCTAACCTCGAAGGCAAAGGTGAGATTGCCATCCGCGACCTGGTCCGGAACGCCCTGCGTATGCGTCCGGACCGCATCATCCTCGGCGAAATCCGCGGCGCCGAGGCGCTCGATATGCTTCAGGCGATGAACACCGGCCATGACGGTTCGCTCTCGACCATCCACGCCAACCGGCCGCGCGAAGCGTTGACCCGCCTCGAGAACATGGTGGGCATGGGCGGCGTCAACCTGACGCCGCGCGCCGTCCGCCAGCAGATCGCCGCCGCCGTCAACCTCATCATGCAGATCAGCCGCATGCGCGACGGCATTCGCCGCGTCGTCGCCATCACCGAGATCGTCGGCATGGAAGGCGACGTGATCACGACGCAAGACATCTTCAACTTCCAATATGAAGGACAGATGCCGGACGGTTCGCTCAAAGGCACGTTCATGTCGAGTGGTCTCCGTCCGCACTTCATCACGCGGGCGGAATATTACGGTCTGGATCGCGCCCTCCTCGAAGCCGTCGGATAGGCGTCATGATCGACGCCATTTTCCTGCTCATCGTCTTCCTGCTGCTGTTCGGTGTGACCTTCACGAGCTGGTCGGGCGCGACCGACACGAAGGAACGCGCCGACGTGGTCGAACGCCTGGGCACGGTTCGCGACCGCTTCGTCGGCAAGCCGGACGTCGAGGCGGTCGCACTCACCCTGAAGCGCGAAGAGAAGAAATCGCGCCTCGATGCCCTGGTCGGCCGGTTCCTGCCGAACCCCGATAAATGGCGCAAGCACCTGGCGCGGACAGGCACAAACCTCACCATCGGCAAGGTGCTGATTGGCGCCGCGGTTTTCGGCATGCTGCTGGGCGTTGGCCTGACCGAGATCGGCATTGCGCCGCTGGTCGGCTGGCCGGCGGCCATCGGCGCCACGTTCCTCGCCCCGCGCGTGCTCATCGGCTACCTCGTCAACCGCCGGGCGACACGCTTCATCGCGGTGTTTCCCGATGCGATCGGCTTGATGGTCCGCGGCCTTCGCGCGGGATTGCCGGTCACGGAAACGATTGCCGGCGTCACGCATGAGATCGGCGAACCGGTCGGTGCCGAGTTCCGCCGTATTTCCGATCAGATCCAGCTCGGCCAACCGCTCGAAGACGCGCTTTGGGAAGCGGCCGGCCGCATTGACCTGCCCGAATTCACCTTTATGGCGATCGCCTTTTCAATCCAGCGTGAAACCGGCGGCAACCTCGCCGAGACGCTGGAAAACCTCGACCTGATTCTGCGCCGGCGCCGTCAGCTGCATCTGAAGATTCGCACCTTCTCGGCCGAAGCACGGGCCTCGGCGACCATCGTCGGCGCCTTGCCCTTCGTGGTCATGGGCATTCTGGCGGTGCTCGACTTCGATTACGTCGCACTGCTGTTCACCACGCCGTCGGGCCACATGTACCTGACGGCGGCGATGACGACGCTGGTGGTCGGCATCTTCGCAATGATTCGCATGGGCAAGTTCCGCGTATGAACGAGTTCGGCGACATCGTTTTCACGCTGACGCTGGGCGCCGCCATTTTCGGCGCGCTGGTGGCAGGCTATGGCGCTTGGGACGCCGCCGCACCGCTGCGCAATCGTTTTGCCGCCTTGGTTGCACGCCGCGTCGGCGCGGCACCGCCCGCCGGCTCGCCGCGCGCGCGCCAGCGTCTGGGGCCCCAATTCGGGACCAGCCTGCTGAAAACCCTGGTCGTAAAACTGAAACTCACCCGCGGCGCCGATGCCGACAAGGCGACCAATATGCTGATCCAGGCCGGCTATCGCAATCGCGAGGCGTTGGTCCTTTACGTCGGCGTCCGGCTGCTGCTGCCCTGCACGCTGACCAGCTTGGTGCTGATCTTCAGCACACCGTTCAATATGACCGCGACGCACGTCGCGCTGCTCGGTGCCGCGGTCGCGGTCGGATCGACCTATACGCCGCCGCTCGTGCTGCGGAATATGATCAAAAAGCGGCATCAGCGGTTTCATGCGGCATTGCCGGATGCGCTCGATCTCCTGATGATCTGTGCCGAATCCGGCCTCGGTCTCGACGGCGCGCTGGTCCGCGTCGCACGCGAGTTCCGCCGTTTCATGCCGGAGATGACCGACGAATTGCAGCTCACCGCACTCGAGCTGGGGTTCCTGCCGAACCGGCGCGCTGCGCTGACGAACCTGGTGAAGCGAGTCAACATTCCGGCGATGCGCAGCCTGGTCAACACGCTGGTCCAGACCGAGCGATACGGCACGCCGCTGGTTCAGGCGCTGCGTGTTCTCGCCGCCGAGCTGCGCGAAGAGCGCATGCTCAAGGCCGAAGAAAAGGCCGCCAAGCTGCCGGCGATCATGACGATCCCAATGATCATCTTCATTCTGCCGTCGATGTTCATCGTGCTGATCGGACCGGCGCTGATCCAAGTCTTCAAGGTGTTCTAGCGCCGCACCGACCCAGCCGCCGGCGGCTTGATGCCCAAGAGCCGCGCGGCATTGCCGCCCAGAATCAATCCCCGATCGCGTTCCGACAGGCCGGGCGTCTTGCGCACGAATTGCACCGCGTCAGGCAGCTCCATGTCGTAGGGGTAGTCGGTGCCCAGCAGAATGTGATCGGCGCCGTACTGCTTCACCAGATAGGCCAACTGGTGATCGTTGAAAACGATGGTGTCGAAATAGAGCTTCTTCAGGTAGGTCGACGGCGCCTTGGTGATCTTGGTGCGGGCATCGGGCCGGGCCGCATGCGCGTGGTCGATGCGTCCGGCATAAGCCGGCAGATAGCCGCCGCCGTGGGCACAGACGATCTTGAGCCCGGGATAGGTTTCGAGCACGCCGTCGAAAATCAGGTGGTGGATCGCCACCGTGGTATCGAGCGGATTGCCGACGATGTTCTGTAAGAAGTGATCGCCCAGACGCCGACCGTCGGGAAAACCATGCGGATGCATGAAAATCACCGCGCCGAGTTCCTCCGCCTTGGCGAAAAACGGCCGGAAACGATCGGCCGACAGCTCCTCCTGCTCGACATGCGGGCAGATCTCGACGCCCTTGAGGCCGAGCTCGCGCACCGCGCGGGTGAGTTCGCGTACCGCATATTCGGGCACTTGCATCGGCACGGTCGCCAGGCCGACGAAACGGTCGGGATGGATGGCGCAGAGATGCGCGATATTGTCGTTGATCAGGCGTGACGTGCGCAGCGCCAGCGTGCCGTCGGCCCAGTAATAATATTGGATCGGCGCGGTCGAGATCGCCTGGATGTCGATGCCGTCGGCGTCCATTGTCTTGAGCCGCTCCTCGATCGAGGTCAGCTTCGGTCCGATGGCGGCGATTTGCTTGGTGTCGGTCTGCTTAGATGCGGCGCTCTCAAAGAACGAATACGGATCGTTCTGCGGCCGCATCACATCTTTGACTAGCGCCGCCGCTTCCGGCGTGAAGACGTGACAGTGGATGTCGATGGTCGGCTGACGTGCGGCACGGTTGCGTGCCGTGGTCTTGCTGCGGCGCGCGAGCGCTCGACCGGCCGAAGCCGGAGCACAGGTATAAACCAGGCTCATGCGCGGCCACCGTTTCGCGCCGTGCGGCACGCCTGCCAGATCTTTTGCGCTGTCGCCGGCATTTGCAGCGTGCGGCCGGCGGCCCCAGGAATGGCGTCGGCGACCGCGTTCATGATCGCGGCCAGCGCACCGGTGGTGCCGGCCTCGCCCGCGCCTTTGACGCCGATCGGATTGGTCTTGCACGGAAATTCGAGCAGTGCGTCGGTCAACTTCGACGGCATGTCGGTCGCCCGCGGCAGGGCGTAATCCATGAACGAACCGGCCAGCAGCTGGCCGGACTCGTCGTAGAGCGCGTTTTCGAGCAGCGCCTGGCCGAGGCCTTGCGCCACGCCGCCGTGAACCTGGCCCTCGACGATCATCGTGTTGAGGATACGGCCGGAATCATCCGCACCGCTGTAAGCCACCACGTCGAGCGCGCCGGTTTCGGGATCGATCTCGACCTCGGCGACGTGGCAGCCGTTGGGGAAATGTTGCGGCGTCTGCGACACCTTGTTGGTATCGAGCGTTTCGGCGATCTCGCCCTTGGCCTTGAGTTCCCGCGCCTTGTTGGCGACCTCGAACAGCGACAGCCGCCGGTCGGTGCCGACGATTTCAAACGCGCCGTTGCGATAGGCGATGTCGGCTTCCGCCGCCTCCAGCACCTGCGCCGCCACTTTCTTGCCCTTCTCGATCACCGCGTCGGCCGTGAAGAAGATCGCGCTGCCGGCCGCGGCTGCCGACCGCGAGGCGAAACTGCCGTGACCTTCGACACCCAGCCGCGTGTCGCCTTCGCGCACCACCACTTTCGTCGGATCGACGCCGAGCTTTTCCGACGCGACCGTGCGGAACACCGTCAGATGTCCTTGGCCGGTCGATTGCGCACCCAAGCCGACGACCACCGTGCCGTCGCCGGGGAACAACAGCGCCGCGCCCTCGGGCGGAAGCGCACCAGAATGTTCGAGGAAGCATGAGACGCCGATGCCGCGCAGGCGGCCGCGCGCGGCGCTTTGCTGTTTGCGCGCGGGGAAGCCCTTGAGGTCGGCGAGCTCGAGCGCCTTGTCGAAGATCGCCGGAAAATCGCCGCTGTCATAGACCGTGCCCATCGCGCCCTTGTAGGGGAGCTCCGCCGGCGTCACGAGATTGCGCCGGCGCAGGGTGACGGCATCGATGCCGCTGACGCGCGCCGCTTCCTCGACCAGCCGCTCCATCAGATAGTTGGCTTCGGGCCGCCCGGCGCCGCGATAAGGACCGAGCTGAACCGTGTTGGTCAGGACGCACAGCACGTCGCAGACAACGCGCGGAATGCGATAAACCGAGGGAAAGCACCGCACCATGTTGATCGTCGCCGTGAGCGGTCCGGCGCCGCTGGCGAAAGCGCCCATATCGGCCACCGACTTGACGCGTAAGGCGAGGAATTTGCCGTCCTTGTCGAGGGCGAGCTCGCCGTCCATGACCTGGTCGCGCGCCTGATTGTCCGACAGAAACGCTTCGGCGCGGGTCGACGCCCAACCAACCGGCTGGCCGATCCGCTTGGCGGCGACCAGGACAGCGACGTATTCCGGATAGGCGCCGGATTTCATGCCGAAGGCGCCCCCGACATCGTCCGTCAGGACGCGCATCTGGTCCGGTTTGACCCCGAACAATTCCGACAACTGATTGGCCATCAACCAGACGCTCTGCGTTCCCGTGCGCAGCGTGTATTCGCCGGTCTTGGCGTCGTACCAGCCGGTCGCCGTGCGCGGCTCCATGCTCGCGACGGCCAGCCGTTGATTGGACACTGACAGCCGCGCGACCAGCGGCGCGCCGGCGATGATCTTCGCCACTTCGGCCGCGTTGCTGCCGTCCTTGTCGAGCGGCCAGGTGAAGTCGAGCGCGACATTGCCGGGCGCTTCGGGCCAAATCTGCGACGCGCCCGGTTCGATGGCGCGACGCGCGTCGACCACGGCGGGGGTTTCGTCGTAGTCGACGTCGACCAGCTCGACGGCGTCCTGCGCCTGCGCGGGTGTTTCAGCGACCACCATCGCGACCGGCTGTCCGGCATGGAGCACGCGGCCTTCGGCCAAAGCCGGCCAACGCGGCGCCGCGAGCTTCGAGCCGCCGCGTCCGGGTACCGGCAGCGGATGGGCTAAACTTCCGGTGCCGGTCATGTCGGCTGCGGTCAGCACTGCCAGCACGCCGGGCGCCCGTTGCGCCGCCGCCGTGTCGAGACGGCGGATGATCGCCGACGCCATCGGCGCCCGCAGAAACGCGGCCGCCGCCTGGCGCGGTTCGTGCACGTCGCCGGTATAGCGGCCTTTGCCGCGCAAGAGCGGCTCATCCTCGATGCGGAGCTGGCGTGTGGTGCCCGTCGTCATGTGCGTTCATCCCTGTTTCTTGCTTGGCGCAGTTGACGCGATACCGTGCGATGTTCGAAGCCATCGGTACCGGTGTTTCGTTGCACGCGACCGTCGATGCTATCGAACACAAGGTTGGGTCCACACTCAACCTAAATGATCAATTGATAACGTGACATCCGGCGCCGGCACGCGCCGGTTGTCGAGGGACGGAATCGGGGATATCCGCTAAATCCCAGCCTTGGCAAAGATCGCGGCGTTCAGACGGGACCGAAGAGGGTTGGGTCGGCGAACTCGTCGCCGCGGGCCTGTTCGAGCTCCTGGTTGTAGCGGCGGAGGGCATAGGCTTCGGTGACGAAGCCGATGACCTTGCGGTCGGTGG